>CACYAX010000312.1 GCA_902772435.1 uncultured Coriobacteriaceae bacterium | reverse complement strand
GAAATGATTCATTCAAGAGACATACTTTCATACTCTGCTCCTTGTGTGAAAAAAGTGAGGCATTGCTTCCAAAAATGCGCGCCTCGTTGTGCGCGCATTTTGTATTTACTGGAATCTCTCGTCGATGACTCTCTTGGATTTCTTCTCGCTGCGCGGCAGGAATCCGAGCTCCACGACGTAGACGATCGGTGTGAACCCGATCCTGCTCTTGACCGCCGACGCGATCTTCTGCTGCAGGGCCTTGAAGTCGCAGCTTCCGCTGGCTTCGACGTAGATACGCATGCTGTCCTTGCCGTCGAGGTGGGAGATGCGGATCTGGTACTCGCTGGAAAGTTCCGGGAAAGTCGCCAGGACTTCTTCGATCTGCTTCGGGAAGACGTTGACGCCCTTGATCTTCATCATGTCGTCGCTTCTTCCGGAGATCACGTCGATGCGGGGGAACTTGCTGCCGCAGGGGCACTCGCCCGGGATGATCCTGGAGAGGTCGTGCGTGCGGAAGCGGATGAGCGGCGCGCCCTCCTTGACGAGCGTGGTGAGCACGATTTCGCCCCACGCGCCGTCAGGCAGGACCTCGCCGGTGTCAGGGTCGATGATCTCGAGGTAGACGAAGTCGCTCCACACGTGCATGCCGTGGCCGTGCGCGCAGTTGATGCCGATACCGGGGCCGTAGACCTCGGTGAGGCCGTAGATGTCGTAGTACTCCACGCCCAAGGCGTCGATGATGCGCTGGCGGATCTTCTCGCCGGAGCGCTCGGAGCCGGTGATGAGCTTCTTGAGCTTGATCTTGTCCTTGATGCCGCGCTTCTCGATCTCTTCGGCGAGGAGCAGGGCATAGCTCGCGGTGGCGGTGAGCACCGTGCGCGGTCCTCAGGCGTCACGCCGGCGTACTCGTAGCAGCGGGCGAACTGGATGGCCCAGTCGTCGACGTCCTTCTGGGTGTAGGGGATGATGACGGGCGTGCCCGTAGTGCCCGACGAGCTGTGGATGCGCACGATCTCGTTCTGCGGCACGGCGGAGAGCCCCAGCGGATAGGCTTCGCGCAGGTCCTGCTTCTCGGAGAACGGCAGGGCAAGGAAGTCCTCTTCCGAGGCGACGCCCGTGATGCCCGCCTCCTTGAGCCTGCGCCCATAGAAGTTGTCAGAGGCGATCAGGCGCTGGATCTGGTGGTTGACCTGCTCGAGCTGTGCGTCGGTAATATGCATGTCGTCCCTCTAATCTTCGTCGCTTGTGGGAGAGGGGCCTCCCCTCTCGGCTTTCATACTGTGGCGCATCGGCCGTGGCGAGGCCGCCGCGCGGGGTGGATGTTAACCAGCCGTATACGTCAGGGCGCGCAGGTTGAGCTCGAGGAAGCGCGCTGGCACCAGGCGCTCGACGGCCGCGCGCACGTCGTCCTCGCTGAGGCCGAGCATGCCCGTGCGCACCGCGGCGCCTAGGAGCACCACGTTCAGGCACTTCGCGGAACCGAGGTCGCGCGCAGCAGCAGCCGCGTCGATCTCCACGAGGTTCTCCACCGACGAGCGCAGGTAGCCGAGTACGGCATCGATATCGTAGCGGGGGCCACTCGTCATGGCGGAGACCGGCACGACCGGCGCGTTGCTCACGACCACGCTGCCGCCCTCACGCAGGAAGGGCAGCTGGCGGACGGCCTCGGCAGGCTCGAAGGCAATGATGAGGTCGGCGGAGCCCGTGCCCATGAGCGGGCAGGCCACGCCCTCGCCGAGGCGCAAGTGCGAGAAGACGCTGCCTCCGCGCTGGGACATGCCGATGGTCTCGGCCGTCTTGACGGGAAGGCCGCACTCCATGGCGGCGCTCGCGATGAGCTTGGAGGCAAGGACGGTGCCCTGGCCGCCCACGCCGCAGAGGATCACGCTGGTGCTCATATCCTCACCCCTCCCGAGATGGCATGCACGGGGCACACCTGCTCGCAGAGCGTGCAGCCGGTGCATTGGGACTGGTCGATGGCCACCTTGCCGTCAGGCTGCGGCACGAGGGCAGGGCAGCCGAGCTGGTTCACGCAGCGCTTGCAGCCGATGCATTTCTCGGCGTCAACATGGCTGCGGTTGGCCGGCTTGACGAGCGCGACGCAGGGTGACTACCGTCTCGACGGCGAGCTTGTGGTCGAGCGGGTTCACGGTCTCCACCGTGGTGAGGCCGATGGCGCGCAGCACGCGCTCGATGCTCACGGCCTCCACCACGTCGCCACGGATGGTGCGGCCCGTGCCCGGATGGGGCTGGTGGCCGGTCATGGCGGTGGTGGAGTTGTCGAGCACGACGAGGGTCATGTCGGCCTGGTTGTAGAAGGCGTTGGCGGTGCCCGTGATGCCCGAGGCGAAGAAGGTGGAGTCGCCCACGAAGGCGAAGGCCTTGGTGTCGGGCTCCACGTGGTAGACGCCCTGGGCGATGTTGATGCCGGCACCCATGCAGAGGCAGGTGTCGCACATGTCAAGCGGCTGGGCGTTGCCGAGCGTGTAGCAGCCGATGTCGCCGCAGAAGAGCGTCTTCTGGCCGCGCATGGCCACCTTGACCGCGTAGAAGCTCGCGCGGTGCGGACATCCCGCGCAGAGCACGGGCGGGCGCACGGGCAGCTGCGGAGGCGCGGGCGTCGCCGGCTTGGGGTCAGCCGCACGACCGAGGAAGCCGTCGAGTACCGTGGCCACGTAGTCGACCGAGTTCTCGCCCGAGGGCTTCACGTCGCCCGTGAGCTTGCCACGGATGCGCACCGAGATGCCCACCTTGCCGCAGGTCTCGATGAGCGCGCGCTCGATGACCGGATCAAGCTCCTCCACGCAAAGCACCTCGTCGAGGC
>CACYAX010000311.1 GCA_902772435.1 uncultured Coriobacteriaceae bacterium | reverse complement strand
AGTATTTCGAGCGCGGATGGATAACCCCAGAAGAGCGGGCCTCGTGGTGCGATATGCACGACAGGTATTCGGCGCTTGGCTTTAACGGACTCATTGACACCTACAGGTCGAAAATAAACCAGCTTCCAGATAGGAACATCGATTAGGAGGAACCATGACTTACATCATCCCTGACTCTCTTTATCAGGCTTGCAAGTGGACGGCGTGTCTGTTTCTGCCTGCGCTTGCGGTTCTGATTGCGACTGTAGGTCCCGCGTGGGGACTGCCCAGCGTTGACGCAATCGTGCTCACCATAAACGCCGTCGCCACCTTCCTTGGTGCGATCATCGGTGTAAGCGCGGCCACCGCGAAGGAAACGGATGCTTAGGCGCGAAATCGCCGCGCAAGTGATGGAGCACTACTGCAACCATGACGCGCATGGCTACTCGCAGGTGCATCGCGCACCGAACGGCACGGAGCTCATCACGCTCTCTGACGGGTCGCAGGTGACCATCGCGGGCGGCGACACCGATTGCAGCGAGCTCGTGCGCCGATGCTACGAGGCTGCGGGCGTGCTTGGCGGCTATTGGCAGGATTACCTGTGGACGGGTAATGAGGCGGGCGTGCTGCTCTCCCATGGCTTCGTTGAGGTCAGCGTCCACAACGTACAGCGCGGTGACGTGCTCTGGGTCAAGGGTCACACCGCGCTTTACCTCGGTGACGGCTACATAGGCGAAGCTCACCACGGCGATTACTGCGGCGGCTTGGACGGCGTGGCAGGTGACCAAGACGGCACGGAGGTCAGGCTTGCACGGTACTATCCGTCGCACTGGACAACTGCCTACCACTACGACTACAGCGATGAGGCCGACGAGCTGACGGACGAGGACGTTGCCGCGATTCCGAGCTGGCGAACATCGGCGCGAAGGTCTGGGGCTACCGCAACGCGACCTACGAGACGGCCGATGCGTACCGAATCCTGCGCGATATCCGTGATGACGTAGTGGACGATGGCACGCCCGACACGACGGCCACGAAGGGCAAGCTCCACGGACTCATGGAGGTGCTTGATGGCATCCGTCAATGACCTGCTTGCGCTCATCCGCCCAGAAGTGGGCAACACCAGCGGCAAGAAATATTGGGACTACTACTGGCGCGGCACGTGGGCTTACTCCGACGGATGGAGCACGCCCTACTGCGCCTGCTTCATCACGTGGGCGCTCGGCACGCTGGGCATCCAGTGCGAGGGCTTCCCGTCCGCGTGCGCGTTCGACGGTCGCTGGCAGGCGAACGGGCGGCGCGTCGAAGCCTACGACCTGCAACCAGGTGACGTTATCAACTTCGATTGGGAGAGCGACGGCAGCGGTGACCACGTGGGCTTTGTGGAGCAGCGCTTGGATGCGGGCTACTACATGACGATTGAGGGCAACGCGAGCAATGCCGTGCGCCGATGCTGGCGTGACGCGAGCGTGATTCTGTACGGCATCAGACCTTACTATGATACGGAGGACGAAATGACCGAAGCTGACCTGAAGAAGATTCGCACCATCGTGCAGGAGGAAGTGGCGAAGACCCCCGTCAAGGTGTGGAGCTACCGCAATACCAAGTACGAGAACGTGGACGCATACCGCATCCTGCGTGACGTGCGCGACGCCATCGTTGGCAAGCCGGAGGGCAAGCCAGCAGATACGAGCGCGGCTAAGACCAACCGCATTCAGACCATCATTGACGGCGTGAACAACGCCGTAAGCCTCATCAAGCAGTACATCAAGCAGATTTAGCGCGGCAGCGTTTCCGCAGGTAAACGGCTTGTTCTAAGGCGATTTAAGGCCCCTGTCTCTTGCAAGTCGAGTATTTACCCATTGATTTTGCCCTCACCCTTCGGGGTGGGGGCATTTTTGCTATCGTTGAACCGTCGAAAGGATTCGCCATGAAGGACATGGGGCCGTTGCGCCTGTACGCCTACACGCTGCCCAACGCGATGGACGGGCACGAGTACACCGATGATGTTGCGCTGTGCTGGGCTCAGTCACGCAAGGAAGCCATCAAGAAGTTCAAGCCGTTCTACGGCCACGCGAGCAAGAAGACCGTCCATGAGGTTGACTTCAACCGTCTTGGCGTGGCGATTCTCACCGACTATTAAACGGTTAATTCTTTTATCCGTCACCTCCCGTTTTCTCGAAAGTTTCCGCAGGTCGCAAATTGGGGAAAATCGGGGTACTTCTGGGAGTATCCGCAGATATTCGGGTTG
>CACYAX010000310.1 GCA_902772435.1 uncultured Coriobacteriaceae bacterium | reverse complement strand
CGGATGAGCAGCTCGCGGGCGAGGGCGGGGTTGGCGCGGGAGATGTCGCACCGGACGCCGTCCTGCACGACGAGCCCGTAGAGCACGGCGCGGCGCGTGGCGCGGGCGGTTCCGGTCTTCGGGTCCCACGCCTCGCCGGTGTAGTGGTAGCGGCAGACGTGCCGCGCGAGGGGCTCGATCCAGTCGGGGTCGATCGCGGCGGCGCGGCGCGCGAAGAGTCGAGCGGTGTCGACGAGCTCCGCGGCCATCACCCATTGCGGCGGGGCCTTCGCCTTCGCGAGGCCGGAGCCGGGGAAGAGGACGAAGCGGCTCCCGCCCGCGCCTTTGTAGTTCCTCTCCTCGGGGTCCCAGACGCCGATGTTGGAGAGCAGGCCCGAGAGCAGCGCGCGGTGCAGGCCCGGGTCGCCGCCGCCGGAGGAGTCGACGCGGAGGCCGTCGCGGCGCAGCGTCTCCTCGAGGCGGTCGCGGACGTCCTCCCACTCGCACATCCGGCGGTAGGAGACGAAGCTGCGCTCGCAGTCGCGGCGCATCGCGGAGCGCGAGAGCGGATGCGCGGGGTCGTGGTAGCGGCGCCAGAGCAGGAGGATGCCGTCGAAGTCCGAGCCCTTGTCGCGGAACGCCGCGTGCGCCTGCCGCGCCTCCTCCTGCCTCTCGGCGGGGCGCAGGAGCGGGTCCTCGCACGCGAGCGCGGAGACGACCGTGAGCGCGTCGCGCAGCGCGCCCTGCGCGTCGGCCTCGTAGAGCATCCGCGAGAGCGAGGGCTCGAGCGGGAGCTTCGCGAGCCTCCGCCCGAGCGCGGTGATGCGCAGGGACCCCGCCGCGCCGGGCTCCGCCCGCGCGGCGGGGTCCCGCGATTCGACGGCGCCCAGCGCGAGCAGCTGCTTCTTCCCCTCCGAGACCGCGGCGGAGGCGGGGGGCTGGAGGAAGGGGAAGTCGGCGATGTCGCCGAGCCGCCAGTCGAGCATCGAGAGGATCGTGGTGGTGAGCATGGGCACGTAGGCGTCGTCGGAAGCGAGCACCACCGGCACCACGGGGCGGTCAAGCACGCGCTGGTCGTGGTAGGAGGCGGGGTCGAGCGCGTAGATGCGGTCGGGATTGGTGAAGTGCACGCACTGCAGCTCCTTGGTGCGCCAGCCGGCGCGCGAGGTGGCCCGGCGTGCGCAGCGCCTCCTTGCTGAGGTTGGAGGTGTCCCACTGCGCGCAGAAGGCCTCGAGGATGCTGAAGAGCCAGCTGCAGTAGGCGTCGAAGACCTCCCAGCGCATCACGAACATGTTGCAGAAGCAGGAGGTCGTGCCGTCGAGGAAGGCGTCCACGTCCTCGGCGTAGTCGGGATAGAGGCTCTTAGTGATCGAAGCGACGGAATCGAGGTCGGCGATGTGCAGGTAGGGTGCCGCGGCGTACTGCTCGCGCGGGGTGGCGGCGCCACCGGGCATCTGGGCGATGGTCTGGATGGGCGTGGTGATGACGTCGTAGCCCTCCACGGCCTTGCGGATACTCTCGTCATCGAAGCCATAGAGCTTGGCAGCGGCATCGTCAATATAGTCGTCCATGATCTCGCCGTAGGGGTTCTGCTCATAGATGGTGTCGGTGAAGTTGAAGTAGCGGCGGTAATGGCAGAAGCCGACGTAGGGAGCGCGGGCGTTCTTCCAGGCCCAGTATTGGGTCGTGAGCTCGCAATACATGGGGTTGAGCGGAGCGATGTTGGTTCCCTCGTCATCATGGAAGGCACCCACGAAACGGCGCGAGCCGCCACGCCAGCCCACTTGGACGGGCTGGAGCATCCAAGCGTCAGGGACCTCCACGCTCTTGTGGGTCGTCACGAAGATGCGCACGTCCTGCTCGGCATGCGCGCGCAGCTCCTTGCCCTCGCGCAGCTCGGCCACATGGCGCATGGCCACGCTCTTCATGGCGCGGGCGCGCACGGCGGCACCGTCTTCGCCCTCGATCTCTCCGAGCGACTCCGCCGCCTCGATCAGGAGGTACAGCTCGTCGTCCTCGGAGGGCACGACGCCCTTGAAGTAGAGGTCGTAGGCGCGGTCGCGCACGAAGCGCCAGAGCTCGCGCGCGGCTTCGTGGAGCCCCACGGTCTCAGCGAACACCTGCGCGGCGGCGAGCTTGTCGTCGTCGGCGACACGCGTGAGCCAGTCGTTGGCGAGCAGCTCCATCATCTTGTACTTCATGCCCACGAAGGACTCCTTCACGGCATCGGTCCCGTAGGCCTCCGCGAAGTTGAACGAGACATTGAGGCAGGCGACGAACTGCTCGCAGGAAAGGCCGAAGCGCTCCACGCTGATCTGGCTCGCGCCCGTGATGCCGATGCCGTAGTGATAGATGTAGCCCTTGCAGTCCTCCAGCGGGGCGCTCGACCGCGCGAAGGTCGAGAGCACGAAGCACTCGTAGCCGTCCTCGGCACGGGAGAGCGGCTCGCGCACCATGGCAGCAAAGCCCTTCTTCACCACGCTGGCGCGCCATCCGCGCTGGGTCACGCGCCAATCGGTCTTGTAGCCGTGCGAGACGGCGAAGATGTCCTTGATGACGTTGCGGCCGGTGGTGAACTCCGTCGGGCGGTTGGCGTACGCCTCCATGGCGGCACGCTCCTCCTCGCTCACGCCGGCCTCGGCAACACAAGACATGCCTAGGTG
>CACYAX010000309.1 GCA_902772435.1 uncultured Coriobacteriaceae bacterium | reverse complement strand
TGCGCATCGCCGAGACCTGCCAGTTCCTGGGCATGGAGCAGCTCTTCCGCAAGCGCTGCCACGAGCTCTCGGGAGGTCAGCGCCAGCTCGTCGCCCTCGCCGCGGTGCTCGCCATGCGCCCCCGGCTGCTCCTGCTCGACGAGCCGACCTCGCAGCTCGACCCCATAGCCGAGAAGGACTTCCTCGCGCTGCTCTTCCGTGTGAACCGCGAACTGGGCGTGACGGTGCTCGTGGCCACCCATCGGCCGGGGCCCATGGCCGCCTATGCGACCTGCGCGTTCGAGCTGGCAGAAGGACAGGTGCATGCCGTGGACAAGGCGTGCGTCGGGGCCGGGCACGATGCGGACGCCTCGTCTGCGCGCCCATGCCAGCGGCCGCAGGAACATGCTGCCAGCTCGGGAGGCCAGGTTCCCGCCGCCCAGGCGGCCCTCTCCCTCGAGGACCTGTGGTTCCGCTATGACCGCGACGAGGACTGGGTGCTCCGCGGGCTCGACCTGAAGGTCCCGCGCGGCGAGGTTCGTGCCGTGCTGGGCGGCAATGGCAGCGGCAAGTCCACGCTGCTGCTGCTCGCGGCCGGGGCGCTGCGTGCCCGGCGCGGGAACGTCAGGCGTCCGCTCGCGGGCGCGCAAGCGCTCCTGCCCCAGACGCCGCGGGCCCTGTTCGCCTGCGAGACGGTGCGCGAGGAGCTCGAGGAATGGCAGCGGAGCGCGGGGTACGGGCCCCAGGAGGTGGACGCCGTACTCGAGCGCCTCGGGCTGGCGGCCTCGGCGCAGCGCCACCCGCTCGACCTCAGCACGGGACAGCAGCAGCTGCTGGCGCTCGAGAACTCGGCGCTCCTCTACGGCTGCATCCTCAATGGCTGGCACGTCCTGGGATTCGTGCGCCGCAGCTGCGACAGGGTCTCCCTCCTCTTCGACGGCCAGGTCACCTTCACGGGTGATGTCGAGGGGTTCATCGCGCGTTCGTGGATCTACGGGAGGGCGCTGTGAGGGAGTCTGAGCCCCTGGTCGCGCGCGATCCCGCCACGCGGGGCGCTGCGACGCGTATGCGCGTCATGAGGGTCCTCGAGCCGCTGGTGCTCGTGGCGACCCCTGTTGCCGCGGCGTTCATCGCCCTTTCCCAGGTGCAGGGCACCGCCCTGCTCACGCTCGCGCTCGTCATCGGCGCCATCCTGTTCGTGACGCTGGGGGTCGAGCGCTCCGAGCCGCGCCTGCGCCAGATCATGCCCGTCGTGGTGCTGGCCGCGGTGGCCGCCGTGGGCCGCATGCTCTTCGCGCCCATACCGGACGTGAAGCCCGTGACGGCGATCATCATCGTCGCAGGTAGGGCGCTTGGTGCCCGCGCGGGGTTCTCGGTCGGCGCCCTTGCCGCGCTCGTCTCGAACTTCTACTTCGGCCAAGGAGCCTGGACGCCCCTGCAGATGTATGCCTGGGGCCTCGTGGGCTACCTCGCGGGCGTGCTGGCCCAGTGCGGCGTGCTCAGGGGACTGCGCTCGGTGTGCGCCTACGGCTTCCTCTCGGCGCTCCTCTACGGCTGCATCCTCAATGGCTGGCACGTCCTGGGATTCGTGCGCCCCCTCACGTGGCAGGGCACGCTTCTTGCCTATGGCGCGGGGTTCCCGCTCGACGTGCTGCATGGCACGGCCACGGTGGCGTTTCTGCTCGCCATCTGGAAGCCGTGGACCCGGCAGATCAAGCGCATCGTGGCCAAATATGGCCTCTAGGTTATGTGCGGGGGTCTTCCGAGCCGGCGTTAGAAGGTGAGGAAGGCGTCGTCGCCGTCGGCGTTTGCCTCCGCACCCTCGTCATCATCGTCCGAGAAGAGGATCTCGAGCGTCTCGGTGAGCTCTTCGGCAATCTCCTCGGCGGTGGGCTCGCTGCTCAGGTCGACGAGTTCCTCGTCGTCAGCGGACCATGTATAGGCCTCGGCGAGGTCCTCGTGGCCCGGAAGGGGAGTGAGGACCGAGTACAGGCCGTCCTCCGCGGAGTAGATCTTCTGCCACCGCACGATGACCGGCTCGTCGGGAAGCTCGTCGAACTCGATGAGGGACTCAAGGTAGATGCTCGAGGCACCGTCCATCAGGTCGCTTTCCTCATGCGTGATGCGCAGCAGTTCGGTAAAACGCTCGAGCGCGGCATCAGCGCTGCTCGCCTCCACCATAAGGGGCATGAGGCAAATGTTGTCAGTGTCCTCACGGTTGTCGGTGTAGCTGAAGTTGCCGATGTAGAGCATGTTCTCCTCCTCGGTCGCACAGCGCGGGGGCCGTGGAATAGAATGAATGGGTACCATTGCTGTCTGTTTGTGGTGCATCGTAGTCCTCAGGTTACCATGAGGGAGCGAATCATGGCCGTCGAGACCTC
>CACYAX010000308.1 GCA_902772435.1 uncultured Coriobacteriaceae bacterium | reverse complement strand
ACCTTGCTAACGTGCTCGAGAGCGGTAAGATGGTGGCCAAGGTGAATGTGGCCAGCGAGAGCGTGATTGGCCCGTCGCTCGGTAAGGAGTCGATTGAGAAGGGTATCATCTCGTTCATCGTGGCTCTGGTGCTGCTCGTTATCTTCATGATGTGCGCCTATGGCGTGCGCGCAGGTAACATTGCTAACCTGGGTCTGCTGCTCAACCTGTTCTTCACTATGGGTATCCTCGCATCGTTCCAGACGGTGCTCACCCTGCCGGGTATCGCCGGTATCGTGCTCACTCTGGGTATGGCTGTGGACGCCAACGTGCTGATTTTTGAGCGTTGCAAGGAGGAACTTCGTTCGGGCAAGGGCCTCAAGGCTGCTGTGCAAGATGGTTACAAGAACGCCTTCTCGGCAATCTTCGACTCTAACCTCACTACCATCATCACTGGCGTGATTCTGATGGTGCTTGGTTCGGGTCCCATCCGCGGTTTCGCCGTGACTCTGGTCATTGGTATCCTGTGCTCGTTCTTCACGGCAGTGTTCGCCACCCGTCTGGTGATGGAGTACTTCGTGAACAAGGGCACCTTCGACAAGATGACGTTCAACACCCGCCTCACCGCTCACCTGATGGAGAACGTGAAGTTCGACTTCATGGGCAAGGCCAAGAAGACCTGGATGGCTCTGGCTGCTATTGCGCTGGTGATTGCCGGTCTGTTTGTGGTGCGTGGCTTGAGCCGCGGTATCGACTTCTCGGGCGGTCGCAACTACATTGTGCAGTTTGACCATCCCGTGTCGACCACTACGCTTGAGAATCAACTGGCTCCGCTGTTTGACGGCGCTGTGAGCGTGATTACCATCGACAACGACACCAAGGTGCGCATCTCGACCAACTACAAGATTGAGAGCACCGACGAGGGTGTGGACGATGAAATCATGGGCAAACTCTATGAGGGCTTGTCAGCACCAGCAACGAGACCATCGGTGTGGTGTCGAGCGAGGTCGTGGGTCCGAGCATCGCAAGCGACATGACTCGCGAGGCCATCTGGGCAGTGTTCTTCTCGCTGCTCGCCATGGCACTCTACATCTTGCTGCGTTTCCGCAACATCGCCTTCTCGCTTGGCGCACTGGCCGCCGTGGCGTTCACCTCGTTTGTGGTGATTGGTTTCTACACGCTCCACGGCTTGTTCCCCTTCGCCATGGAGGTTGACCAGACGTTTATCGCCGCTATCCTCACCGTGATTGGTTATCAGGTGAACGATACCGTGGTGGTGTTTGACCGTGTGCGTGAGTATCGCAGCTTGTTCCCCAAGCAGGATCTCTACCTCACGTTTAACAACGCATTGTGCAGCACGCTGTCGCGTACGATGATGACGTCTATCACGACGTTGCTCGTGCTCATCGTGATGTTTGTGCTCGGTGGCGAGACCATCCGCAGTTTCATCTTCGCGATGATTCTGGGTGTGATTATCGGTACCTGCGCTTCGTTGTTCATCGCATCGCCTGTGGCCTATGCGCTGACTCGCAAGCAGGCTCGCAAGCAAGCCGCCAAGTAAAGCGCACTGCGCGACTTGAAATAATTAGGGCTGTCCCGCGTGGAGTGGGGCAGCCCTAATTGTGTGTTGGAATGGTTGGTGGTTAGTGTCGTCAGTCGATGACCTTGAGTTCGCGCCCCACCTTGATGAACGCTTCGACGGCGCGGTCGATGTGCTCGGGAGCGTGTCCTGCCGAGAGTTGCACGCGGATGCGGGCTTGTCCCTTGGGCACCACGGGATAGTAGAACCCTGTCACGTAGATGCCTTCGCGCTGCATGAGTGCCGCAAAGTCCTGCGACAACTTGGCATCGTAGAGCATCACGGCGCAGATGGCGCTCTGCGTGGGCTTGATGTCGAAGCCGGCGGCGATCATCCTGTCGCGGAAATAGGCCACGTTCTCCTGCTGGCGGTCGTGGAGTTCGTCGGACTCGCCGAGCATCTTGAAGAGCTCGATGCCGGCGGCGCAGAGCCAGTTGAGGCCGAGGGCGACGGCGATGATCAGCGGCGACCAGCGCGCGGCGAGGCCGACGGCGGCGCGTCGCGACAGGCGCGGTCCTTTGGCCTCAAGCGGAGGCTTCGGGCCAAACAGCGACGACGCCCACAGGACGAGCCACAGCGTCCCGAACAGCGCCGCCGTGAGGAGGAAGCTCTGCAGCATGACGGCGGGCGTCATCGGCGCAGCAAGTCCATAGACGAACTGCCGCCAGAAGGGGACGAACCCCTGCCAGAAGACCGCTGTCAGCAGCACGGCCGCCGCCGCGAGGGCGTGGATCAGGTTGTAGCGGGAAGGAAGCATGCCGCAAAGTATACTAAAGGGACGGGCTCGTTGGCAATGGACAGTTGCGCGGACAGGGGTATCCGTGGTATACTTCTTTCCGCAAAACAAAGGAGACACAATGAAACATCTGACGATACTTACGCTTGTCGCGGCGCTCGCGTGCGCGACGCATGCCGCCGTCTCCGCCGACGAGGCGAAGCTC
>CACYAX010000307.1 GCA_902772435.1 uncultured Coriobacteriaceae bacterium | reverse complement strand
CTCACGATGCTCGCATACGGGTCGCGGCCGGAGAAGGTGCGCCTTCCGGCGATCGCGAGCGCGCGCTCGAAGTCGGAGTCCTCGTCGAAGTAGGCGTCGGGCCAGCCCGGAAGCGAGCGGGCCTCCACTTCCCTGCGCGCGAGCTCGGCCTCGACCTTGCGCCGTCCCCAGCCAGAGGCGATCTTCGAGCGCACGAACAGGTCGGCGTAGCGCGCGTCGTTCACGAGACCGACCTCCTCGAGACGATCGAGCACGCTGCAAGCCAGCTCGTCGCGATAGCCGTCGACGCGAAGCTTGTCTGCGAGCTCGCGCCTCGAGAAGTCCCTGCGGTTGATGAGGGCCTCGAGCCTCGCGCGGCAGCACCGCTCCTCGAGGCGTCCCACGAGGTCGCGAAGGGAATCGAGGTCGCAAGGCGCCACCTCGCCCGCCTCGAGCTTGGCGTCAAGCGACTTGCCCGCGGCGAGCGGGACCTCGATGCGCTCGAGCTCCTCGCCCGACTCGCGCGCGACGACGGTCGCGCGGGGCCTGCGGGCGCCGATCGCGTTCGATCGCGCACGGCGCCTCGGCAGCAGGACCTCAACAGAGAAGCCCTCGTCCACCGCGGCTACTCCTTGTCGTCCTTGACGACGGGCTCGCCGACCGGCTCGTCGTCGAACTCGAGGCCGAGCGCGACGCGGACCTTCTTGTCGATCTCCTCGCGCAGGTCGGGGTTGGTCGCCAGGAACTCCTTGGCGGCCTCGCGGCCCTGGCCGAGGCGTTCGGTCTCGTAGGTGAACCAGGCACCGCTCTTGCTGACGACGCCGTTGTCGACGGCGGCGTCGAGGATCGAACCCTCCTTGGAGATGCCGGTGCCGTACATGATGTCGAACTCGCACTGCTTGAAGGGTGCGGCCACCTTGTTCTTCACGACCTTGACGCGCACGCGGCTGCCGACGACCTCCTGGCCCTGCTTGATCTGGTCGACACGGCGGATGTCCATGCGGACGGAAGAGAAGAACTTGAGCGCGCGACCGCCAGGGGTGGTCTCGGGGTTGCCGAACATGACGCCGATCTTCTCGCGCAGCTGGTTGATGAAGATGCAGGTGGTCTTGGACTTGGAGAGCGAGCCGGCAAGCTTGCGCAGCGCCTGGCTCATGAGGCGCGCCTGCAGGCCGACGGTCGTGTCGCCGATCTCTCCCTCGATCTCGGCACGCGGGACGAGGGCGGCGACGGAGTCGATGACCACCACGTCGATGGCGCCGGAGCGAACGAGCATGTCGCAGATCTCGAGGGCCTGCTCGCCGGTGTCAGGCTGGGAGATGAGGACCTCGTCAATGTCGACGCCGATACGGGCGGCATAGCCAGGGTCGAGCGCGTGCTCCGCGTCGATGAAAGCGACCACGCCACCCAGCGCCTGCGCCTCGGCAAGAGAGCGGCATCAAGGGCGATGGAGCCCGTGGGAATCGCCTCTACCTCAAGGTCTGGTCCTCCGTCGCCGTACCGCATGATGGCGCCGTTGCCAAACTTCTTGAGAATCTCCTTGGTGGTGCTCTCGATCATCTTGTCGCGTTCTTCACCATAGGACTTCTGGTGGACTTCGCGTGCGGGTGCTTTACTTCTGGCCATGTCATTCTCCTCCATTGGGTACCCTTCGCATCATATACGAACAGAAGTTCGCGGTCAATACGTTATTTGGAAGGGTAGATGACGCTTCTTGCGCAAAGTTCGCAGCTGTCTGCAGGATGGCTGCACAACCTGCATGCAGATTGCCATCAAGTACGGCTTTTACCTGCTCACACACCTCGCCAAAGAGCTCTTAAGCAATAAATCTAGCAACCACTGACACCACGAGAGTCCGCGATGCCTCCACAAAGGAGCTCAAGCGCATAACGAACGGCACCGTTGCGCACCGCATCCCTGTCGCCGTCAATCGAACGCATGCTCGTATGAACGCCTCGCGGCGTAGCAAGTCCGAACCAGACCGTGCCGACAGGCTTTCCCGGCTCCGCTCCCCCGGGGCCCGCTATGCCCGTGATCGAGACTGCGATGTCGCACTCAAGCGCCTCGCGTGCGCCGACACACATGGCGGCAGCGCACTCCGCCGAAACCACGCCCACGGAAGGGTCGTCAATAATGGTATTCGATACGCCCAGGAGGCCATGCTTTACTGCGGGGTCATAGCTGACCACCGACCCGCGCACGGCGGCAGAAGACCCGGAGATGCAGGTGAGGGCGGCGCACACGAGGCCTCCCGTGCATGATTCCGCACAGCCGAGCGTAACGCCGGCGCTGACGGCCGCACGTACCGCGCGCTCGGCCAACGCGAGCGTCGTCTCATCGAACGGAGATGCCGACATGCCTAGCTCGCCACGTACTTCCACGACTTGACGAAGTAGTCAATGCCGGACCACGCGGTGAGGGCAAGGGCAATCCACATGGCGATGTCGCTGATGAGCTTGATGGTGGAGGCAATGCCGCCGGCAGGAAGCGTGGCTGCGACCAGAAGGCCGCAGATGGCGGTCATGGTCGTGGCGGTCTTCCACTTGCCGAGGTTGCTGGCCGCGATGACCACGCCCTTGGTCGACACGACCATGCGCAGGCCCGAAACCAGAAACTCGCGCGCGACGATAAGCAGCACGGCCCAGCTGGGCACGAGCTCGATCTCGAGCAGATAGAGGAAGGCGCCGATGACGGCGAGTTTGTCCGCGATCGGGTCAAGGAACTTGCCGAAGTCGGTCACCTCGCCACGGCTGCGGGCGAGGTAGCCATCGAGCTTGTCCGTGAGCGAGATCAACATGTAGAGGATGCAGGAAACCCACGGCAAGAAGCCACCGGTACCCAGGAGGTTGGCCCCGCGGACGTACTCAGCGAGCAGGAGCCAGATGGGCAGCAGCGCGATGCGCGAACACGTGACGATGTTCGCCGCGTTCCAGATGGTCGTCTTCCTGGTTGCCATGATCCCCCCTATATGAGCTCACCGATGAGCTCATAGCAAAACGCGTCGACGAGCTTCACGCGCACGATGTCGCCCACGCGCGCCTCGCC
>CACYAX010000306.1 GCA_902772435.1 uncultured Coriobacteriaceae bacterium | reverse complement strand
TGCTTGGCGTGGTCATCGCCAACATCGACCTGATCATGGGCTGGTGCGTCCTCGACCCCAGCGCGAGGGGCCTGGTCGTGGCGATGGTGATGGCGGTGCTCTCGCCCGTCATGGCCGCCCTGGGCGGCGACGGCGACAAGCCGGAGATCCCGAGGGGTGAGGCGCGTGGGGCTTAACGGCATCGACATCAGCTCCTGGCAGGACGGCCTGGTCGTCGGCAACATAGCGACCTGCGACTTCGTCATCGTGAAGGCGACCGGCGGCGCGGGCTACTCGAACGAGCGCTTCCGCCGGCACGCCGACGAGACGCTGACGGCCGGGAAGCTCCTGGGCTGCTACCACTACGCGCGTGACCGTGGGTACGAGGGCTCGGCCGAGGCCGAGGCCGACCACTTCATCGCCGCCTTCAAGCCCTACGTGGGCAAGGCGATCCCATTCCTGGACTGGGAGGCCGACGCGCTGGACCTGGGGCCGACCTGGGCCAAGAGGTGGCTCGACCGCGTGAAGTCCAAGACCGGCATCACTCCCGGCATCTACACGAGCAAGAGCGTGCTCTTCTCGTACGACTGGGCGGCCGTGGCCAAGGCGTACCCGCTCTGGGTAGCGCAGTACCCCAACTACGAGGCTTCGAGCGTCAAGCAATCGCCCCGGTGGGGCGATTGTAGCGAGAAGGCGCGAGCGTCGAGCGAGCGCATGCTATGGGAACCGTGGACGGACTCTTGGGACTTCGGCGCGTGGAACTCGCCGCTAATCTTCCAGTACACGGGAACCGGGCGCATCCCTGGCTACGGCGGGCACCTTGACCTCGACCTCTTCTACGGCACGCACGATGACTGGCGGAGGCTCTGCGCGGTTGCCGGCGCGAACGTGGCGGCGCAGATCATGGAGCATCTCTGCAACTGCGCGGAGCATGGGTACAGCCAGCCTGGCCGGCACGGCACGAGCGGCCATTGCAGCGTGAAGACCGACGCGGGCGTCGTGAAGGTCACCAAGGGCGATCGCGATTGCTCTTCCGCCGTGTGCGAGGCATGGGAGCTGGCGCTTGCCGGCACGGCATACGACGGGCTCATCACGCGATACAACTGGACCGGCGGCATGCGCGAGATGTTCGTGGGGTCCGGCCTCTTCTCGTGGGAGCCGATGTCTTTCAACGCGTCGCGCGGCGACATCTACCTCGACGAGGAGAACCACACGGCCATGTGCCTTGGAGGCGGCAAGATCGGACACTTCGCCGGCTCCGAGACCGGCGGGATCGACGCTGCGAGCGTTAAGCAAACGCCACAGTGTGGCGTTTGCAGCGAGCAGGCGCGGGCGTTGAGCCCGCGCTCTTACAAGGCCCTTCCCCCAAAGCCCGGCGACCAGACCGGGCGCGAGAGCTGGGTCCACGACTACTACTCCGGCAGCTGGGACGGGATCCTCCACTACAACGGCATGGCCGACACCGGAGGCGCGCCGGGCGGTTCCGGCTCTGGTGCGCCTTCCGGCGACGTGTCAGAGCTTGCGGAGAGGGTCATCGCCGGCGAATTCGGCAATGGCGATGCAAGAAGGGCGGCGCTCGGATCCCGCTACGACGAGGTCCAGGCGGAGGTCAACCGGATCCTGCTTGGCGGCGGTTCCGGCATCGATGTCGACGCCATAGCCAGGCGGGTGATCGCGGGCGAGTTCGGCAACGGCGACGAGCGAAAGCGGCGCCTTGGCTCGAACTACGACGCGGTGCAACGGCGCGTGAACGAGATCCTTCTAGGTGCGGGCTCGAGCTCTTCCTCCATGGACGTCGACGCGATGGCCCGCGCGGTGATCCGGGGCGACTACGGCAACGGCGAGGAGCGCAGGCGTCACCTCGGCTCCCACTACTCGATCGTGCAGTCTCGCGTGAACGAGATGCTGTCATGAGGCGCAGGCTCGCCTTCATAGCGGACCAGGTGGGCTGGCTCCTGGGGGATGTCGCGTGCTTCCTGCTGCTTATCCTCTTCCTGCCGCTGGTCCCCGTGTTCAAGATGTTCGAGGGCATCCGCGACCGTCATGAGGACGAATGAGAAGCGGAGAGCCGCCCGTCACTGCGACGAGCGGCTCTCCGTGTGCCTATGCAGGCTCGATCTAGCTCAGGGGCTCGAGCTCGCGGTAGAGCGGGTCTCCGTTGCCCACGAGCACATCCCACCACCACTGGGGCGATTCGACGCCGGAGGCGCAGAGCATGTCCAAAAGCTTGACACGGGCGTCGGGGGCAGTTGCTCGAAGTCCTCGCGCATGGCGTCGAGCACGGCCTTGCTCGTGCTAATCATGTCGTTGCAGATTTCCTTCTTCTCCTCGAGGCTGTAGCTCTCGGGCGAGTAACAACAGAGGTCTGCTCGGAAGTACGCCATGTCCTCGGCCTGGGTGAGTTCGTTCATCTTGGCTTCGTTCATCGTTCTGTCCTCTCATCAATTTCCGTACAGATTCGTAGTCGCTCTTGGGCTCCATCCATGGAAGAATTCATGGAAGAAAAATCCCGAAAGGAGCGTTTTCTAGTGAAGCGAAGTGGTGCGCCGATTTCTCG
>CACYAX010000305.1 GCA_902772435.1 uncultured Coriobacteriaceae bacterium | reverse complement strand
TTTTGACGGCAACATCTGGTTCGTGACCCGCCCGGGTGACGTCGGCTTTGTAGACGCGCAGACCGGCGCGGTGAAGGTGATGCGCCTGGAAAACGAGGAGATTCAGAACACACTTGCCGTGTGTGCGGACGGTGTTTACATTGTCTCCGACCACGCCATGTACCGCTTCGACATTGTGGACGGCAAACCCGCCTATACCTGGCGGACGGCATACGACCGCGGCGTGGCGACCAAACCCGGCGCGATCAATCAGGGCAGCGGCACCACGCCCACCAAGATCATGGCGAGCCACACGTCCGACGACCTCCCCGCAGTGGCCATCTGCGTGGACGTGGTGCACTCCGACACCGTGAAGGGTCGCTACTACGCGTCCAACGCGCAGCTCGTGGAGCGTGGTGACCTCACGCTCGCTGGCACCGACGCCGCTGGACGCGAGCTGGGCTTCCAGTGCAACCCGGGTACCGACGGCAAGACCACGATGATTGAGTTCGAGGACATCCTCGAAGGCTAAGGACACACATGGCCGAAAACATTCAGGCCGCGAACGAAGCGGGGGGCGTTGAGCCTCCCGCTCTTTTCGTAGGCATAGACGTTGACATTGACCCGTCCATCGTCACCGACGTGCGCTTCTCCGTCGCGTTCGGCGAGCTGGCAAAAGCGCACAAAGCCGAGGACGTGGCGGCAATCGCGAAGTGGCAGAACAAGATTTTCGAGGTCGCGTTCGGCAGCATGGACGCGGCGATGGACGCCATGGACGCGTTCGCCGCGGCAAACGGCGGCAAGGCGTCCACGACGCAGTTCTCCGCGTGGTTCTTCGAGGCCATCGGCGGCGGCTCAAAAAACTAGCCACGCTGCTCGCGCTCATGGCCGCGCATCCTGACGAGCTGCGAGCCGACCTGCAAGAGGTCTACGGCGTAGACATTGACCGCGCCCTCTACCTCGGCGAGCACTCGGTGGCGCACGTGGCCGCGCTCGCCGTCCAGCTCCCGTCCACCGCCCGCGTGTGCGTCGCTGAGAACCCCGACGCGGCGTGGGGCATGACGGACGTGCTGCTGGCGCACCTCATCAACCTCACCACGGCAATCAACCACAAGACAAGAAGGGCACCGAGCCGACGCGCATCGGCCCCAAGTGGATGCGCGAGGCGGGGCGCAGGGTGAAGGCCATGGTCATGAGCATCCCCGACCTCGAAGCGAAGCTGGCCGAGTTCGAGCGACGGGCGGCGATGCGCAGGGCAGCAAAGGAAGGAGGTGGTGCCGATGGCAACTGAAGTCGGAACCGCCTATATCACCATCTATCCGCAAGTGAGCGACACGGGCACGCGCGAGACCGAGGGCAAGCTCAACAGCCTCGGCACGAGCGCGAAGGGCCTGTTCAAGACCATCGCCGGTGCCGCGATCACCAAATCCATCTACGACCTCGGCAAGGCATGCGTGGACGCCTACGGCGAGTGGGAGCAGCTGTCGGGCGGCATGCAGAAGATTTTCGACGAGGTGGACTACTCCACCATCGCGGCTGACGCGCAGAGCGCCTACAAGACCATGGGCATGAGCGCGAACGAGTACATGGATGCCATGGCCAACGTCGGCGCGAACTTCGCGTCCACCATGGGCGACCAGCGCGGCTACGACACGGCGAAGAAGGGCATGCAGGCCATCGCCGACTTCGCGAGCGGCACGGGCAAGAGCGTGGACGAGCTCAACCAGAAGTACCAGCTCATCACGAAGTCCACGTCCAGCTACCAGAGCATCGCAGACCAGTTCGCGGGCGTGCTCCCCGCCACCTCAAAGGCGTTTTTGGAGCAGGCGCAGAACGCGGGCTACCTGTCGGACGAATACGAGAGCCTGACCGAGGTTCCCATCGACGAGTACCAGGAGGCGCTCACGTCCATGCTCGAGGACGGCGTGGACGGCCTCGGCCTGCTCGGCAACACGGCGGCGGAGGCGGAGGGCACCCTCACGGGCAGCTTCAACGCCATGAAGTCGGCGTGGGAGAATCTGCAAGTGGCCATCGCGGGCGGCGGCGACCAGACCATCGAGGACGCCATACGCACGATGGTGCAGACCGCTGGCACGGCGCTCCAGAACCTGCTGCCCATCGTGGGCAACGTGGCGCGCACGCTCGTGACCACCATCCCGCAAATGCTGGTGGACGCCATCCCCGCCATGGCGCAGGCCGCGTCCGACCTCATGTCCGCCATCGGCGACGCGCTCCCCGAGGTGCTCCCGCAGGTCGCTGAGGGCCTGCTCGACTTCATCGACAACCTCGTGACCACCGTCATCGACGCGGCACCGCTGATTCTCGAAGGTGCCACCAAGATGTTCGAGGGTCTCGTGAGCGCCCTACCCGTCGTGCTCCCGCGCGTCGTGGGCAGGCTCGCGGAACTGCTGAAGACGGTAATCGCCAAGATTCCGACTTTCCTCAGCATGCTGCTGGACGCTGCCGTGAAGCTGTTCATGGGCATCGTGAGTGCCATCCCCAAGGTGCTCCCGCGCGTGCTCAGCGCTCTCGGCGACCTCATCCGCTCCGCAATCGCGCACATCCCGTCGTTCCTCGGCTCGCTCGCTGACGCGGCGTTCGACCTGTTCTGCGGCCTCGCGCGCGGCGCTGCGGACACGGTGGGCAACCTGCTGGGAGCCGTGGGCGACCTGCTCAGCAAGGCCGTGCAGAAGGTCGCGAGCTTCGATTTGTTCCAAGCTGGCTGGGACCTGATTCAGGGCCTCATCAACGGCATGGAGTCGCGCGGCACGGCTGCGGTCACCGCCGCTGGCACCGTCGCGGCGCAGGTCGCTGCCGCGGCAAAGGCGGCGCTGGACGAACATTCGCCGTCCCGCGTCTTCAGGGAAATCGGCGTGTACGCCATGGAGGGCTTCGAGATAGGCATCAACAAGGGCGCACCAGCGGCCATCGACGAGGTGAAGTACACGTTCGCGGATATCGCCGGACTCAACCC
>CACYAX010000304.1:624-2604 GCA_902772435.1 uncultured Coriobacteriaceae bacterium | reverse complement strand
GATGGCGCTGGCGGAGCAGGGCGCCGCGGTCGTGACAAACAACCGCCGTCCCGGCCACAACATCGACTCCCAGCTTGACGACGAGAAGCTCGTGGAGAACCAGATCGACGTAAACGCGGGGTACGACCTCTCGTTCCTCGAGACGATTGACCAGGTGGGCTAGTGGGCGAAGCTCTGGTGACAGACACCGCGCTCGATGCCCAGGGCCTCACGCTCTCGTGGGATGGCCAGTCGCTCGTGACGCGCGACATCAGCCTCGCCGTGCGCGCGGGCCAGATCGTCTGCCTCGTGGGCAAGTCCGGCTGCGGCAAGACGACTATTCTGCATGCGCTGGCAGGCCTGACCGCACCCCTCGAGGGCAGGGTCTTCCTGCACGGCGAGGACGTGACGGGCGTGCCGGGACGCGTGAGCTACATGCTGCAGAAAGACCTGCTGCTGCCACATCTCACGGTGCAGGACAACGTGTGCCTGCCGCTCGTGATCGCGGGGGAGGACAAGGCTTCCGCACGCGAGAAGGCCGCTCCGCTCTTCGCGCGCTTCGGCCTCGAGGGCAGCGAGAGGCGCTGGCCCACGCAGCTTTCGGGTGGTATGCGCCAGCGTGCCGCCTTCATGCGCACCTACCTGATGGGCAACGACGTGGTGCTGCTCGACGAGCCGTTCTCGGCGCTCGATGCCATCACGCGCTCCGAGCTGCGCACGTGGTATGGAGCGATGTCACGCGAGCTGGGCCTGGCCTCGGTCATGATAACCCACGACGTGGACGAGGCGGCGCTCATGGCCGACCGCGTCTATGTGCTGGTCGGAGACCCTGCGGCAGGCGTGCCCACGCAGGTGGGAACGCAGATCGAGGTCACGCGCGTCACCGAGGGGGACTTCTCCCTCACGGAGGAGTTCCTCGAGGCAAAGCGCGCCATCACGGCAGCGCTGGCGGGCTAGAGACGAAGCCCAAACGGCTTTGCTGATTGAGACAGCTGTGCCGCGTCCACCCTTGAACAGGTGGGCGCGGCACACTTCTCTGCAGATGCTTCCTCTGCCTTCTTTAGGGGCATGTTGTACGAGTTGAGAGCGCCAAAGGTCTCCACAAGTGCTTGGTGACGGTACTCCAGCTCCTCGGCTGTGCAAGTGAAGACGTAGATCACGACGTTCTGCTTGTACTTGATGTCGGCGTACACGTCAGGGCAGCCGGCGCGCGAGATGGCCCAGGCGATGCCATCGCCTATGACCTCGGCCTTTCCCACGTAGACGCCGTGGTAGTCGGTGAGGTCCTTGTCGAGGTCGATCTTGTCGTAGGTGGTGATCACGTAGCAGCCTGGCGCGTCGAGCGTGTTCATGTAGAGGGCGAGGGCCTCGTCGTCAGCTGATGCGAGCTTGTCCACGAGCTTGGGGATGGTCGTGCGCAGATCCGCGCTTTCCAGAATGGCTTGCCGCGCCTCGGTGAGCGCCTTGGCGGCCTCCGCCTCAGCCTTACGGGCCTCTTCACGCGCCTTCTTGACCTCGGGATCCTCAGAGCGATCGCTCGTGAGAATGGCTGCCGCGTCAGCGGCAAGCAGCTTTGCCTTGGCCATGTGCTCGTCCACATCGAGGAAGTCTGCGGCATCGCCTGCCAGCTTCTTTGCAGCCGCCGCCGCTTTGGCCGCTTCATCCATGGCCTGTTGGATCTCTTCGGGATGGTCCTTGATGTACTTGTAGCCATCGGCGAGCATGCCCGCGACTTTGATGGCGACGGGGATGGTGGTTGCGAAGCTCATGGCTGCCTCCTTAGCGTCCGCTGACAGTTTGAGGGTATCATCAGAAAGGAACGTGGCGCGAATCGTTCAGCCGAACGGCCATCGGGCGGCGACAAGCCGTCCTACAGCGAAGGCGTATGGTCTTGGCCTATAAGGAAGAAGAATCTATGGCCGAGTCGACCTTGAGGAGGTCAATGTGGAGAAGGTAAAGAAGTATCTGATAGCGGGAGGCGTGGCGCTCGTGGTGGCGCTC
>CACYAX010000304.1:0-619 GCA_902772435.1 uncultured Coriobacteriaceae bacterium | reverse complement strand
TGCTCGAACACCCTCAGCGAGCTGAAGGGCGACCTGGTGGGCAACTCCTTCGTGATCACCACCTACGACAACTTCGGCGAGCAGACCATGCAGACCACGGGCAGGCGCGTCAGCCTGAGCGGGAACAAGGTCAAGACCTCTGACTACACCGAGGCGGGTACGGCGTATGAGTCGTGGGAGCTCTCGAGCGTGATCACGATCACGATCGACGGAAAGGAAATGGAGAGCTGCGGCGATACCTGCGTGTTCGCGGAGCAGGGGCTTGAGCCTGAGCTGGACTTCACCGCCCCGGAGTTCATCGAGAGCCACGGCGGCTCGGCGCTCAACATCACGTCACTCTCCTACACCATCAACCAGTACAAGAACTACTTCGGCAAGAAGCGCGTGGTGGTCATCAAAAGCCAGACCGGCCAGCCCATCGTGGCGTATTCGGGCAACAAGGTCTACTGGGAGGTCGACGCCAAGCTGCCCAAGACCACCAAGCTCATGATCGACGGCAAGGCGCTCTACATCCATCGCGCGAACTTCCAGATCATCGACAAGGAGCTGCTGGAGGAGTAGGGAACCCTACAGAGCTGCAGCACGAATGCGGGGTCCGACATTGATCGAACCCCGCATT
>CACYAX010000303.1 GCA_902772435.1 uncultured Coriobacteriaceae bacterium | reverse complement strand
TTATACCAATTTATGAATTGATTTTCGACATAGCCCTAAACCTGTTGGTTTACGATCCACGTGTGGGCAGAATCGCCCTCCCCTGTTACGCTGCGGATTTTGTCATGCGGCCTCTATTCCCTCTGCTACTCGAGGCAACCAGAGGCGCTTCGAAGGCAGGCTGGCCTCCTTTGGGCTGAACGCACATTGCCGTCCCACGTACGCTTCGACTCAGTTTTCCATACAGTATTTTCGATAATTTTTTCAGCTATCTGAGTCTTTTTGCGCGTTGGTACCCGAACGAGTTGCTGCCGCTTCCCCACTGCAAGCTAGGCGCGCGACATACGCGCCCAGCCGGAGCTTTCTGGTCCAACGCTCGGAAACCGCATTCTCCCTATGAGTACATTTGTTCGCTTTTGTGCTATAGTAATGCCCAGGAGGTGGGCATGGACGTATTTGGCAGGTACGCACCGTTCGTACAAGACTTTATCTATGAGCACGGCTGGGAGTCGCTGCGCGGCATCCAGGTGGCTGCCGGAGAGGCAATCTTCGGTACTGATGAAAACGTGCTGCTCACCGCCTCAACCGCTTCGGGCAAGACCGAGGCCGCTTTCTTCCCCATCCTCACCGAGTTCTGGGAAGACCCGCCCGCCACGGTCGGGGCGATCTACGTTGGGCCGCTCAAGGCCCTCATCAACGACCAGTTCCTGCGCTTGGACGACCTCTGTGCCGAGGCGGGGATACCCGTGTGGCACTGGCATGGCGATGTCTCGCAGTCGCACAAGAATCGCCTGCTCAAGCATCCCTCAGGCGTGCTGCAAATCACGCCCGAGTCGCTGGAGGCTATGCTGCTGCACAAGCACGCGGCCATCGCGAGCCTCTTCGGAGACCTGCGCTATGTGGTAATCGACGAGGTGCACTCGCTTCTGCGCGGAGATCGCGGCGGGCAAACGCTCTGCTGCATCGAGCGGCTCTCGCGCATCGCGGGCGTCAACCCGCGCCGCATCGGCCTTTCGGCCACCATCGGGGAGCCCGAGCTCACCGGGCGCTACCTTTCTGCTGGTACGGGCCGTGGGTGCGTGATACCGCGCATCAATGCCGCTGGCCAGCGCTGGCGGCTCTCCATGGAGCATTTCTACGTGACGGGGCCACAGGCGCCCGATCGCGAGGTGCCACCCAGCGGCGAGGCTGGGCTCGTGGTGGCAGCAGAAGAACCCAGCTACGAGGCGGAGCCGCCTGTGGCTGCAGCCCAAGCCGTCCCGCCGCGCGAGATGGTTGCCGAAGACGTTCCGCCCGCCCTCGCGAGGCCGGAAACCGAGGCGGCAACTGACGAGGCTCCCACCTGGGCAGATCCGGGCGTTGGCTACATCTTTGAGCACACGCGCGGTCACAAGTGCCTCGTCTTCGTCAACTCACGCGAGGAGGCCGAGGGCGTCACCACCACGCTGCGGCAGTATTGCGAGGCCATGGGCGAGCCCGACCGCTTCCTCATCCATCACGGCAATCTCTCGCAGTCCATCCGCGAGACGGCCGAGGAGGTCATGCGCGACGACGAGCTCTCCCTCACCACCGTCACCACGGCCACCCTTGAGCTGGGCATCGACATCGGACGGCTCGAGCGGGCGTTCCAGATCGACGCACCCTTCACGGTGTCGTCGTTCTTGCAGCGCATGGGCCGCACGGGCCGGCGCGGGCAGCCAAGCGAGATGTGGTTCGTCATGCGCGAGGAGCAGCCCGAGGCCCGTGCCCTCCTCCCCGAGACAATACCCTGGAAGCTCCTGCAGGGGGCGGCACTCGTGCAGCTCTACCGTGAGGACCGCTGGGTTGAGCCGCCCAGCCTCGACCGCTTGCCCTACAGCCTGTTGTATCACCAGACCATGGCCACGCTCGCTTCGTGCGGGGAGCTGTCGCCCGGCGCGCTCGCAGAGCGCGTGCTCACGCTCACGGCCTTTCACCGCGTGGCACCTTCTCGAGATTGACCATGTGGAGCGCACTGAGTCGGGCGGGCTCATCGTCGGGCTTGCCGGAGAGCGCGTTACCAACAATTTCAAGTTCTATGCCGTGTTCGCCGAGAACGAGGAGTACACAGTGCGCAGCGAGTCGCAGGAGCTGGGCACCATCGTACAGCCACCTCCCGTCGGAGAGCGCATCGCCATCGCGGGGCACGTGTGGGTCATCGAGGAGATCGACCACAAGCGCCATCTCATCGAGGCCACGCAGGTAAAGGGCAAGGTTCCCGCGTATTTTGGCGAGGTTGCAGGGGATGTCAACACGCGCGTGCTCGAGCGCATGAAGCAGGTGCTGTTGGAACGCGAGGAGTACCCCTACCTCATGGGCAATGCGCGGGCACGGCTTGCGCAGGCGCGGCATGTGGCGGCCAACGCGCACATCGGGCAAGAGCCGCTCATATGCCTTGGCGGCAACATGTGGTGCCTCTTCCCCTGGCTGGGGAGCTATGCCTTCCTCGCGCTCGAGCGCTTCCTCAAGATTCGCTGCGCCGACCAGCTCGGGCTGAAGGGGTTGGACTCCGCCCGCCCGTACTTCATGCAGTTCAAGATGAGCGTCGAGGCGGAAGACTTCTACCGCATCCTCAAAGAGCAGGCCGAGCTGCCGCTCGACCCCATGGAGCTCGTCTACC
The DNA here is from genome assembly GCA_902772435.1 of uncultured Coriobacteriaceae bacterium. Lineage (GTDB taxonomy): Bacteria > Actinomycetota > Coriobacteriia > Coriobacteriales > Atopobiaceae > UBA1367. The sequence continues at coordinate 1,310 of CACYAX010000303.1, read as the reverse complement.
CCGGCGAGGTCCCCTACTTCGATAAGTACGACGAGTTTTTGCCAGAGGAGCTGATACGGCGCGGGTTTGCGTATGGCGTGCTCGACGTGGAGGGCATGCTGAATCGCGTGCGGGAGTGGTAGGCGCGGGGCGGGCGGCGCGGAGCGGGCTGGCGCTCGACGTGGACGCGCGTCTTGCCAAGCGAGACGTTCGCCGCGCGGGGCATTCGGGGCGGCACGGGCTGACGGCGCGGGGCGGGCTGGCGGCCCAGGCTGGTGAACGATACCGACGCGCCTTTCACGAGCGGGGCGTCCGGCCCTGGACCGAGGGCGCAGAGCGGGTGGCGCGGGGCATTCGGCACGGCACGGGCGGCGCGGGCTGACGCACGATGTGGATGCATGTGTCACCAAGCGGGACGTTCAAGCCAGGGCTAGTGTGCGACGCCGATGCGCCCTTAACGAGCGGGGCGTCCAGATCCGGGCTGACGGCGGAGCGCGGGCGGTGCGGTGCCAGCCGGTGCACGGCGTGGGCGGGCGTATCGCCAGGCGGGACTGTCACCGCGCGGGGCATTCGGCACGGCACGATGTCTCGGGACCTCCGGCAGCGACGCTGAAATGCCTCGTATGACGCACGGCGCACAGATACGCCGCCGCCAGGCTTCACCAGCGTGATTTTGGGGTACCATGTCTACATCAGATAATTCCCATGATTTCACTAGGAGATTTCCATGCGAAGCATCCTCATCAAAGACACCACGCGCGAGGAGCGCGAGCAGATCGTGCTTCAGGCGCTCAGCTTCTGTGGGGACAGTTCCTGTGACATGTGCAGCGGCTGCAGTTTGGGCGTGGGCGCCATCGACCGCATGTTCGAGCCATACATCAATGGCGAGCTTGAGCTGAGCGAGATCAATCGGGCCCATGCAGCCACCAAGTACGTGCATGGGTGACACTGAGAGTTTTCTCGTCTAGGCGCAGGCACGGTGAACCTTACTTGTGGCGTCTTGGTACTAGGGCTGGCTTCATACGACCCGGCAAATCTTGCCCGAAACGGGCGATGGAGGGCCAGTCGTATGAAGTCGTGGTGGCTCGCACCTGCGGAAACGCGGAGCCGCTTCATACGACCCGGCCGAAAGGGGCCGAAAACGGGTCCGAAGGGCCAGTCGTATGAAGCCCCGTCGGCGGCGACCTGCGGAAACGAGGGTCCGACTTCATACGACCCAGCCAGAACAGGTCGAAACGGACATCAAAGCGCCCGTCGTATGAAGTCGCACCAGCAGCGACCTGCGGAAACGCAGGGGCCGCTTCATACGGCCTGGCCGAAAGGGGCCGAAA
>CACYAX010000302.1 GCA_902772435.1 uncultured Coriobacteriaceae bacterium | reverse complement strand
GACCCCGACCGCATCAAGACAGAGCTGGCCAACATGAACCTGCTCGTCGAGGAATGGGGCGGCAAGTACCAGAGTCAGGACATCAGCGCCAAGAAGGGTATCGGTGTTGAAGAACTGCTTGAGAAGGTCATCCTCCAGGCCGACATCATGGAACTGAAGGGCAACCCAAACAAACGCGCCAAGGGTGTGGTCATCGAGAGCGCCCTCGACAAAGGCCGCGGCTACATTGCCAAGCTCCTCGTGCAGGAAGGCACCATCCGCAAGGGCGACCCCATCGTGGCCGGTGCTGTGGCTGGACGCGTCCGCGCCATGTACAACGAGCGTAACCAAGAGGTCATGTCCGCCGGGCCTTCGCAGCCTGTGCTGCTGCTCGGTCTCACCGGCGCCTGTCAGGCTGGCGACACCTTCAACGTCATGGAGAACGAGAAGGAAGCAAAGGACATCGCCGCCAAGCGCACCCAGCTGCAGCGCGAGCAGGGTATACGCACCCAGACCCACCTCACCCTCGAGGAGATTGGCCGTCGCCGTGCACTCGGCAACTTCAAGGAGCTCAACATCATTGTCAAAGGTGACGTGGACGGTTCCGTGGAGGCCCTCAGCGACTCGCTCATCAAGCTCGGTACCGACGAGGTGCAGGTCAACGTCATCCACAAGGGCGTGGGCCAAATTTCGGAGAACGACGTCACGCTGGCCATGGCCTCCGACGCCATCATCATTGGCTTCCAGGTGCGTCCCAGCGTGGGTGCCCGCAAGATGGCCGAGATCGAGAAGATAGACATACGCCTCTACAGCATCATCTACGACGCCATCAACGAGCTCAAGGACGCCATCGAGGGTATGTGTCTCGACGGCAAGATCAACCGCCAGAGCAACATCCGCATCATCCGCGACGGCATCGTGGTCTACACCGGCAAACTCGCCTCCCTCAAGCGTTTCAAGGATGACGTCAAAGAGGTTGTCAGCGGTCAGGACTGCGGCCTGAACATCGAGAACTATAACGACATCAAGGTTGGCGACATCGTCGAAGCCTACGAAGTCATAGAAATCAAACGCAAACTATAATGGTTTGCGGCTGCTCCTGTAGTTCAATGGATAGAATAGAGGTTTCCTAAACCTTTGATCAGGGTTCGATTCCCTGCGGGAGTACAAAAGAAAAGGCACCTTTCACGGTGCCTTTTTGTTTTATGACCAGCCTGCGATGCTCAGCACTTGAATTTGTACTCCAGCTTGGCAAGCTCTTCGTTGGCTTTGACAATCTTCTTCTTCAGTCCTAACTTGTAAGCCACGAGTTTCTGCATCAGGGCGTCGTCGCCGAGGGCGAGCATCTGCATTGCCAGTATGGCGGCATTCTGCGCGCCGTTGATAGCCACGGTGGCGACAGGTATTCCCGGAGGCATCTGCATGATGGCGAAGGTGGCGTCGAGGCCCTCAAGACATGAGCCCTTGATGGGCACGCCGATGACCGGCAGGGGCGTCTCGGCAGCTATGACACCCGGCAGGGCGGCAGCCATACCAGCGCCAGCGATAATCACCTTGATGCCGCGACCGGCAGCGCCGCGGGCAAAGTCGCTCACCTCGGCGGGCGTGCGGTGGGCGGAGAGGGCGTTGACCTCGAACGGTATCTCCATCTCCTCGAAGAACTGGCAGGCTTTCTCCATGACCGGCAGGTCGCTGGTGCTGCCCATGATGATACTTACTATTGGTTTCATATCGTTTAATTATAGATTAACATGCTGATGCCGTCGGGGGCGAAGCGGCTCTGGGCCACACGCAGCACCTCGTCGGGCGTGAGGTTCATTATGTCGGCATTCATCTCCTCAAGGGTGTCGACATGCTCGAAGTTGAGGCAGGCCTTGCCGATGCTCTGCATCTCATTGCTGCCGTTGTCGTTGTTGATGGCCATCTGCCCTATGAACTGCCGCTGTGCCTGCCGCAGTTGCTGCGGGGTGAGCTTGACCGTGGCCATACACTCCAGCTCACGCCGTATGAGGCCGATGGCACGCTCCTGCGCATCGAGGTCGACGCCGGCGTAGATGTAGAACAGGCCCGTGTCTGACATCGGCACATACTGTGACTCCACGCTGTAGCAGAAGCCGTAGCGCTCGCGGACGGCCACATTGAGACGCGAGTTCATCGCCGGGCCGCCGAGTATGTTGTTTATCAGCGTGAAGGCCGTCTTATCGCCGTTGTAGATGTCGGGAGCCTCGCAGCCGATGAGTATGTGGGCCTGGTGAGTACGCTTGTGCACGGTGCGCTCGAAGCGGTGGAAGACCGGCCTCACGCTGCGGTCCACAGCCGACTCATGGTTGCCGAAACTGCCGAAATAACGCTCGCACATGCGCACCAGACGGCCGAACTCCACATCGTCCACCACGCTGATAACCATGCGCGACCGAGTGTAGTTGCGCTCCATGTGGGCGCGCAGTCGCCCGGGAGTGAAGCGACGCACGTTGCGCTTCGTGCCCAGTATGTTGTGGGCAAGCGGATGCCCTTCGTATGCCAGCTCCTCGAACTGGTCGTAGATAAGCTCCGCAGGCAGGTCGCTATAGCTGTTGATCTCCTCAATCACCACCTCTCGCTCCTTCTCAATCTCCGCCTCGGGGAAGATGGAGCAGAACAGGATGTCGGCGAAAAGCTCCAGGCATCGCGGCAGGTGCTCGGCCAGCGAGGTGGCGTAGACGCACGTCTCCTCCTTGGTGGTGAAGGCGTTGAGCTCCCCACCCACCCCGTCGATGCGGTTCAAAATGTGATAGGCCTTCCGGTGCGAGGTGCCCTTGAAGAGCGAATGCTCGATGAAGTGCGCCATGCCCTCGTCGGCGCCACGTTCGTCGCGGCTGCCCACG
>CACYAX010000301.1 GCA_902772435.1 uncultured Coriobacteriaceae bacterium | reverse complement strand
CGAGTGCAGCTCCTGCGCAGCCCGCACCCGCTCCCAGACCCGCACCGCAGCCCGCGCCCGCGACGCCCAAGCCGGTCGCACCCGCGCCGCAGCCCGCGCCTGCGCCCAAGCCGGCCCAGCCTGCGCCTGCAGCATCCGCACCCGCGGCGCCGACGTCCTCCGACGTCGCCGACTTGGCCGCTGCCATGCTCCCCGGCGCCATCGACGGCGAAAGCCTCGCCGCCATGCTGACCGCAGCCTTCGGCGAGGGCGTCAACATCACCATCGAGCCGCGGAGCGCCGATTATGAGCCCGACGAGGACGATGGCGACGAGTATGACCCCAACGCGGGCTATACCGAAGACCCCGACGAATACGACGAGTACTAGCGCAGCCACGCAAGGCCGCACTCACGAGCAAGGAGACACAATGCCCGCCATGAACATGCAGCAGATGATGAAGCAGGCCCGCAAGATGCAGGCCCAGCTCGCAGAGGCGCAGGAGAGCCTGAAGGACGTCGAGGTGACCGCCACCGCTGGCGGTGGCATGGTCAGCGTGACCGCCACGGCCGACGGCGTTATCACGGCCATCGAGATCGACCCTGAGGCGCTTGACCCGGAGGACGTCGAGCTCATCCAGGACAGCATCCTCGCCGCGGTCAACGACGCCCTCGACAAGGCCCAGGACGTGACCAACCAGCGCCTCGGCGCCATCACGGGTGGCATGGGCATGCCCGGCATGCCGGGGATGTTCTAAGATGGCGCCCACGAGCGACGGGCGTGCCCTCCAGCGCCTGCTCGACGAGCTGGGGCGCCTGCCGGGCATCGGGCCCAAATCTGCCCAGCGCATAGCGTATTACCTGCTCGAGGCTGACACCGAGGAGGCCCGCCGGCTCTCCACGGCCATCATGGAGGTCAAGCAGCAGGTGCATTTCTGCCCCGTGTGCTTCAGCTACGCCACGCGCGACACCTGCGACGTGTGCGCGGACATCTCGCGCGACCGCTCGACCATCTGCGTGGTCTCCGAGCCGCGCGACGTGTCTGCCATCGAGCGCACGGGCAGCTACCACGGGCTCTACCACGTGCTCGGCGGGGTCATAAGCCCCATGGACAAGATCGGTCCCGAGCAGCTGCACGTGCGCGAGCTCATCGGGCGCCTCGCGTCGGGCGAGGTGGACGAGGTGATCCTTGCCACCAACCCAGACGTGGAGGGCGAGACCACCGCCACGTATCTCGCGCGGACCATTCGTCCGCTCGAGGTGAAGGTGACCCGCCTCGCGAGCGGGCTGCCAGTGGGCGGCGATCTGGAGTATGCCGACGAGGTCACGCTCGGCCGTGCCATCGAGGCCCGGCGCGAGCTGTAGTTGCTACCTGCTTACACGGAGGAGTGCATCGTGGTCGACCAGAAGCTGATGGACAGCAGTTTTGTGGGTTGCTTGCTTGGCGGCGCCGTGGGAGATGCCCTGGGCTATCCCGTGGAGTTCGACCTTGAGGACGCGATTGACCGGCGCTACGGTGAGGCGGGCATCGCCACCCTGGCGCAGGCTGCCGAGAGGCTCGGCATGGAGCACGCGCAGTTCTCCGACGACACGCAGATGACGCTCTTCACCGCCGAGGGCTTGGTGCAGGGCATGGTGAACCGCCGGGGCATGCCGACGTCTTCCGACATCTGGGAGGCGTATAAGGAGTGGCTTGCCACGCAGCGTGACAGCTCGCGCCTGGGTGCGGACGGTCCCCGGCTGCACCTCACGTCAGAGCCGCTTCTCAACCACCTGCGCGCACCGGGCCGCACCTGCCTCGACGCCATCCGCGAGAGCAAGGATGGCGGCACGCTCGAGCACGGGATCAACGACTCCAAGGGCTGCGGCGGCGTCATGCGTGTTGCTCCCGTGGGCCTCATCCTGGGCGCCCGCGTGGGTCTCGACGTGGGAGACGCTGCCACCTGGGGCGAGGAGGCCGCCGTCCGTGCCGGGGTCAACAGCGGGCGCAGCGCGGCCGTTCTTGCGGCCGAGGCCGCGGCGCTCACGCACAG
>CACYAX010000300.1 GCA_902772435.1 uncultured Coriobacteriaceae bacterium | reverse complement strand
CGCGCGCCGCCGCGCCAGCGAAGAGCGCCCCTCTCCTCGCGGAAAGGGGCGCCCAACCAGCAACCTATACCAGCTCGACCCTATGCCTCGCCAGTCCCAAACACCACGGCCTCCAGCGGACGCAGCGCGCCCAGCTCGGTCTCGCCGTGCGAACCAGCCAGCAGCTCCATGCCCTCTACCAGCGCCGCATCATATGTCGCAGCCTCGTTGGAGAGGTTCGCCAGCACCACCGCCGCGCTCTTCTCGCCCTGACGACGGTACGCATACACCTGCTCGCTCTCGGCCATGAGCTCCGCATAGTCGCCCGCCAGCAGCTCGTCACGCGAAAGCCGCAGCGCCGCGAGCTTGCGGTACCAGCTCAGCGTGGAGGCAGGATCAGCCGTCTCGGCCTCAACGTTCTCCTCCGCATAGCCCTCATGCACAGGCAGCCACGGCTTCGCCGTCGAAAAACCGGCGTACGCGCTCGCATCCCACTGCATGGGCGTGCGCGCGTTGTCGCGGCTGAAGCGGCGACAAGCGGCCAGCGCCTGCTCGGGCGTGTCGCCCTCGGAGAGCGCGAACTCGTACTGGCCCTTGGTCTGCACGTCGTCAAACTCGTCCGGCGAGCTCCACTCGGCGTTGCCGTAGCCCAGCTCCTCGCCCTGCATCACGAACGGCGTGCCGCGCTGCATGAGCAGCACCGTGCCGAGCGCCTTCGAAGCCGGCTTGACGGGCGTGCCCGCGGGGAAGAAGTTCACTGTGGAGCGCGGCTGGTCGTGGTTCTCGAAGAAGGCCGGGTACCAGCCGTTGGTCGCCGTGCTGGCCTGGCTCGCGGAAAGCGCACGCTTGAGGTCGGTGAGCGTCCAGGTCGCCGGGCGGCACCAGAGCTCCGCGTCGCCCATCGGCACGTGCGTGTGCGAGAACTCGAAGAGCAGGTCAAACACGCCGTTCTCCCCCACCCACACGTCGAGCTCGTCAGCCGAGACGCCGTTGGCCTCGCCCACGGTGAAGATGTCGCGCCCGTCGCAGACGGCAGCCTTGAACTCGTGCAGGAAGTCGAGGATGCCCGGCGTGTTGGCCGTGGCGGCATGCACCGGATAGAGCCCGTCCTCGCCGTCCGCCGGACCGTCCTCGAAGACCGCCGGCTTCTTGATGTAGGTGATGGCGTCGATGCGGAAGCCGCCCACGCCCTTGTCCGCCCAGAAGTTGGCCACGTCAAAGAGGGCGCGGCGCAGCTCGGGGCACTCCCAGTTCACGTCGGGCTGCTGCTTGGCGAAGGTGTGCAGGTAGTACTGCTGGCGCTCCTTGCACCACTCCCACGCCGAGCCGCCGAAGATCGAGCGCCAGTTGGTGGGCGCGCTGCCGTCGGGCTTGGCGTCGCGCCAGATGTACCAGTCAGCCTTGGGGTTATCCCGAGAGGCACGCGACTCCACAAACCACGGGCACTGGTCGGATGTGTGGTTGAACACGAGGTCCATCACCACGCGCACGCCCTTCTCGTTGCCCTCGTTGATGAGCGCGTCCATGTCCTCCATGGTGCCGAAGCTCTCGTCAATGGCGTAGTAGTCCTCGATGTCGTAGCCGTTGTCCACCATGGGGCTCTTGTAGCAGGGCGTGATCCAGATGGCGCCCACGCCCAGGCTGCGCAGGTAGTCGAGCTTGGACGCGATGCCGGCAATGGTGCCGGTGCCCTGCCCCTTGGTGTCGAGGAAGCTCTTGGGATAGACCTCGTAGGCGATGGTCTTCTGCCACCACTTGAGATCGGAAGCCTTCAGCATGCCGCACTCCTTTCTTCGGGCGCGCCGCCGGCCGTCGGGCCGCGCCGGCGCGTTGTCGCTCCAAACCATTCTCACTGTCTGGCGCGCATGGACGGTTGAGATACCTGCCAAAGGTATGGTTCGCCGCGGTGGTTGTCCCCCGCGCACGGGTCGCGGCAACCGTCCCGCACGCACGCGGTTCGCCGCGGTGGTTGTCCCGCCCGCAGACGGTCCGCGGCGGCCGTCCCGCCAGCCCGAACGCATTTCGCAGGTTATC
>CACYAX010000299.1 GCA_902772435.1 uncultured Coriobacteriaceae bacterium | reverse complement strand
CGAGCGCGATCGCGCTCGTGCCGAGAAAGACGTAGCGGTGGTCAGCGGCAACGAAGCGGGTGAGCCTGTTGCCAGAGCGGGAAGACCCAGCGGGGTCCCCTTGAGCGATGCCCATGCGCATCCTCCCTAAGAGATTTCGGTGCGCCACGACGGCGCGGCAAATGGAACGGGACGTGCCCGCAACGCTAAAACCATAGCGCAAATCGGGGCACGGGGGTGACAATTGTGAGAAGGCCCAGCTTAGGCAGGCTGCCGTGCGATGACGGCGTCGAACATCGAGGTGCGCTCCTCCTCGGGCACGGCCGCGATCGCGTCGTTGACGCGCTTGAGGACCTCCGGCTTGCCCTTCGCGAGGCCGGCGTTGACGGGGACCACCTGCGAGAAGCCCTTGCCGTCCTCGAACTGGATGGCGACGAGGCCGGGGTTGGCCTTGAGGAAGCCGTCGGTGTTCTCGGTGTTGTAGGTGATGGCGTCACAGGTGCCCTGCGTGAGCTGCGAGATCTGCGAGGGCACGGAATCGACTGGCGTGAGGTGCGTCACGTTGGGAATCTCGTCGATGACGGAGTCGAGCAGGGTGTCCTTCTGGCCGAGGACCGCCGATCCCGCGAAGTCGGAGAGTGACGTTGCGCCCTCGAAGCGCGAGCCCTTCTTCACGAGCAGGCCGAAGTGGCCGATGAAGTAGGGGTCGGAGAAGTCGATGGCCTGGCGACGCTCGTCGGTGGCGGACATGCCCGCGAGGATGATGTCGATCTGGCCGTTGTTGAGCGAGTCGATCAGGCCCGAGAAGCTCATCTTGACGGCGACGGGCTCCATGCCGAGGGCCTTGGCGATTACCTTCGCGAACTGGACGTCGTAGCCGTCCGCGTAGGCGCCGGCCACGTTCTGGATGGGGATCGTGGTGTCGCTCGCCTCGGTGGCCTGCCAGTTGAAGGGCGCGTAGGCGGCCTCCATGCCGACGCGCAGGGTCTTTCCGTCGCCGAGGACGGAGCCGCCCGCGGACGACGAGGAGCCGGAGCCGGCGACGGGCGTGACGCCCGGGGCGGCCGGACCGCAGGCCGCAAGCGCGCTCGTGGCGCAGACGCCGAGGGCGGCCGTGGCGGAGAGTTTGAGGAACGAGCGGCGCGAGAGGGAGCTCACGGGAGGCGTACCGTGCGGTATGCGCGTGATAGGGCTATGGCTGTGGCTGTGGTCGTGCGTGGTCATCTGGTTCCCTCTTTCAGGCAGTGCTCTTCGTGTTCCCCTTTCGTGCCCCGCAACCGGAGGGGACCCATTCCCCTCCCCCTTGCAACCTAATGCGAGAAAGTTACGTGCACGTACCCAACATAGGGTACGGCAACAAGGGCGCCCCGCCACCGTCGTTGTTGGTAACAAGCACGCAACCGGCGACGGGCGGGAGGAAACGAAGGCGAGAGGAGCGCGCGGCCATGGCCGTACGCTCCTCTCGGCAGCACCATGATCGGGGCTAGGCGCACTCGGGCCAGCCTAGGCGCGCTCGGGCCAGCCCTCTCCCACGACGGGGGCCTGGTCGCTCGACCAACAGCCGAGCTTGGCGTTGGGGTTGGCGTCGGGGACAAGTGTCTGGTCAAAAGTATGCTTGTCAACGATTAAGATGAAGTCATCGCACTGGTCGATGCGCTCGAGCAATTTGGTGTCAAAATCGCCTTCGCGCAGGTTGTGCGTGTCGAAGCTGACGGCATAGCCGTCCTGCGTCAGCTTGTCATAGATATGATTGGCTGTCGCGAAGCCACCGACGCGGCGATAACTGATGAAGATGTCGAAATTGTCGGGCATGACTTCTATCTATTTGGCGCAAAAATAAGTAAATAATTTGAAATTGCCATCATTTTTAGTGAAATAAAGAATAATGGCGCCATTATGGATATGGTAATGAAAAATATTACTATCTTTGGAAATGGGCCTTACTTCGGCGGCCTATGTGTGGCATGAGGGGCTTAGCGATTGGGTGAAGATTACCCAACTGCCCGAGTTGCAGGGCCTGTATGAGATGGTGGAACAGGTCGCTGAACCGGCCGTGACGGGACAACCCCTTGATTCACAGCCTGCCGCTACTCAGCCCGCCCCTGCCCAGCAGGCACCGATCAATTATCAGCAGCCCGAGACGCCCGAGCCGTGCCCGCCCACCAACCTTGTCTGGGCCATTATCACGACCGTGCTGTGCTGCATTCCCCCGGGCATCGTGGCCATCTTCTATGCGCTCAAGGTATCGAACAAATACCGCGAGGGTGATATCGAGGGCGCCAAACGCGCCAGCGAGACGGGTGCCTGGTGGTGCATCGCCGCGATTATCCTGGGTATCATTTCCATGCCGTTGGGCTTTATCATGATGTCGGCTGGCGCCTCTTAACGGTGCCGCATCGGTATGCGCCGCTCGCTTGTCATCGTTCTGGTGCTGGCAGCGTTGTTGGTGTTCGGCGTGATATATTTTGCGATCGATCCATCAACGTCGGGGCTGTTTCCGCGATGCACTTTTTTGTCGCTCACGGGCTATAAATGCCCGGGATGCGGCACGCAGCGTGCGATTCATGCCTTGCTGCACGGCGATGTGGCGGGAGCCTTCAAGTATAACGCGCTGTTGCTG
>CACYAX010000298.1 GCA_902772435.1 uncultured Coriobacteriaceae bacterium | reverse complement strand
GCCCACGTAGCGGGCCGTGCTGACGCTCTCGCCCACGACGGAGATCTCGTAGCCGTGCTTGCTGTACTTGAGGTAGACGTACATCGCCACGGTGAGGATGGCCACGAGCAGGATGTTGAGCAGGTACTTGTAGCTGCCGATCTGCGGCAGCCAGCCCGCCTGCGTGGACTGGTTGATGATGCCGATCTTGCCGGAGCCCTTGGGCACCTCCCACACGATGACGAAGTAGGCCACGAGCTGGGTGGCGACGTAGTTCATCATGAGCGTGAAGAGGGTCTCGTTGGTGTTCCAGCGCGCCTTGAAGACGGCGGGGACGAACGCCCAAAGGGCGCCCGCGCCGAGCGAGGCCACGATCATGAGCGCGATGAGCGCCGCGTTGGGAATCTTGTCCCCGAAGAGGATCATGCAGGTAGCTGCCGCAAGGCCGCCGATGAGGATCTGGCCCTCGCCGCCGAGGTTCCAGAACTTCATGCGGAACGCCGGCGTGAGCGCGAGCGAGACGCAGAGCAAGAGCGCCACGTCTTGCAGGAAGATCCAGATCTTGCGCGCCGAACCAAAGGCACCCTTGAACATGGTGCCGTAGACGCTGATGGGGTTGAGCCCCGTGAGCAGCATCGTGACGATGCCGCAGACCACGAGCGCGAGCAGGATGGAGCCGAAGCGGATCGCGAGGGACTGCGCCACGGGCATGTCCTTGCGCTTAGAGATGTGCACCATTTATGCCTCACCTCCCCCGAGTTTGGTCATCATGAGGCCGACCTCGTTCTTGGTGGTGGTGCGGCCGTCCACGATACCGCTCACCTTGCCGCCGCAGAGCACGAGGATGCGGTCGCAGAGCTCGAGCAGCACGTCGAGGTCCTCGCCCACGTAGACGACGGCCACGCCGTTCTGCTTCTGCATATTGAGCAGGTCGTAGATGAGATACGAAGAGTTGACGTCGAGGCCGCGCACGGCGTAGGCAGAGAGCAGCACCGTCGGCGCTGCCGCGATCTCGCGACCCACTAGCACCTTCTGCACGTTGCCGCCCGAGAGCTTGCGCACCGGCGTGGACACGCCGGGCGTGGAGACCTCGAGCTCCTCCACCACGCGCTCCGCGAGGTAGCGCGGGGCGTTGCGGTCGGTGAAGGGCGTGGGGCCGTCACGGAAGGAGCGCAGCATCATGTTGTCCGCCAGGTCCATGTTGGCCACGAGGCCCATGCCCAGGCGGTCTTCCGGCACGAAGGAAAGCACGACGCCCATCGAGGCGATGACCAGCGGGTCCATGCCGATGAGCTGCTCTGTCGTCTCGTCGTCCACGAAGTACTCGATGCTGCCTTCCTCAACGGGCTGCAGGCCCGCGATGGCCTCGAGGAGCTCCTTCTGGCCGCTGCCCGAGATGCCCGCGATGCCCAAGATCTCGCCCGTGAAGGCCGAGAACGACACGTGGTCGAGCTTGACGACGCCGTCGGAGCTCTTGACCGTGAGGTCGCTCACGCGGATGCGCTCCATGCGATACTTCATCTCGGGATCAGGCCGCTCGATGTTGAGCGTGACCTGGCGACCGACCATCATGTTGGTCATCTCCTGGGTCGTGCTCTCGGCCGTGACCATCTCGCCCACGTACTCGCCCTTGCGCAGCACCGCCACGCGGTCGGAGATCTCCTTCACCTCGTTGAGCTTGTGCGTAATGATGATGATCGCCTTGCCGTCGTCGCGCATGTTCTTGAGCACCGCGAAGAGCCTGTCAGTCTCCTGCGGGGTGAGCACGGCCGTCGGCTCGTCGAGAATGAGGATCTCGGCGCCGCGGTAGAGCAGCTTCACGATCTCGACCGTCTGCTTCTGCGAGACGGACATGTCATAGATCTTCTGGTCGGGATCGACGTCGAAGCCATAGGTGTCGCAGATCTGGCGGATGCGCTCGGATGCGGCCTTGAGGTCGAACTTGCCCTTCTCGTTGAGGCCGAGCACGATGTTCTCAGCCGCCGTGAAGACGTTCACCAGCTTGAAGTGCTGGTGGATCATGCCGATGCCGTAGTCGAAGGCGTCCTTCGGCGAG
>CACYAX010000297.1 GCA_902772435.1 uncultured Coriobacteriaceae bacterium | reverse complement strand
AGTTGTCCAGAAAGCGATCGATCGCCGTCACGGTGTCGGGCGTCTCGGGCAGCACTTCGGGCGGATAGAAGTCGGCCATTGCGCCGGCATCCTTGCCCAGCACCAGGGCCAGGGCGCGACGGTCGGGAAAAGCGATGGCGAGCCTGGATAGCACGTCCTCGTTGCCCTTCAGACCATTGTGCTTGAGGTAGAGCAGCGCGGGCAGCACGCTGTAGGGCGCTTGTTGCTGGGCGCGTTCCAGCCACTGCCTGGAGACTTCGCTGGCGTCGTCGCCTGCTAGCCGCTTGATGTCGTCGATCCAAGTCGTTATCGTTGTCATACAGAGAACATTGTTAATCGTTGATGTGTGGCCGCCTACCAGTCGCCTAGCGTGGCGTTGAAGATCAGGTCGGACAGGTCCTTGCAGATCTGATTGCACAACTCGTCCTGCACGTCTATCAGCAATTCGCTCGACGGGAAGTCGCGGTAGGCGCTGAACGACAGATCCTTGGATAGGCTCTGGTTCTTGTTGTTGATGTACTTGACCTTGACGGTGATGGTCAGTCGGGTCTGACTGGCGTAGGCGTCCTCGCCTACGGCCTGCGGTGAGAGTTGATAGTTGGTGATCTCGCCCTCCATGCGCAGGTCGGCGTTGTTGCCGTCGATCACGCGCAGACGTGTCTGCTGGGCAATCATGTCGGTCATGCGGTTCTCAAACATCGACTGCAGCGGCGGATAAACCAACGCGGCACGGATGGGGAACTCGCCGAACGAGATCGTCTTGTAAACATTGTAGTCGATCGACGCGCCGTTGAGCGTGTACCGGGGCACACAGGCCTCCCAACCGATGGTGGCCAGGGCAAGCACGAGTATGAGGAATAGCCGTTTCACTATCGTTCCAGGTTGTATTGCTTGATCTTGCGGTACAGGGTGCGCTCCGAGATGTTCAGCTCCTGGGCCGTGAGTTTGCGGCGGCCGTTGTTGCGGCGCAGGGCGCTCTCGATGGTCTCGCGCTCGGTCTCGTCAAGAGTCTTGACGGTTTCGCCCTCCACGTCAAGCGGTACCTCATCCACGTGTCCCAGGTCGTGAGTCGATTGCTGCATGTTGTGGTAAGGCGAGGTCATGCCCATGTTGGTGTCGTTGCCCATGTCGAGCAACGGGTTGGTGTCGCGCTTGAGCTCATGCACAGTCGATGACACATGCGAGGTGGGAGCGCCGCTATCCATGCGTTTCTTGAGCGCCTCGATCTCGGCCCTCATCGACAGGATGAGCGTGAACAGCTGCTCGCGCTCAGCGTTATAGTCAAAGTTAGGCTGCGATTGCACCGTCAGGGCCGTGCTGCGGTTGCTGGGCATGTACTGGCTGAGGGTGGCTGCATCCACCGTGTTGCCGCTCTCGAACAAGGCCACCTGCTCGATGACACTCTTGAGCTGGCGCACGTTGCCGGGCCAGTGATACGACTTGAGCAACTGTTGGGCGTCCTCGGTGAGTGTGACCTCACTGGTGCGGTTCTCGTTGATGAAGTTGCGCAGGAACAACCTGGCCAGCAGCACGATGTCATCGCCACGGTCGCGCAGCGGTGGCACGTTGATTTGCACTGTCGAGAGGCGGTAATACAGGTCCTCGCGGAACTTGCCGTCCTTGACGGCTTGCAGCATGTCCTTGTTGGTGGCGGCGACCACGCGGATGTTGGTCTTGCGCACGGTGCTGTCGCCCACACGCAGGTACTCGCCGTTTTCAAGCACACGCAGCAGGCGCGCCTGGGTGCTCAGGGGCATCTCGGCCACCTCATCCAGGAAAATGACACCGCCGTCGGCTTCCTCAAAGTAGCCCTTGTGGTCGGCGATGGCTCCTGTGAAAGAGCCTTTCACGTGGCCAAAGAGCTCACTGTCGATGGTGCCCTCGGGGATGGCGCCGCAGTTCACGGCGATATACTTCTTGTGTTTGCGGGGACTGCTCTCGTGGATAATCTTCGGGAAGGATTCCTTACCCGAGCCGCTCTCACCGATGATGAGCACGCTCAAGTCGATGGGAGCCACGAGCATGGCGCGGCGAATGGC
>CACYAX010000296.1 GCA_902772435.1 uncultured Coriobacteriaceae bacterium | reverse complement strand
GAGGCTGGCTTGTCGAGTTTCGGCGGGAATACGGTGTAGGTGCCGTTGGCTCCGTAGTCCGCATCGTCGGCCGAGAGCAGGGTGAGGTATACCGTGTTCTTGCTGTTGTTGACGTAGCTGTCGATCTCGGCCTGCGACTGTACGGTAGTAAGCAGTCCCTTGCGGATGAGCTCGAAGTTGGGCATGAGCACGTTTTCAATGTAGTTCTGTGTGTAGCTGAACATGGTGTTGAAGTCCACGCCCGTGGAGACAATGTCCTCCAGTCCCAGCTTTACCTCGCTAGTCGACGAGATGCGCTGGAAGCCGACGTTGCGGGCCTTGCCGAAGATGAGGTTCGTGCTTGTTCCCACGAATACGTCGCCCTGTGCACCCACATACTCAGGTGCTGCCGAGGTTCCAATGGTGCGAGTCACCGTGGTGGTGGTGGTTTTCGTCACCGAGTTCTCGCCCGATGACTCCATCTTCGTTCCGAGGGTGAGGTCGTCCTTGGCCTCCACCACATTCACTGTGCCCACGCCGGGCGTGCCGACGATGGCATTAGTGGTGAGTCCGAAGCGGTGCTGGAACTTTACACCGAAGTTCTCGGTAAAGGTGTTGCCGCGCACGGTTGATGTCGTCGTGCTGCTGCCGCTGGTCCACTCGGCGAAGGAGTTGGTGCCTGGCGGGTCGCGCAGGATCATAAGCAACTTGTCGGGGCCTGCGGTGACGAAGTTGTTGCCCGTGGGCAGGTCGCCCAGGATGATGCCCGCCATGCCACTGCCGCTCCACTGGGTGGGGCGTCCTTCAATGTCGTAGGTGATGGAGATGGTGCGTGTGAAGTCCCCGGCGATGTTGGGCAGTCCGGCCTTCCAAGTATAGGTAGCCTGTCCGAGGCTGTCCAGACGCAGCTGGTTCTCCTTCAGGTCGGCCACCTGTCCGGCCTCCACCGTCTGTCCGTCGACGGAGCCGCCCTCCACGTAGACGCCACGGTCGGCCGAGAGTTCATTGTTGATGGTGACGATGTTTCCGTCCAGAGGCACATGGTCGTGCTCGCCGTTGTCGGCATTGGTGTAGTCCTCATAACCTTCGATGAGGAAGGTGTAGTCATCCTCCTTGACGAAGAGCGGACCGCCGTACTTGTAGACAGGCTTGCCGTCGGCACCGATGCTGTAGATGTCGCTTACTGTCAGCTTGCCCAGCTCGTCGGAGTAGTCATAGCTGCTGATGCCGAACGAGCCGTCTTCGCGGCCCTTCTGGCTGACAGTGAACGTGGCATCGGCATGGTAGGTCTGCCGTAGTATGGTGTTGTAGCTGTAGAGCTGGTCGCCGTCGGTGCCATGTAACGTATCGGAGAGCTCTATCAGTGGGTTGCTCATGTCGATGGTGATGGGGGTCTGCCCTACGCTGAGTGTTGAAGCCTTTACTTGCATGCTCTTGATGCTGTATTCCAGCGGGGGAAGCATGGCTGAGAACTCACCGGTGGCAGGGTCGGTGAGGATAAAGAACTTGTTGCAGTCGGCATCGCCTGTTCCGCGCCAAGCCTTGCTGTTGATTCGGTCAGTAGCCGAGATGACAGGCAATGAATCGTTGCTGGGCTTGAAGTCGTAGCTGCTCTCGCCCGAAGGCTTCTTGAGGTTCATTATGTACTGATCGCTCGTCGGTACCAGGATGAGCTCGGCCACGCCGATGTTGTTGGTGCTCAGACCGAAGCCTACGGGCTTGTCGCCCTGGATGCTGCCGCCCACGATGCGGCCGGTGAAGTTGACCAGCGTCTCGTCCTGGAAGTCCAGATTCTTGATCTCATTGTCGAAGGGGATACGCTCTCCCGTGTTGTTCGGGTCGGCAGGATAACGGCCTCCGTCGGGAAACACGTGGCCGTTCTTCTCGATGCGGATGAAGTGCTCGCCGATGGGCACGCTGATGGTGTAGGAACCGTCACTAGCCGTCTGAATCACCTCGCCGTCCTTCGAGCAGATGGTACCGTCGACGTAGAACGTCACGCCCTCCACGGGATGGTTGGTGTTGGCATAGAAGATCTTGCCGCCTTCGGCATTCGGTAGCC
>CACYAX010000295.1 GCA_902772435.1 uncultured Coriobacteriaceae bacterium | reverse complement strand
TTGTCGCGGCCCGTGCGGGAGCGATGATCGCACTCGCCCAGGTGACGGTAAAGCGAGAGCATGAGACCAAAGGCCTCCTCGGTAACCGCTTCGGTCGAGTATCCCGCGCAGTTGACGACCTCGATGCCATGCTCCTCGCAGTAGGCGAGGTCGATGTGGTCGAGGCCCGTGAAGGCAACCGAGACCATCTTGAGCTCTGGGGCAGCTTCGAGCACTTGTGCGGTGACAGGTGCATTGGCGACCACGATGACATCGGCTGCCGCGGCACGCTCAGCCAGCACCTCCTGGTCTACGCTGCGCTCGGTGTAGTACCGGTACGTGCAGTTCTCGATTTGCCGCATCAGGCTGTGCACCAGCTGCTCGTCAACGCCCAGCGGTTCGATTATCGAAATGTGCATCTCCAGCTCCTCTCGCGTGCGTGCCTGCTCCTACTATGAACGAGTTTCGGGGTGAGCGAAAGGCCTTTTGCGCAGAACGGGAGCGTCTTGGCGGCCACTGTTTCGCAGGGGCCTTCTGCGAACACGCGCTGCGGAGGGGATTGTCCCGCGCTATACAATGGGCCTACCTACAACCCAAGGAAAGGGATCGTCATGGCAAAGGTCGTCTGCAACTTCCTGTCGTATTCGCTCAACCGCGCGGTGGATATCACGGTCGTGCTGCCGTCCGTCACCTGCCCCGAGGCGCTGGGCATGGGGGATGGCCCCGCCACGCACGTGCTGCCTGCCAAGTTCCCCGTGGTCTACCTGCTGCACGGCTTTGCCAACAACCACGCCCAATGGACGGGCTACACCAACGTGGAGCTCTATGCCGAGGAGCGGCGCATCGCCATCGTGAACATCTCGGCCGAGAACAAGGCCTATGCGCAGGTGGGTGCCGACGACTTCAAGCGCTTCGTGAGCGAGGAGCTGCCCGAGTTCGTGACCAACTACTTCCCGATCTCTGACAAGCCCGAGGACACCTACATTGCCGGTCTCTCCATGGGTGGCTATGGCGCCCTCATGCATGGGCTCTCGCACCCCGAGCGCTATCGTGCCATCGGGGCCTTCTCGGCGGGCATCCACATCAACCCAGCGTCCTTCGCGACCGACCCCATGGCTGCCGACCCTGGCGTGGCCGCCCCGGAGTACGACGTGCATGCGCTTGCCAAGAAGCTTGCTGACGAGGAGGTGGCCTTCCCACCCATCTACTCGGCCTGCGGTATGGACGACTTCCTGTTCGAGCCCAACAAGGCCTACGCTGCTGAGCTGACCGCGCTGGGCGCTGACGTGACGTGGAAGGAAGTCTCCGGCTTCGGTCATGAATGGCGCTTCTGGGACCAGCAGGTCGAGCAGTTCCTCGACTGGATCCCGCGCGAGGACGTCTATGCGAAGATGGGTACACGCTCCTGCTAGCGACTTACGTGCGCTCCCATAGATATGCCATGCAGCCAGGCGGTTCGTCCACCTTGCTGATGGACAGCTGCGCCTATGCGGCGTCTTCGCACTCTTCACGTAACGGAATGCCCCACATGCGGGTACCTATATCGGCCCCGAACCTATGGGACATGGGATGTCCCATAATCCTAGCTGGGCAAATGCTCACTCTGTGTCCTTCTCTTCGGCGTGGCCGCGCGCTACGTTGGTATCAGACGGAAGGGAGACGATGATGGATCAGGCAAAGATCGGGAAGTTTCTCCAGGCGCTCAGGAAGGAGAAGGGGCTCACCCAGGAACAGCTTGCCGAGCACTTCTTCGTGGCACGCAGGACCGTGTCGCGCTGGGAGACTGGTTCCAACCTGCCCGACTTGGACATTCTTGTCCAGCTTGCCGATTTCTACGACGTCGACCTTCGCGAGTTGCTGGATGGAGAGAGAAAGGGCCAAGAGATGGACAAGCAGACTGAGGAAACCGTCCTCAAGGTTGCGGAGTACAGTAACGCCGAGAAGGAGCGGAGTACGAAGGTCGTGAGGGTCTATTTTGTGCTGGGCATCATTGCGCTCATTGCGAATCAAGTCCTGTATTGGGCAGAACTGGAAGACACGTTCTGGGTGGGCGCCCTTGAGGGTGCGACGTT
>CACYAX010000294.1 GCA_902772435.1 uncultured Coriobacteriaceae bacterium | reverse complement strand
CAGCTCGAGACCCTGCGCGGCAGCGAGTGGGAGGACGCCGCCCGCCGCAACGTGGCGTTCTTTGCCGTCGGCTGCGCGCTGATTGACCCGAACCACGAGGTGCCCGCCGAGGTGTCGGACGATGTCTCCGCAGAGCTCGAGGCCATCTACGCCGCCAGCGAGGTAGCCTATTCGACGATCTTCCCCGATGTGCAGGAAGACTACTCGCAGTACAAGCCGCGCGGCTACTACGCGGGCGACGAGGGCCTCGAGCGCTACTTCAGGACCATGATGTGGTACGGCCGCATGAACTTCACGCAGAAGGACGAGGCACTCGACCGCAGCGCGCTGCTCATGACGCTCGCCCTTGACGGCGACAGGCTCTCGAGCTGGGAATCGATCTACACGGTGACCTCCTTCTTCGCGGGGGCGAGCGACGACTGTGGTTACTACGAGTACCGGCCGCTCTTCGACGATGCCTATGGTGAGGGGGCGACCGTCGCCGACCTCGTGGGCAACGACAAGGCGTGGAGTCGCTACCATGCCATGACCGCGCAGATGCCCGCGCCCAAGATCAACTCCGTGGCCTCGAACGACGACGGGAAGGACCACCTTGCCGAGAACAAGGGCTACCGGTTCATGGGACAGCGCTTCTCCTTCGATGCGTCCATCTTCCAGCAGCTGATCTACAACAAGGTGGGGGAGACGGCCTCGCACGAGCGCCGCATGCTGCCCGACGCGCTTGACATCCCTGCAGCGATGGGCTCGGACGTCGCCCTCGCGATCCTCGAGGACCAGGGGGACACGGTCTACCCTGGCTATGAGGAGAACATGGCGACCCTGCGGGATGACCTCGCGGCGGTCGACGACGACACGTGGAACGCCAACCTCTATAACCAGTGGCTCCACACGCTGCAGCCGCTCCTCATCGAGAAGGGGGAGGGCTATCCGGACTTCATGCGGAGCGAGGCCTGGACCCGCAAGGACCTGGTCACGTACCTCGGCAGCTACACCGAGCTGAAGCACGACACCGTGCTCTATGCCAAGCAGGTCATGGCCGAGATGGGCGGTGGCGGCTTGGACACCAAGGACGACCGCGGTTATGTTGAGCCTGAACCCGTGCTCTTCGCACGCCTTGCGGAGCTCTCGCGCGCCACGCGGGAGGGGCTCGAGGGCTACGGCATGATCTCTTCCGAGGACGCGTCAAACATGCAGCTGCTCGAGGAGCTTGCCGGCAAGCTGAAGACCATCTCCGAGAAGGAACTCGCGGGAGAGTCACTCACCAACGACGAGTTTGACCTCATCCGCACCTACGGCGGCCAGATCGAGCACTTCTGGACCGAGGTCAACAAGGACGACGCGCCGGACGGGCGGGTTACCTCCGATGTCTTCCCCTCGGCGCTCGTCACGGACGTGGCGACCGATCCCAACGGCAGCTGCCTCGAGCTCGGTACGGGCAACCCGGCGACCATCTACGTGATCGTGGAGGTCGAGGGGTCGCTCCGCATCGCCTCGGGCTCGGTCTTCTCGTTCTATCAGTTTGAGCAGCCGCTCTCCGAGCGCCTGACCGACACCACCTGGCGCCAGATCCAGGGCTTCTCCGCGGGCGACAACGGGATGGTCGCTGAGCCCGCTCATGACATCGTGCCGTGGGCACAGGACTTCTCGATCGATCCCAGAAAGTAGGTGGGCCTTGGGTCGCCCTCGCCTCAAGGTCCTTGCGTGTGTGGCCGTCGCGTTGGTGCTCTTCGGGGCACTTGCGTGGCGGCTGTACCTTGCTGGCGCGTTTTTGCCTAGCTGGGCGACCTGGGAGACACGCACGCTGACGATCGACCTCACGGGGGACGGTGCGGACGAGGTGGTCCAGCTGGCGGACAAGCGCCTGCGCGTGCGGAGCGAGGACACTGCTTCTGAGGCCGTCATGAGCGACGCGTCCTGGCTGGTGCAGGACGTGCTGGCTTGCGACGTGGACTATGACGGGACCACCGAGCTGGTCGCCGTGGTCTGGCGACGCGGGCTCTATGGCGATGAGCTGCCCTTCTGGGTGGAGCGCAACGACACGGGCTTTTCGCAGCACGTCTTCGT
>CACYAX010000293.1 GCA_902772435.1 uncultured Coriobacteriaceae bacterium | reverse complement strand
TTCGGGTCCCAAATGGCGACATATCGCCCGACGGATTGCCGTTTGTCGCCGGTTCGGGCAGGAAATGGCGACATATCGCCACGCGGCCTGCCATATGTCGCCGGTTCGGGTCCCAAATGGCGACATATCGCCACGCGGCCTGCCGTTTGTCGCCGGTTCGGGCAGGAAATGGCGACATATCGCCCGACGGATTGCCGTTTGTCGCTGGTTCGGGTCCCAAATGGCGACATTTCGCCCGGCGGCCCGGCGGCCCGGCGGCCGTGCCACCCGCCCTGCCCCACGTTCCCTGCCCAATCACGCCGCTCGACTAGTCAACCCCGCCGAGCTCGAACGCCCGCGCCCTCCATTGCCTACAATCCAAGTATGCGCAGGTCACGGCCATGGGGAGGCAGCCATGCTGAAGGATTTTGCCAGAGCGAACAAACCGGAGAAGGACGAGATCAAACTGCACATGGCCGAAGAGCAGGCCAAACTCGCCACGAACCAGATGCGCATCAAGGAGGCCAAGGTCCCCGTGATGGTGATCTTCGAGGGTTGGGGCTCCGCAGGCAAGGGCAGCGTGCTCTCGCGGGTCATCAAGGAGATGGACCCCCGCTTCTTCCAGGTGGCGACCATGGACGCCAAGCCCACCGAGGACGAAGCGCGCCACCCGTTCCTCTGGCGCTACATGGTGGAGATCCCCGAGGAAGGCCACTTCAAGTTCTTCGACACCTGCTGGATGGAGGAAGTCACCAGCGTCCGCGCGCGGGGAGAGCTCGACGACGACGCGTACAACAAGCGCATCGACTCCATCAACATGTGCGAGCGCCAGCTCGTGGACAACGGCTACCTGGTCATGAAGTTCTTCTTTCACATCGGCCAGAAGGAGCAGCGCCGCCGCCTCGACGCCCTGAAAGCCGACAAGAACACCAGCTGGCGCGTGGATGACGACGACTACTGGGAGAACGACCACTATGACATCTGCCTCAACGTGAACGACGAGTACCTGCGCGACACCAACCGTTCCAGCGCGCCGTGGTACATCATCGACGCCCGCGACCGCACCTGGGCGACGCTGCAGGTGCTCGAGTTCATCAACCGCGGCATCGACGTGGCCATCCACAACCGCGGCATCGCGGCCCCGCTGCGCCAGAACGTCTTCCCGCTCAAGAAGACCATCCCTCTGGCGCGGATCCCGCTCGACAAGACCATCACGGACGACGAGTACCATACCCAGCTCAAGGCCCTGCACCAGCGCCTCGACGAGCTGCACAACGTGATCTACCGCATGCGCATCCCCGTCGTCATCTGCTACGAGGGCTGGGACGCCGCCGGCAAGGGCGGCAACATCAAGCGCATCACCTCGGCGCTCGACCCGCGCGGCTACATCGTGCACCCCATCGCCAGCCCCGAGCCGCACGAGAAGGCGCGCCACTACCTCTGGCGCTTCTGGAATCGCCTGCCCAAAAGCGGGCACATCGCCATCTTCGACCGCACGTGGTACGGCCGCGTGATGGTGGAGCGCCTCGAGGGCTTCTGCTCCGAGAATGACTGGCAACGCGCCTACAACGAGATCAACGAGTTCGAGAAGGAGCTCGTTGACTCCGGCGTCGTGGTCATCAAGTTTTGGGTGCAGATCGATTCCGAGACGCAGCTGGCGCGCTTCACCGACCGACAGAACACGCCCGAGAAGCAGTGGAAGATCACCGAGGAGGACTGGCGCAACCGCGAGAAGTGGGACCAGTACGAGCAGGCGGTCGACGAGATGCTGCGCAAGACCAACACCACGTTCGCGCCGTGGCACGTGCTCGAGTCGGTCGACAAGCGCTACGCGCGCATCAAGGCGCTGCGCATCGTGACGGAGGCCCTCGAGAAGGCCTGCAACCGATAGAACTGCGTGTCCATGCTGCGCTATCGTGGCCAGAAAGGTGACAGTTCCCATGAAAGGCCAGCCTCGCGTAACCAGAAGACAGGCGCTCCAGCTGTCCGCTGCTCTCGCTGGTACCGCCCAAGTGGTGCTCAGTGGCTGCACCGGCCAAGAGGCGCAGTCGGATGGCGCGGACTCCAACACGAGGCACATCCGCCTGCTGGCCACGAGCGA
>CACYAX010000292.1 GCA_902772435.1 uncultured Coriobacteriaceae bacterium | reverse complement strand
ACCGCCGCCGCCATCCAGAAGGGCGGCTACGAGCAGGCCGTGCTCCGCACCGACAAGGAGATGCTCAACAACCTGCGCACGCAGCTTCTCACCGAGTTCTTCACCGACCTCACCACCACCTCTGGTGCCTCCACCGCCACTGGTCAGGGCATGCAGAAGGCCCTCGCCAACATGGACGCCAAGATGAACGACCTGCTTGAGACCAAGGGCTTCTCCGCTGGCCGCTGCATCCGCTTTGTGAACCCCTATGACATTGCCGGGTACCTCGGTGCCGCCAACGTGGGCCTCGCGACGCTCTACGGCATGAACTACCTGCAGAACTTCCTCGGCGTCACCGACATTATCGTCACCAACAAGGTGACTCAGGGCGACGTCTGGATGACTCCCGTGGAGAACATCCGCTTCTTCGCGGCTGACTTCTCCGAACTGTCCCGTGGTGGCCTGACCTACACCATCTCCGACCACGGCATCATCGGCGTCACGCACGAGGCCAACCTCGCCCGCGTCTCCACCGAGACCCACGTCCTGTCTGCCCTCACCATGATGACCGAGTACGCAGACCTCGTGGTTCACGGCACCATCACCGCCTAGCGGGTGGTCGCATGAAGGCAGAGGTTATCGCTGGGTTCCGCGACAAGCTTGAGCCGACCGTCTTCTACGCGGTTGGCGATATCTACGAGGGAACCGACGAGCGAATCATCGAACTCGCCGACTCCGGCCACGTCCGCCCCATCGAGGACGAGCCGAAGCCAAAGGCGAGGCGCACCACGCGCAAGCGGACGCCCAAGGAGTGATGCCGATGGAGCCGTTCGCTACTGTCGAGGACTTGGAGGCGAGGTGGCGGACGCTCACGGAGGAGGAGCGGCCCGTGGCGGAGACTACCCTGCTCGACGCCACGGCCTTCATCTCTGCGGAGATGGCCCACTACCGCGTCAACATAAGGCCGGACGACGAGGTACAGCACCAGAACCTCGTGGCCGTGACGTGCGCCGTGACCAAGCGCTCCCTACTCATGGCGTTCGACTCCGGCAACACGCTCACTGGTGTCTCCAAGTACCAAGAGCAGGCAGACGTCTGGAACGCGAGTGTCACGCTCGCCAACCCTATGGGCGACATGTACCTCACTGCTCAGGAGAAGCGCCTGCTCGGTATCGGTCGTGTCATCGTGGGCACGGCTCGTGCTGCGATGCGCGACATGAGGGGATGTGACTGCGAGCATGGGCCGACTGCCGCCATTTGGTCTCCTTAAGGGGGAGCCTGTTACGTTGGAGCGGGTTGATGGTACGATGGTCGAGGGCATCGAGGCCCTCGTCCGTCAGGCCGACCTCTCCGACCAGACGGTCCTCGACGTCCAGACCAAGTTCATCAACCAAGCGCGATACAAGGGTGACGCCGAGACGCTTACGGTCATGTGGCCGAAGTCGAACGACGAGGACCTGCGAGACTGTCATGTCTGGGTGAGGGGTAACCGGTATCGCGTCTACAGCGGTCCAATCTATCCAACAGAGACTACGCTTCCCACGCAGTACAACAGGCGTGTCACCCTCAACAGGGCGCTCTACCTCTACGAGGCCAAGCTGCTCTCGCCAACCGTCACGTTCGACGAGTACAAGGTGCAGCACGTAACGTGGGACGGCCCAACGATTCCGGTCAACCTGCTCCGTCTGTCAGAGGAATCGCAACAGCGCATTTACGGTCTGTCACGCGGCGACTACGACATTACCCTGATTGAGATTGACCCAGCGCTGTATGACGGCCAGAAGGCGTTCGAGTTCGGTGGGCGCTTCTACACGTTGACAGCCACGACCGAGGCGCACGATACCATCGTGCTCTCTGGAAGGGGTGACTTCGTGGATGGCTAACAACGTGACGGTGTCGGTCGAGGGGTTCCTTAAGGAGACCCTTCGCATGGTTCAGGAGAACATCGACGACAATAAGGACGCCCTTGAGGGGAATCTCACAAAGGCCGCAAACGCAGCGCGAGACCAGCTTGCTGGTGGTGGGCATAACTCCGGTGGGGCTTCTGACCGCGTTTGTCTTCCGTCTCCCGCCCCTCGTCGTCTACGCCTTCATGTGCACCGACGAGTT
>CACYAX010000291.1 GCA_902772435.1 uncultured Coriobacteriaceae bacterium | reverse complement strand
GAGCTCCATGGGCGGCGAGACCGGCGACATCGCCGGCGTGACCAGCCGCCTGGACTACCTCAAGGAGCTCGGCGTGGGCGCCATCTGGCTGACCCCCGTCTTCGTCTCGCCCATGGCGGACAACGGCTACGACGTGGCCGACTACTACAACATCGACCCGTCGTTCGGCACCATGGACGACATGGACAAGCTCCTGGCCCAGGCTGCCGACCGCGACATCAAGATCGTGCTCGACATGGTCGTCAACCACACCTCCAACCAGAACGCCTGGTTCGTGGAGTCGAGCTCGAGCAAGGACAACGACAAGGCCGATTGGTACATCTGGCGCGACCCCGCCGAGGACGGCGGTGCGCCCAACAACTGGCGCAGCATCTTCGGCGGCAGCGCGTGGACCTATGTCGAGGCGCGCGGCCAGTACTACCTGCACACCTTCCTGGCCGAGCAGCCCGACCTCAACTGGGCGAACGAGGCGGTCCGCAAGGAGGTCATCAACGTCTTCAACTTCTGGCGTGACAAGGGCGTGGGCGGCTTCCGCATCGACGCGGTGACCTACATCAAGAAGCCCGAGGGCCTGCCCGACGGCACGGCCGAGTCCGATGGCCTCGCGCCCGTCCACAACGCGACGGCCAACACGCCGGGCATCCTGGACTACCTGCACGAGCTGCGCGACAACACCGTCGCCGGCACCGACTGCTTCATGGTGGGCGAGGCCAACGGCGTCAAGGCCAGCGAGCTCTCCGACTGGGTCGGCGAGAGCGGTGTCTTCGACATGGTCTTCGAGTTCAGCCACGTGGACCTCGACGGTCACGACGCCAGCTGGATCAAGGCGCATGACTGGGAGCTCTCGGCCCTCAAGGACGCGCTCTCTGCCAGCCAGGCCAACACCGCCGAGAGCGGCTGGTATCCCATCTTCTTCGAGAACCATGACCAGCCGCGCTGCGTCAACGCGTTCTTCCCCGAGGGGTGCGACACCAACCTCGCGGCCAAGTGCATGGCCACCGTGCAGCTGGGCCTGCGCGGCACGCCGTTCCTGTACGAGGGCCAGGAGCTGGGCCTCACCAACGTTGCCTGGTCGTCCATCGATGACTACAACGACCCCTCGAGCCACAACCAGTACAAGTCCGCGCTGGCGCTTGGCTACAGCGAGGAGGAGGCCCTCGCCTGCGTCCACAAGTTCAGCCGCGACAACGCCCGCACGCCCATGCAGTGGGATACCACGGCCAACGCCGGCTTCACCACGGGAGCGAAGACCTGGCTGCCGGTGCACGACGACTACGCTACCCAGAACGCCGAGGTCGAGTCCGAGCAGGCCGACAGCGTGCTGAACTACTTCCGCGCGATGGCTGCGCTGCGCGAGGGCAATGACGTCCTGCTGGCGGGCAGCTACGAGGAGGTCGCGCACGACCACAAGCAGATCTATGCCTACGTGCGCGATCTTGACGGCAAGAAGGTGCTGGTAATGGCCAACTTCTCCAACGAGGAGGCCGCGCTGGACGACCTCGCGGGCCAGGTGTCGGATGCCACCAAGGTGCTCTCGTGCACCTACGGCGACGACCCTGCGGCCACCGACGCGCTGCGCCCGCTCGAGGCGCGCGTCTGCGAGCTGTAGACCACAGCTGAGATAGCGTCATGAAAGCCGGGGCGTCCATACGGGCGCCCCGGCTTTCGTTCGGATTGACGTTCGGGATTTCGCAAAGGCACTGCCTATGAGAAGTGCCACCTCAGCTCCCGAAGCTGGCACTTACGCTTTGCCTCTGCGGTACGCAGAGAGCCCCTCATTGAGCTTTCGGGATTCGCGCCTCTGCTTGAATTCATAGAAGAGGGTGGTAATCGCAAGCGTAGCAAGGTAGATTACGGTGAACGAGATCCACGGGCCTACCTCGTTGGCAGGGAACCACTTCATGGTGATGGCGAGTATGGCGAGAACCACATACAGGCAAATGCCAAAGAGCAGGAGACGCAGTGGGTACGACAGGCGCTTGATGAGAACGGGCGTGAAGAACACGAACTGCATCAGGGTGGCGCAGACGCAGGCGCCCAGCAGCGACCAGCAGTACATGATGCCCTGTTTGGCCTGCTCGTCGGCGAAGATCGACCCGAGGATCATGCAGACGATCATCAGGACCGTGAA
>CACYAX010000290.1 GCA_902772435.1 uncultured Coriobacteriaceae bacterium | reverse complement strand
ATGCAGATTTTCCTTGGCAGTGGCGTGGGCGACGAGTTCGTGGTAGATTTGGGTGCAGATGTGCGGACCGTGGAGGGTGTCAATCCAAAGGACCTTGCAAGGACTGGACTTGTACGGGCCAGTGGCCCGCACTACCTCGACGGGCTGAGGGGAACTGCTCGTTAGGACTTGGATGGCGAGATACTTGGCAAAGTGGTGGGCTCGACAGGTGTCCTTGCCAGTCAGGTAGGTGACATGATGCTGACGCACGATGGGCTGTCCGTTGATAGTGACTAATGGCTTGACTCTAGAGAAGGAACTGAGCTCGGTCTCGTGGGTGAATTGGCAGTTCTGCCAGGATTCTCCCTCGCTTGAGGCGTTGGGATAACGATAATAATTGATTTCCATTGTGTTTTTCATTTGATGTGTTTAACTTGGTAATAACTCGGGTGCAAAGATAATACATGGAAGGGGCGGTTGTCAATAGATGAGGGGATTTTTACGAGCCAGAGGCTCGCAATACATCGACGGAGATGCTATAGATGCTATAGGGATGGTTTTTTTTACGGGTTGACAACCCGTAATACGGGACAACACGTCTTATTGTGGTTTTTGGGCCTTTGTTTGGGGAATATTGAGTACCTTTGTGGCATGGAAATACGGGCGTTGTGTGACATATTTAACCGGAAAGGGCGGGTGACGGCCGTCGGGAAGCTGATTGACGGCGTCGGCGCCAAAGGCGACGGCAACGGCGGTGCCAAGGGCGACGGCAGTGGCGGTGGTCGTGCTGTCATTGACGGGCTGGCGGGGTCGAGCGCTGCGATGCTGTTTGCGGCGCTGCCGCAAAGGGCGTGTCCTTATCTCATCATCGTCAATGACCTGGATGAGGCGGGGTATATGTACAACGACCTGTGCCAGATGGTGGGGGACAAGCAGGTGCTGATTTTCCCGTCGGGCTACAAACGCGACATCAAGTATGGCCAGGTGGATGCCCCGAACGAGATCTTGCGCACCGAGGTGCTGAACCGCTGGTATGATGACCCGGAGGTGCGCTGGGTGGTGACCTACCCCGAGGCGCTGGCCGAGCGGGTGCGCCGCCGCGAGGACGTGGAGGCGAGCACCGTGCAACTGAAGGCCGGCGGCACTGCCGACCTGACCGAGGTGGCAGCCCGGTTGCGCGAGCTGGGCTTCACGGCGACCGACTATGTCTATGAGCCGGGTCAGTACAGCGTGCGCGGCTCGATTCTTGACGTGTTCTCCTACAGCAACGAGCTGCCCTACCGCATCGACTTCTGGGGCGACGACATCGACTCGATACGCACCTTCAACGTCGAGACGCAGCTGAGCGAGGAGCGCCTGGAGCAGGTGAGCATCCTCAACAACAGCGCCACGGGCGGCAAGGAGGATAATGTGTCGCTGCTCGACTACGTGGGTGACGACACCATCGTGCTGTGCCGCAGCGAGCAGTGGCTCACGGCGCGCATCGGCGAAATCGCCAAGGAGAGCATGTCGGTAAGTGCCCTCATCGCCGACGAGGGCGACACCCAGGCGACCAGCAAGGTGGTGGACGCCGACCTGTTCATGAAACGCCTGCAGGCGTTGCGCCGCATCGCATTCGTCAACGGCGAGGCGGCTCCCGAGCGCGGCGTGAAGCGCCTGACGCTGCACTGCAAGCCCCAGGGCATCTATCACAAGAACTTCGACCTCATCGGGCAGTCGTTCACCGACTTCCTGACCAAGGGCTATAAACTTATCATCCTGAGCGACAGCGCCAAGCAGATCGAGAGGCTGCGCAACATCTTTGAGGACCGCGGCGACGCCATCACCTTCGAGCCCGTGCTGCGGACGCTGCATGAGGGCTTCGTCGATGACGACCTGAAGCTATGTGTCTTCACCGACCATCAGATTTTTGACCGTTTCCACAAGTACAACCTCAAGAGCGACCGTGCCCGTTCGGGCAAGCTGGCCCTCTCGCTCAAGGAGTTGAACCAGATCGAGAAGGGCGACTATATCGTCCACGAGGACCTGGGCGTGGGCAAATTCGGCGGTCTAATACGCACCTCGATGAACGGCACGCCGCAGGAGCTCGATGAACGGCACGCCGCAGGAGATGATCAAACTCACCTACCTGAACGGCGACGAGGCCTACGTCTCCATCCACTCGCTGCACAAACTCTCGAAGTATCGCAGCAAGGAGGGCGAGGCGCCGCGCCTCAACCGCCTGGGCAGCAACGCCTGGGCCAGAATCAAATCGCGCACCAAGAGCCGCCTGAAGGACATCGCGCGCGAACTCATCCGCCTGTATGCCGCGCGCCGCGAACAGCAGGGCTTCGCCTATACCCCCGACGGTTACCTGCAGCAAGAGCTGGAGGCCTCGTTCATCTATGAGGACACGCCCGACCAGCTCACAGCCACGCAAGCCGTCAAGGCCGACATGGAGAGCAACAAGCCGATGGACCGCCTGATCTGCGGTGATGTGGGCTTCGGCAAGACCGAGATTGCCGTGCGTGCCGCTTTCAAGGCCGCCACCGACGGCAAGCAGACCGCCGTGCTGGTGCCGACGACCGTGCTGGCGTTTCAGCACTGGCGCACCTTCAGCGAGCGTCTCAAGGACTTCCCTGTGCGTGTGGACTACCTGAGCCGCGCCCGCAAGCCCAAGGACGTGAAGCAGATTCTCGCCGACCTCAAGGAGGGCAAAATCGACATCCTCATCGGCACCCACAAACTCATCGGCAAGACCGTCCAGTTCCATGACCTGGGCCTGCTGGTGGTGGATGAAGAGCAGAAATTCGGCGTCGCCGTCAAGGACAAACTCAAGCAGATGAAACTCAACGTGGACACGCTGACGATGAGCGCCACGCCCATCCCGCGCACCTTGCAGTTCTCGCTGATGGGAGCGCGCGACCTGAGCACGCTGACCACGCCGCCCGCCAACCGCTATCCCATCCTGACCACCGTGGGCACGCTCAACGACGACATCGTTGCCGAAGCCATCAACTTCGAGCTCTCGCGCAACGGTCAGGTCTTCTTCGTGAACCACCGCATCGAGCAGCTCGAGCAACTCGAGAACATGATACACCGCGTGGTGCCCGACGCCCGCGTCGCCGTGGGCCACGGCCAGATGCCCCCCGAGCGACTGGAACAGACCATCATCGACTTCGGCAACCACGATTACGACGTGTTGCTGTCGACGACCATCATCGAGAACGGCATCGACATGCCCAACGTCAACACCATCATCATCAACAACGCCGACCGTTACGGCCTGAGCGACCTGCACCAGCTCAGGGGCAGGGTGGGTCGCAGCAGCCGCAAGGCCTTCTGCTACTTGCTCGTGCCTCCCGGCAAGCCGCTGGCTACCGACGCCCGTCGCCGTCTGCAGGCCATCGAGAGTTTCAGCGACCTGGGTTCCGGCATCCAAATCGCGATGCAAGACCTGGACATCCGCGGCGCGGGCAACCTGTTGGGTGCCGAGCAGAGCGGTTTCATCGCCGACCTGGGCTACGAAACCTATCAGCGAGTGCTCAAGGAGGCCGTCACCGAGCTGAAGACCGAGGAGTTCTCAACGCTATTCAGCGCGACGGGCAACGGAGAAAACGGAAATAACGGAGAAGACGCAGGTACCGAGTTTGTCACCGACTGTGTGGTGGACACCGACCTGGAACTGATGTTCCCCGCCAGCTATGTGCCGCAGGAGAACGAGCGCATCACCTTGTACC
>CACYAX010000289.1 GCA_902772435.1 uncultured Coriobacteriaceae bacterium | reverse complement strand
AGAACAGGTTGATGACCAAGGAGATCTTGACCGACGCTTCGGCGCGGAACCACGGGTCTTCCTGGTAGGTCTTGAGGACTTCCTTGCCTCGCTCGAGCAACGAGCGTTCAAGGGCCGCGTCAGCGGCGGCAAACATCGACTCGTCCATGCCCTGGATGGGGCTTTGGACGTCCATCTTGCTATCTGATGTCTTGGTCTCGTCTGCCATGAGAGCCTCGCCGGACGCCACGCGCAAGAGATAGATACCTTTGACCACTATGTCACAGCGCCGTAAGGTGCGGCGTAATACATTCGGCAGGCGCAGGCATTTGCGCTGCTAGACGTATCAATTGTGAGAGGAATAATCCTCTGGCACATGACATGCTTCGCAAGCTGTCGTACTACGCCAAGCACGTGATAAAACGCAGTGCCCCGCCCATCCCAGACGCGGGATGGGCGGGGCACCCAAATCGTTCTTGCGCAGCGCTTGCCGCAGGTCCTAGCCCAGCTCGGGATAGAGCGGATGGGCGGCCAGGAGTGCCGCGACCTCAGCCTTGACGGAGGCGAGGACCTGCTCGTCACCCAGGTGCGAGACCGTCTCGCCGATGAGCTCGCCGATGCGCTCGGCCTCGGCCTCGTCGAAGCCGCGGGTGGTCATGGCGGCGGAGCCCACGCGGATGCCGCTCGCCACGAACGGGGAGCGCTTCTCGCCGGGGATGGTGTTCTTGTTGACCGTGATGCCCACCTCGTCGAGGGCGTTCTCGGCGGCCTTGCCGGTGACCTCGCCGTCAGCGGCGGTCGTGAGGTCGACGAGCAGCAGGTGGTTGTCGGTGCCACCCGTGACCATGCGCAGGCCCTTGGACTCCATGCCGCGGCCGAGGGCCTTGGCGTTGGTGCAGACCTGGTTGATGTAGGTGGTGAACTCGGGCTGCAGGGCCTCGCCGAAGGCGACGGCCTTGCCCGCGATGACGTGCTCGAGCGGGCCGCCCTGGCTGCCGGGGAACACGGCGGAGTTGACGGTCTTGGTGAGGGACTCGTCGTTCCACAGGATGATGCCGCCACGCGTGCCGCGCAGGGTCTTGTGCGTGGTGGAGGTCACGATGTCAGCATGGGGCAGCGGGCTGGGATGGGCGCCCGTGGCCACGAGGCCCGCGATGTGGGCCATGTCGACCATGAGCTTGGCACCATTGGCGTGGGCGATCTCGGCGAAACGCGCGAAGTCGATCACGCGCGGATAGGCGGAGGCGCCGGCGATGATCAGCTTGGGCTTGAACTCCTCGGCCT
This sequence comes from uncultured Coriobacteriaceae bacterium, assembly GCA_902772435.1. Classification (GTDB taxonomy): domain Bacteria; phylum Actinomycetota; class Coriobacteriia; order Coriobacteriales; family Atopobiaceae; genus UBA1367. Next base: position 871 of record CACYAX010000289.1, on the reverse strand, counting down.
TGGCAGCCACGATGTCGTAGTCGATGAGCTCGGTCTGGGGATCGAGGCCATAGGAGACCACGCGGAAGAGCTTGCCCGAGTAATTGGCGGGGCTACCATGGGTGAGGTGGCCACCGTTGGAGAGGTCCATGCCCATGATGGTGTCGCCCGGCTTGGCGAACACGCTGGTGGCGGCGTAGTTGGCCTGCGCGCCCGAGTGGGGCTGCACATTAGCGAAACCGCAGTTGAAGAGCTTCTTCACACGCTCGCGGGCGATGTCTTCCACGGCGTCGACAGCCCAGCAGCCACCGTAGTAGCGGTGTCCGGGAAGGCCCTCGGCATACTTGTTGGTGAGCACGGAGCCAACGGCCTCCATCACGGCGAGGCTCACGAAGTTCTCCGAGGCAATGAGCTCGATGGACGCGCGCTGACGGCTCAGCTCATCCCCCACGGCAGCAAAGAGCTCGGGGTCGGACTGGGCAAGGTGCGAAAGCGACATAGCGGATCCTTTCTGGATGGTCGTGCATCTCAGTGGCGCCAGAAACGCCAGTATATTTGGCTGAAATAGCGTAGCTTTTTAGGTACGGCGCACACATTTTGGAGACAAATCGTTAACGCATAGATGAACGTCGCTTCACAATCTCCCCCCAAAACGCGGGAAACGTGCGCCTAGATGTGGGCAGCCGCGAGGACGCGAGCCGCCTCGATGGCACTCTCACGCAGGATGCGCGGGGTCGCTCCGGTAACGTCAATGATGGTGCTCGCGATGGCGAGGGGCGCAGGGCCTGCGTCAAGCGTGAGGTCGGCCTCCGCCACGATGCGCGCCTCGACGCCCGCGCCTGACGTGGCCGCCGCCGCACCATGCGTGTTTGCGCTGGTCGTCGCCAGGGGC
>CACYAX010000288.1 GCA_902772435.1 uncultured Coriobacteriaceae bacterium | reverse complement strand
AACACTTTATCGACATCATATCCTGTTTTGATGTTGATTATCAGGTGGTCATTATCCAGACAATAGCAGTACTGTTCTGACATTCTGTGGTATATGGCAATTCTGTTAATCATAATCCTCCTTTAGGTAACGTTTTCCGTAACAAGCATCCAATAACCTAAAACCAATTTTAGGTCAATAGCCGACGCCGCGTTTGTTGGTAATGTCGACGCCGAAGGCGTCTTCCACCAGATGCTTTCGATTAGCGCTCTCTGCCTCGAACCAAAGAAAGCAGTCATCCGCAAGGGTGAGGCCTACGTGCAGCACCGCCGTCGCTATCTGACAGTACGCCACCACAGGCTGCATCATGTTGGGCCAGAACGAAAGAATCGTCAGCACACAGTTGGCCCAGAAGAGAATGCGACAGAAGGAGTCAACTCTTCGGCTCCGCTCGTACAACTCTCCAGCCTCATATACTTCGCTCACCGTTACACCTCTCGGAAGACCTCTTTAATCTCACCCAAAGCAGTAATCGGGTATCCAGCGGACTCGTCGTCCACCGCCTCCTTGACCTTGGCCACAGCGGCATCGACCCTGCTAGTGTTTGTCTTCCAACGGATCGCCTCGAACGAGGGATGGCGGCGCCCTTCGAGGGCGAGCTCACGGCCATGTTCACCTCTCCGGTGTACTTCGAGTTCACGCCGCTCGGAGTAGACAAGGTGCGCGCGCTCAAGGACACCTTCGCCGTGCTGGGCATCGAACGCTCCGAGGTCATGAGCTTCGGTGATGCGCAGAACGACCTCACGATGATCAAGTGGGCACAGATTGGCGTGGCCATGGGCAACGCCGTGGACGAGGTCAAGGCCGAGGCCGACTACGTGACGGGCGACAACAACAGCGACGGCATCGCCGATGCGCTCGAACGTCTGGTGCCGGAGCTTGTGGCGTAGGCTTGCCCTAGGTAGCCCTTTCTCTCAGCGCCCATGGGCCTGAGCACCCCATGGGCGCGCTCCCGGTCAGCGATTGCGATGCTCGGCGGGCGTGTGACCGTAGCGCTCGCGGAACCTCCGCGCAAAGTGGCTGTGGCTCGAGAAGCCAACCATATGCGCAATGGCTGACACGGGTTCATCGGTGGTGCGCAGGAGACGCGAGGCCTCGTACAATCTCCAGTTGTTGAGATACGACATGGGAGACTCACCGATAGCCTGCTGGAACGCCCTCTGGGCCTCGCGCGGGCTCACGCTCGCCGCTGCCGCAATCTCTTTGGCCCCAACGGGCTCAGCATAGTGCTCCTCGATGAATGAGAGCATGGCCTGTACCCGCCCTAGGCTGCGCTCCGTCGTGCGATGCGCCTCTGGCCTCGCATCCGCGTGCTCGAGCACCGCAAGGCACACACGCGTGAGCAGATCACGTGCTGTCACATCCGCATACCGCTCGTCGGCAGCGACGGCGGCATGCGCTTTGTGTGCCGCAGCGGCAGCATCACGCTGCCAGGGCTCACCGGCAGAAGACAGATGCACCACTTGGGGAGCGGTCGGCTCCGCAAGACGCCTGAAGTATTCGAGGTAGATCGAACTCCGCTCGGTGCCATAGAGCATGGACGGCCGACAGACGAGGCTGCCCTCCACGCAGGGCCCTTCAAAGCCAGTCACAGGTGCCTCAGCATGAGGGACCCCACCGTTGACGAAGACCGCATCGCCTGCGCGTAGTAGCAACCGTTCGCCACCCGCGCGGTAGTCGATGAGCCCTTCGATGCACAAGCCAAACTCGTACTCGGCATGCCAGTGCCAGGGAACCCCATCCGCATGGAGGTCGGTCTGGTAGCATCCGCAGGGGAAGGCAGAGGTCCCGTGAGACCACAGCTCCTCGCCCGTGGCACTCGTTCGTATAGGTCCATTCTGAGTAATCATGCAGCCACCTTGCCCGGAGGGGCTCCGTCTCCCAAACCAGTCATACGACCGTGTCGCGACATGCGTGTGACACTATGTCGCATCGTTATCCTGGCCAGTGTCATGCAGGACGTACCGGTGTGGGTCGCGCGCGCTCGCTTCGAGCTCCCCGCCCTCCGCCATCCTCCTGATCCAGCGCTGGGCCGTCCTCACCGACACGCCGCCCGCCTTGGCGAGCTCGGAGGCGGCAAGGGACCCGTCCCGCTCGATGAT
>CACYAX010000287.1 GCA_902772435.1 uncultured Coriobacteriaceae bacterium | reverse complement strand
GAGCGTGGGGACATTCTCTGGCGTGACGGCCACACCGAGATGTACCTCGGCGAGTCCACGTGCGGCGGGGCGCGAATCGACGAGACGGGCGGGGTGACTGGCCCACAGTCCGGCGACCAGACCGGATGGGAGGTCGCGTCCGGCCCCTACTACCCCTCGAAGTGGGAGGAGTGCTGGCGATACGTCGGCGACAAGACGGTCGACGGCATCCCGATGGCCGAGGCTATGGCACAGGTCATGGAGCACGCCATCGACCACCCAATCCACGGGTACTCGCAGGTCAACCGAGAGGGTGACGGCGGATGGGAGAGCGTGAGCCTCCACTGGTACGAGGAATACGAGAGCACGGAGGAGACTATGGACTGCATCATCTCTATCAAGGGCCGCAACACCTTGGTCTGGTTCGACGGGGCGGATATCAACGACCTCACGACCCCTGCGGACGTGAGCGTCCTCGACAAGGTCGCCAAGGCGTGCTACGGCTCCGCCCTTCCCCGCGTCATGCTCTCGGAGGAGGAGTTCGCACGGCTCTGCCAGTGCATCAAGGGCGGCTATCCAAAGCACCTCAAGGCGCTCGTGGACAAGTACCCGCCGCGCTCGCCGGAGGAGTGATGGAGAGCGCTCTGGTTCGGAACGACGAGCGGCGCGACGGCATCGCCCTCGCGTGCGTCATCTTCGTCCTGTCGAACGACCTCGTGTTCCTGCTGATAGGAATGCTGCTTGGAATGCTCATGCCGTAAGGAGGCATCATGCGACGATACACGACACCGACCCAAGAACTTACGGTACAGGGCATCGACCTGACTGGCAAGGACGTCTACGTGACGTACAAGCAGCGGTGCAGGCTCGTCACCATCGACGACCCGACCGTCTCGTATGACGAGGAGACTGGCGACACGACCCTCGTTGTCAACCTCACCCAGTTGCAGACCGCCATGTTCAACGCTGACGACAAGGTTCGCATCCAAGTGAACTGGGTCGACCAAGACGGCATGCGCAACGCCACGGTCGTGCGTGATATCTCCGTGACGCAGAACCTCCTGCAAGAGGAGTTGACCTATGGCGAATGAGTCCTACGTTCTGGACGTGACGGGCATCCAGCCCGTCACGCTCTCGGTCGACGACGACGTCGGCATCGACTTCGGCGTCGGCGAGTACATCAGCACCCACTCGACAGACTATCCGACCTACGAGGGGCCGACCGAGTTCACGCCGAGCCGAGAGGCGCAGGTCGTGGAGACGACGGAACACGTCCTGCTGACCGACATTGTCATCAACCCCATTCCCAGCAACTACGGTCTCATTCAATGGAACGGGGCCGTCCTTACCGTGAGTTAGGAGCCAGTATGGCCCAGAACGTAGTCATCAATGGCGTGACGTACCAAGACTGTCCCGAGGTGGACATACCCAAGAGCGGCGGCGGCACGGCCAAGTTCTTCGACACCGCTTCGGCGACCGCAGCCGCAGCCGACGTCCTTGTCGGAAAGACAACCTATGGCCCGAGCGGCGAGGTGCAGGGCAGCATGCCCAACAACGGCTCAACTGGCGGAACCATCAGCACCAAGGCGGGTACCGTGACAATCCCAGCAGGCAAGACCACTGGTGGTACGGTCAGCCTTGCCTCGGGCGCAATCTCCGACTGCGTGAGCCAGAACATCCTGACGGGAAAGACGATTCTTGGCGTGTCTGGCTCCCTCGTCATGCCGACCATCAGCCAAGACAGCACCACCAAGATACTGAGCATCAGCTAGGAGGGGCTACATGGCACAGACGGCCAACATCAGCCTCCTCGGTGCAAGCTACTATGACGTGCCGTCCGTCGTGCTGCCAACAGTTGGCGGCGGCACCGCCGAGTTCACGCTGGGCGGTGGCGGTGGCGGTGGCGGGGTAGTTCCCATCATCGTCCGTTCGGACGCCGAACTGGTACAGACCTACAGCTACGACAAGCACATCCACGCCGACGAGGGCGTGACCATCCCCGCATACACGACAGGGGCGCAGATTCTCAAGGCCAGCGAGAGCCTCACCCCGACTGTGGCGCTCGACTTCGCCCATTACAGCTACTACGTGTGCGAGCGCTTTCTCGCCATTCCCGAGTACAGCGTCACGACGAAGGCCAAGGGCCGCGCGGAGTACTACGCTGGC
>CACYAX010000286.1 GCA_902772435.1 uncultured Coriobacteriaceae bacterium | reverse complement strand
TGCTTGAAAACTAGTTTGAACAGAAGACGCTTCTGTCTCTGAACGGAAGTTGCGTCTTCCTTGCAAACGTCGGCGTTCCAACGCGTTTGACACGCGTTGGCGCGCCTTTTGTCTTTGTTGTCAGTAAACGATACTCGCCTCTTGGCGATAATATTAGGATTCAAAATGAGAGTAGTATTTGTTGGACCTCCGGGAGCCGGTAAAGGGACTCAGGCAGAGAATATTGTTCGCGATTATGGCCTCTATCATCTTTCCACGGGCGACGCTCTTCGCGCCGCCGTTAAAGCTCAGACCCCGATTGGGATCAAGGCGGACGGATATATGAAGAGCGGCGCGCTTGTTCCGGACGAAGTCGTGGTCGGCGTAGGCCTCCAGGACGTAGTTCTCGAGACACATGACGCAGTAGGTGACCATGCCGCGGATGGAGACGCATGTGAAGTCGCGCCTATCCATGCCGGTCTTACTCTTCCTCGAGGTAGTCGTTCCGCAGATAACTCGCAATGTCGTCTTTCACGACCTCGAACAGCGGGAACGGCAGGGTGTTTTGTGCGCTCCACGTGAGGTGGACAAGGACGTAGTCCTGCCCGTCGTGAAACAGGACGTCGTCACGGCGCTCGCTCCTTGCGAGGGCCGCGAGGTCGCGCCCTTCCAGCGGGTGGCCTGCGGGAAGCTCGCGCCTCAGCTCCTCGCCGAGCTCGTACAGGTCGTCCGGCACCCACCAGCAGAAGTCCTCGAACTCCTCCGACAGCTCGGCTACGGCACGCTCGACCTCCTCCTGCGCGAAGCCGACCTCGTCCTCCCAGTCGAGCTGCTCAGCGGTCTCCCGCATGCCCCGTATGACGTTGTCGAGGTACTCCGTGCTCTCATCCTGGCTGTCTATCACGACGCGCGCGTCGATCCCGAGTGCGAGCAGGCCCTCGCGGGCGTCCCTGACGGAGCGGAGCAGGACCTCGTCGTCCCTGATCCCGTACTCGTCCACGCCGTTGAAGCCCGTGATGGGCCTTCCCTCGGCGGCGCGCTGCCTGACCTCTGCGATGGAGAGCGGCGTCAGCTTTCGGAGGAGCATGATCACCTTCGCGTTGGGGTTCCCAACGGGCAGCACAAGCCCCGTCTCTGCTTTGTTCGGCATGCCATCTCCTTCCCGCTACGACCTTCCCCTACAACTCTACCAGCTGTGCCGGACACAATTGTCGTCCGCTGCGGCGGTTAGAATGGTTGTGACCCGCGCGAGCCGGACGACTATCACCAGGAGGTGCGTATGTGCGAGATGATCCTGACGGACGACGACCTCATGGACGCCGCGCACTGGCCGGTGACCGTCACGTTCGGCCTGTATGGCGACAGCAATCCCAACTGCGCCAGCGTCGCACGCGGCGCGGGCGAGGGGACGGGCTACTCCTTCAACGACGCGGGCATCAGCTTCTGGGACGAGCTCGACGAGTACGACCAGGCGCACGAGGAGCCCTTCGACGTGGAGTGCTTCGTGGTCCACGACTCGTGCAGGCTGACGTACGGCGAGTTCTACCACTACATGGAGCTCGCCTGCGGGCGCTATGCCGAGCGCTTCCCCGAGAAGGCGCAGGAGCTCGAAGACGAATCTTGCGCGATACGCAGCACGGTTCCTCTAGCGAGGTCGCAGCGTGTCGTGGCTGGTTCGCGTTGGCCATCGCCACCTGTTCAGCAGGCAGCGCCCTGGGGCAATCACGATGTGTTTGATGATATAATTCAGATAAAATATGCCAGAAGGAGGTCGCCATGCAGATCATGCCAGTATCGGAGCTGCGCAATCACTACGCTGCGGTCGAGGAAGCGGTGGCCACAGGCGGGCCGGTCTTTCTCACCAAGAACGGATACGGCTCGATGGTCGTGATGAACATGGAGCAGTACGAGAGCCTCACGGGCAACGTCGAAGCGATGCTGGACGCAGCGGACCGCCAGGCGGCATCCACCACGATGCGTTATTCCCACGACGAGGTGTTTGGCGCCCTGAGGGAGGAGCTGCATCGTGCCGACGCAGTATAGGTTGCAGTACCTGCCGCTCTTCTGGGACGACCTTGAGCGGGCCGTGTTCTACGTCCGTGACGTGCTCAAGAACCCCGCTACGGCAGAGCGCCTGCTCGACCGAACCGAGGCAGCTATCCTCGAGCACGC
>CACYAX010000285.1 GCA_902772435.1 uncultured Coriobacteriaceae bacterium | reverse complement strand
GAGGTCTTCCACTGGGAGGACGGCAAGGACGAGACCATCTACGACCACTGGATGAACGGCGCGGTGGCCAACGGCTATACCGACACGATCGCCCAGAAGATCTGGGACGACGTGCTCGAGTTCGCCTCCTACGCCTTCAACAAGAGCCACTCGGCGGGCTATGCCATCCTCGTCATGCAGACGGCCTGGCTCAAGGCCTACTTCCCGCGCGAGTACATGGCCTCGGTCCTCACGTCCTACATGGGCAAGACCGACAAGATCGTGCACTACGTCACCTCGTGCCGCCACGAGGGCATCAAGATCCTGCCGCCCGACATCAACGAGAGCGGCAAGGACTTCACGGCCACGGCCGAGGGCGTGCGCTTCGGCTTCGCCGGCATCCGCGGCGTGGGCGAGGGCGTGGGCGAGGCCATCATGGCCGAGCGCGCCGAAGGCGGCCTCTTCAAGAACCTGCACGACTTCGTGGAGCGCGTGGACTCATCGTCCGCCAACCGCCGCGTGGTCGAGGCGCTCATCAAGAGCGGTGCCTTCGACTCCACGGGCTACACGCGCCGCCAGCTGCTCATGTTCGTGGACAAGAACAACCCCGAGAACATCATCGACGCCGCGGCAAAGCGCCAGCGTGACCGCGCGGCGGGCCAGAGCTCGCTGTTCGACATGTTCGCCGACGTCGCGGGCTCGGGCTTCGAGTCTGACGTGCCGGCACCCGACGGCGTGGAGTGGGACCGCAGCGTCAAGCTCGCGCAGGAGCACGAGGTGCTGGGCATCTACGTCTCCGACCATCCGCTGCGCCCGTACGAGTACGCGCTCTCCAAGGCGCGCGACTACACGCTGGGCGAGATCGAGGAGTCCGTCGAGGTCGTGAACCCCGCCACGGGTACCGTGATGACGCGCTACCGCGTGCCCGAGGACAAGCCCATCCGCCTTGCGGGCATGGTGACCGCCGTGGCCAAGAAGACCACCAAGAACGGTGACTCGATGGCCGTCGTCACGCTTGAGGACATGGAGGGCGAGGTCAGCCTCGTCATCTTCCCCAAGACCTACCGCGAATGCGCGTCGGTGCTCGCGGGCGAGGTCGACGAGATGGGCGAGTCCACGGGCGACATCTTCGTGAAGGTGTCGGGCAAGCTCGAGCGCGGCGACCGCGGCAACCAGGTGATCTGCCAGTCGGTGCAGTCCATGGAGCTCTCAGAGAAGACCAACCGGCCGCGCGTGATCGAGGTGTTCATGCCGCCGCGCATGCTCTCGTTCGACCGCATGCAGCAGCTGAACGCCATCTTCGGGCGCTATGCGGGCCTCGACCGCGTGGAGCTCCTGGTGGAGGGTGCCACGGGCGAGACCATGCGCATGGAGCTTCCCATCCGCGTTGATGCCCGCAACATGGTGCTGCGCGCCGAGGTGGAAGACCTCGTGGGCGCGGGCGGCCACGTGGCCTTCGTGTAGGGCATGGCGTCCGCGGGGATGCCCCCTGCGGACGTCTTCCGCGCGCTCTGTACGGCGTTGGGCCAACTGCCTGTTTCTCGGCTACAGTTCACGTGGTACCATACCATCAGGTATGTGTTTCAGTCGTAAACCACCCAAGGAGAGGGGTCCATCATGGCTGACGCCAAGTTCTACAAGTGCAAGAAGTGCGCGAACCTGTTCCTGAAGGTCCAGGAGGGTCCCTGCACGCCGGTATGCTGCGGCGAGCCCTGCGACGAGCTCATCGCCGGCACCGTTGATGCCGCCCGCGAGAAGCATATCCCCATGGTCACCCGTGAGGGCGGCCGCATCATCGTCAACGTCGGCGAGGTCGATCACCCCATGCTCGACGCCCACTTCATCCAGTGGGTCGCGCTCGTCGCCGATGGCCGTACCGAGATCCACTACCTCAAGCCGGGCGAGGCTCCTCACACCGAGTTCTCCTGCGAGGGCTCCGAGAACGTGAGCATCTACGAGTACTGCAACCTCCACGGCCTCTGGAAGGCTGACATCTAAGCTCCCATGAGAATCGCGGTCGCACAGATAGACACGCGTCCGGGCGACTTCGCGGGCACGAGTGCCCGCGCGGTCGCCCAGTCTCGTCTTGCCGTTCAGGCGGGTGCCGAGCTCCTTGTTCTGCCGCTTCCCGCCTTGACGGGTATGACGCCCGTGCCCTTTGGCTCAAAGCAGCCG
>CACYAX010000284.1 GCA_902772435.1 uncultured Coriobacteriaceae bacterium | reverse complement strand
GAACTTGCGCCGACAGGCGAAAAACGGTAGTTGCGGGGCTCCGTTTGGCGCGATCCGGTTGCGCAGGGCACGAGGCAGGCCTGGAGTCGGCGCGATCCGGTTGCGCAAGACTCCGGAGTGAGGCAGGATTGGCACGATTCTCTTGCGCAAGGCTCAGAAGCGGGGTGCGGAGGCTCTAGAATGGGTGCGAACGCCGCGTCGGAAGGGGAGAGATGCGCATTCTCATGCTGGGAAACAGCCTAACTTCGGCACACGACCTGCCGGCGCGCCTTGCGGAGCGCACGGGAGCTGAGGTCGTGGCACATACGCGGGGTGGGGCTCGCCTCGCGGAACAGCTTAACCCTCAGACGGGCCTTGGTGCACGCACGCTTGCGGCGCTAAAGACCGCGAGCTGGGATTTCGTGGTCATGCAGGAAATGAGCATAGGTCCTGTGCGCTCGAAGCAGCGCTTTCTGGAGAGCGTGACCAGGCTTTGCTCGCTTGTGCGTGAACATGGTGCAGCGCCCGTCCTGTATGCCACGTGGGCATACAAGCCAGGGAGCAAGAAGCTCGAATCAAGTGGCTTTACCTACGATGAGCTGCACAAACGCCTGCATGATGCGTACTATGAGGCGGCGGACCTTACGGGCGCGCTTGTTGCCGACGTGGGTTCGGCATTTTACGAGAGGGCAGCCGAGGAGCAGCTCTACCTGCGCGACGGCGTGCATCCCAGTCAGCGCGGTACCGAGCTCGCAGTCGAGGTCATTGCGCAGACAATAGAAGGCGAGTTATCGTATATGACCTGATTATCAGTGATGTTGCCCATGGTTATAGATAAAAATATTTACCTATTGCAGCAAAATACGACTTAGCATACATATGTAGTTCGTGAACACTGCGCGAAGTCCAATACCACAAGTCGCATTTGAAAGTTTGTCACGCTAATATGAATGTCGGTAAACGTGCAAACGGCTCGACGAAGGGAAAAACAATGAGCCAAGACCTTGAGAAGATCGCACGTCAGATTCGCATCGATATCATCGAGTCGCTCGCAGCGGCCGGTTCAGGCCATCCGGGTGGCTCGCTTTCTTGTGCCGACATGCTCACCGTTCTCTACTTCGAGAAGATGAACGTCAACCCCGAGAGGCCGGTCGACCCCGACCGTGACCGCCTCGTGCTCTCCAAGGGCCACGCAGCCCCCGCGCTGTACGCGGCGCTCGCCGAGCGCGGCTTCTTCCCGCGCGAGGAGCTCATCCGTCTGCGCAAGGTGGACTCCCACCTGCAGGGTCACCCCAACATGACCTACACCCTCGGTGTCGACATGTCCACCGGCTCGCTTGGCCAGGGCCTCTCCGCCGCCAACGGCATGGCGCTCGCCGGCAGGCTCGACAACAAGGACTACTACGTCTACGTCATCCTCGGCGACGGCGAGTCCCAGGAGGGCCAGATCTGGGAGGCCGCGATGAGCGCCGCCCACTACAAGCTCGACCACATCATCGCGCTCTACGACCACAACGGCCTGCAGATCGACGGCACCAACGACGAGGTCATGACCGTCAACCCCGTCGACGAGAAGTTCGCCGCCTTCGGCTGGAACGTGCTCTCCTGCGATGGCCACGACCTCGAGGCCCTCTCCGCAGCCATCGACGAGGCCAAGACCTGCAAGGGCAAGCCGACCGTCATCATCTGCGAGACCATCAAGGGCAAGGGCGTCTCGTTCATGGAGAACCAGGTCAACTGGCACGGCGCTGCCCCCAACGCCGAGCAGGCCGCCGTCGCTCTCGCCGAGCTTCGCGCCGAGTAGGTACCGCAAAGACCACCTTCTTCCCCAAAGGAGCAAGCATGAACTCTGCAACCCGTGAGGCTTTCGGTGCCGCCATCGTCGAGCTTGGCAACCAGAACCCCAACATCGTCGCGCTTGACGCCGACCTCGCCGCCGCCACCAAGTCCGGCGGCTTCAAGAAGGCCCACCCCGACCGCTTCTTCAACATGGGCATCGCCGAGGCTGACATGGTCTGCACCGCCGCTGGCCTCGCCTCCTGTGGCAAGATCCCCTTCGCCAGCAGCTTCTCGGTCTTCGTGACCGGCCGCGCCTTCGAGCAGGTGCGCCAGTCCGTGGCCTACGCCGACCTCAACGTCAAGCTCGTGGGCAGCCACGCCGGCCCCTCCTGCGGCGAGGACGGCGGCA
>CACYAX010000283.1 GCA_902772435.1 uncultured Coriobacteriaceae bacterium | reverse complement strand
TCGGTGCCGAAGCGCTCCTTCGCGTAGGCGATGACCGTGGAGAGATACGTGTCGCAGTCCTCCAGCAGCAGGTTCTTGCGGGCGTCGTCGCCATGGCAGGGCCAGTCGAACACAATGACCGCCGTGCCCTTGCGCTTGGCCACGGCACGCTCGGCGAAGGTCTCGGCCGCCTTGTTGTCCTTGTGGCCGCCGAAGCCGTGGCAGAACACGATGACGCGGCGCACGGCCCACGGGTCGACGCAGTACAGCTTGCAGCGGATGCTGCAGCCGTTCTCGTTGATGTCGAAGTACTTGGCCACGTGCCTTCTGCCTTCCTACCAGGGCATGCCTGTCGCACAGGCTGAAGCTACGACCGCAACGACCTCCCGACCTGGACAGCCCAAGCGAAAGCCAATTAGCGCTTCGCAGCGTTCCCGTGAATCAGCGCCTTAGAGCAGCTGCACGCCCGCGGCCTTGCACGCCTCGACGGTCTCGGCGTCCCACACGCTCGCCTGCACCTCGCCCACGTGGGCCTTGCCCAGAAGCAGCATGCACAGGCGGCTCTGGCCGATGCCGCCGCCGATGGTGCAGGGCAGCTCGCCCGCGAGCAGCATCTTGTGGAAAGGCAGCGCGCGGCGGTCGTCGCAGCCCGCGATAGTGAGCTGGCGGTCCAGCGACTCAGGGCTCACGCGGATGCCCATGCTGCTGGCCTCGAAGGCGCAGCCCAGCACGTCGTTCCAGAAGAGCAGGTCGCCATTGAGGGACCAGTCGTCGTAGTCGGGCGAGCGGCCGTCATGGGGCTTGCCGGAGCGCAGCGCGCCGCCGATGCCCTTGATGAAGGTGGTGTGGTGCTCGGACACGAAGCGGTCCTCGCGCTCCTTGGGCGTGAGCGTGGGATAGAGGTCCTCGAGCTCCTGGGACGTCACGAAGGTGATGTCGCGGTCGAGCTCGGTCTCGAGCTGCGGGTAGTACCACTTGAGCTCGTCGAGCGTGCCGCAGATGGCCGTGACGATGCGGTTCACAACCTCGTGCAGGTAGGCATCCGAGCGCTGCTCCTCCACGATGACCTTCTCCCAGTCCCATTGGTCCACGTAGATGGAGTGCAGGTTGTCGAGCTCCTCGTCGCGGCGGATGGCGTTCATATCGCAGACGATGCCCTTCCCCACGTTGAAGTCGTAGCGCTTGAGGGCATAGCGCTTCCACTTGGCAAGCGACTGCACGACCTCGGCGTCGCTGCCCACGGCCGGCACGTCGAAGCCCACGGGGCGCTCGACGCCGTTGAGGTTGTCGTTCATGCCCGTCGCCGGGTCCACCACGAGCGGGGCGGTCACGCGCACCAGGTGGAGCGCGGCGCAGAGCTTGGTGAGGAACACGTGCTTGATGCGCTCGATGGCGCGCTGGGTGTCGTATTGAGAGAGCTGCGAAACGTAGCCTTCGGGAATGATCGTGGTCATGGCGTCTCCTGACATCTTGCGGTTGCCTTCAGAACCATAGCCCTCTGGCACGCGGTTCGGCGCGAGACTCCGGATTTTGACCCCACCTTGCAATGAAAGACGCGGCTGGGAAATGATGCGCAGGCGCTCGTCGCGGGACGACACCCGTCGCGGGCAGGCGCGGTCCGCCTCAGCGCCTCGTGAGGGAAAGGGGTGCCATGGAGCGAAGGGGCAAGACGGCGCAGGCGTCCAGCCGCCCTCCTAAGCGCAGGCCACCCCCGCGCCGCCACACAACGCCTCGAGATACGAAAACAGGCCCCGAAGGGCCTGCATCAGATTTGGTCGCGGGAGGCGGATTTGAACCACCGACCTCCGGGTTATGAGCCCGGCGAGCTACCAGACTGCTCCATCCCGCAATGTTGGAGCGCCTCAGCGCAGATATTTACTATATCAGCCACCCGTCGCCTTGTCAAAGAAATCTTCTGATGGGGGCGGCACCATGTGCAGGTTTTGTGACCACACCTCAGCAGCAATCAGCGTTTGCGCAGGTAGAACGCACAAAAAAAGGAGGGTCACCGAACAGTCGGCAACCCTTCCCTTACGCAATCAATCAAATACGTTACTGAGCCAGATAGGCCGTGAGATCGACGAGCTGCGTATTCGTGATGGACGCGTCGCCCTCAAGCGGCTGATAGACCTCCACGGCATAGAGCTCCGTGCCGGACGTGGGCGAAGTCGTCGTGCCCGAGCAGAGGA
>CACYAX010000282.1 GCA_902772435.1 uncultured Coriobacteriaceae bacterium | reverse complement strand
CAAATAGAAGTTGGACTGGAAACCTGAGTTTCCAGTCCAACTATCGGGGTTCAGTTCACATGTCGGGGGCGCTCTTTTCTTTCGCGTCCAGCTTGCGCAACGATGGCGTCCATGAGCCAGGTGATCTGTCCCTTTGGCTCCGATCCCGGTGGTCTATAACCACAAGACGGGATCGGGCTACCGCTCGGGCGCGGACACGGCGGTGGCCTCGGTCTTCTCAGGAGGCTACGTGGACGGGTCGGCAGACCCGCTCTACCACTTTGGCCATGGCCTCAGCTACACGAGCTTCTCGATTGACGGGCTGCGGACGAGCGCGGACGAGGTGGACACGGAAGGGTCGCTCAGGGTCTGCTGCGACGTGCAAAACACGGGGGTGCGGGCAGGCGAGGACGTGGTCATGCTCTTCACCAACTTCTTCGGGGCGCATGTGACCCGCCCGGTGCTCTCGCTCGTGGGCTTCAAGAAGGTGCGCCTGGAGCCGCAGGAGCGCAAGACCATCCGCTTTGACCTCAGCATGTCCCAGCTTGGCTACTACGATGAGGAGATGGAGTTCGTCGTGGAGCCGGGGGACCTCACCCTGTACGCCTCCGACACGTCCAAGGAGCTCGCGTGCAGCAAGCTCGTGCGCATCGTGGGCGAGAAGGTGGGCGTGCTCGGAAGGCGGAGCTATACGTGCCCCGCATGCGTGGTCGGGGAGGAAGGCTGAGGCGGGGGCGTAAACGACGTGGGGCTCGCCGTCGGTCTGGCTGACGTCGAAGACGTGGCCCACGCGGAAGCCCACGAGGCGGCGGCGCTCCCCGTCGGCGTCGTCCTCGTCGCGTTCCTTGACGAGCATGGGCACGAGGATCTCGATGCCCCTCTCGCCCTTCCTGACATAGCGGTTGAAGTCGCGCTTCCAGCTCCTGAAGCTCGCCACGTGGGTGGCGGTAGGCATCTGCATCGCTATCAGGATGGTGTTTCCGAGGCTGTAGTCATAGAACTTGGACAGGCTGCGCAGCCACGACTCCCAGCGCTCGGAGTCGTACACGGCGCGGACGCCCTCTCTCGCGCCTGCTGGCGCTCTGCCTTGGTCATGTGACGCTTGGTGTTCTTCGTAGTTGCCATGTCCTTGTCTCCCTTCGGGTGGCGGGTCTCGCACGTCCTTCGTGCGCGCTTGCCACCCTTGGAGGCCAAGGGTTTCCGCCCCGTGGTAGGTACTGGGCAATGGTGCTCCACGGCAACCTCCAACAATCGCCCTTGGATTCGGACGCATCGATGAGGTGGCGGGCCAGATTAAGAGCCTTGCGGACAGCATCTTGCGCTACGCGTCCGCATCTGCCGGCGAGGGAGAGGTCCCGTGCGAGGAGATGGCCTTGGGAGAGGCGCTCGTCAATGGCATTGACGAGATGTCTGACTATTGCGAGCGGCAGGGCCTCCAGGTGTGGTGGCCGCCATCCATTCCCGAGAGCACGGTTCTTGCCTTCAAGCCTTTCGTGCGGCGCGTGTTTGACAGTGTCACCTCGAACCTCGATCGAGATGCAGACCGATCTCAACCGGTGCTCATCGAGTGCTTCGAGGATGAGAAGTATGCTGGCATCACCGTGACCAACGTCGTGGCCCCCGATAGCGACGCAGCTGATAGCACGGGCATCGGCACCAAGAACATTGCCGCGATGATGGAGGCGATGGGAGGCCTCTCACAGACAAGCTGTGATGATGAGGCATTCGAAACCACACTCTCTTTCTTGAAGGCCCGGGATACCAGCACGGATGTATTGGCGCTACCCAGCTCTTGCGAAGTGGGGAGTGAGTCAAAAGGGCAGGAGCCAAGGGGACAGGTCGTTTGACTCCCTCATGGCGGACAGGTCACTGAGCGTCGGTGAACTCCGCAGGCACACTGGTGAAAACGTCCGCAGCCGGGCCCCGCTCGATGATCTGCCGCACCGTCATCCACGTCTGCTTGCGTGTGGACCACCACATGCCGCACTCGGCTGTCGGCGCGGGAATGGTGTCGTGCCTGACGGGCCATGCCTCGGACACCCTCCACCGCCTGATCGACGTGCATGCGCGAAACAGGTACCCGGTCTTCTCGGCAGGGGGAGTCGCCGACACCGTGAGGTCGAGGTCCTCCAGCGACTCGCAGTGGTCGAAGGCGGACCACAGGCTCTCCACCCGCGTGAGGTCGAGCCCGCGCAGGCTGACGCGCCGAAGCGCGTGGCAGTTGTGGAAGAGGTGCGCCATGGTTCGGACCTGCGACGTGTCC
>CACYAX010000281.1 GCA_902772435.1 uncultured Coriobacteriaceae bacterium | reverse complement strand
GAGATCGACCACGAGCGGGTCGACAGGGAGATGGAGCGCCCGGGCGTTACGCTCATGGTGCTGTGGTCGGAGTACTGCGACGCCGCGCTGGCGTCGTGCAAGGAGCCCTACATGTACTCGGCGTTCTGCCAGAGGCACAGGAAATGGGCCATGGCGAACAAGGTCGCCATGCACATCGAGCGCAAGCCGGCACAGGAGATGCAAGTCGATTACGTCGGGGACACCATGGGCGTCCTGGACCTGGACACGGGCGAGCTGCTGAAGGTGTACGTGTTCGCGGCCTGCCTGCCCTACTCGGGCGAGCTCTACGCCGAGGGCTTTTACGACATGAAGGAGGAATCCTGGGTCGAGGCCCACGTGCACGCGTTCTCCTTCTACGGCGGCAGCGTGCCGATAATCGTGCCCGACAACCTCAAGCAGGGCGTGGTCAAGAACACGGTGGAGGAGCTCGTCGTCAACGAGCAGTACCGCCGCATGGCCGAGTACTACGGATGCGCCATCGTGCCCGCCCGGCCGAGGAAACCGCGCGACAAGGGCGCGGTCGAGATGGGCGTGCGGGTCATAGAGCAGCGCGCCATGGCGCCGCTTCGCGACCTCATCTTCACGTCGCTCGCGCAGCTCAACGAGGCGCTGATGGAGAAGGTGCGCGAGATCAACGCGCGCCCCTTCCAGAAGCGCGAGGGCAGCAGGGACGAGGTCTTCATCCGCCAAGAGAAGCCGCTCCTCGTCCCGCTGCCGGGCAAGCCCTACGAGATGGTGACGCGCAAGACCGCCACGGTCAATTTTAACTACCACGTCGCCTTCGACGGGTCCTGGTACTCGGTTCCGTTCACCTACGTCAAGCGCGAGGTGGAGGTGTGCGCCACCAAGTCTGCGGTATGGGTCGCATGCGACGGGGAGCGCATCGCCATGCACAAAAGGCTCCACGGGCCCAGGGGATCCTATTCCACGAACCCCGAGCACATGCCCGACTCCCACCGCGACTACGCCGAGTGGAACGGCGAGCGCTTCCGCAGGTGGGCCCGCGAGGTCGGCCCGTCGTGCGAGGAGGCCGTCGACGCCATCCTCAAGTCGCGCAAGATCGAGCAGCAGTCCTACCGCTCCTGCCGCGGCGTGCTGTCGCTGGCCAAAAAGCACGGCAAGGGCATGCTCGAGCAGGCCTGCGCCAAGGCGCTGTCCTACTCGCCTCGCCCGAGCTACAAGACCATCAAGTCGATTATCGCCAAGATGGCGGCCTCGGCCCCCGAAGACCCCGATGACGGCGCGTACCTGCGCGGCAGCGATTTCTACCAGAGCCTCGACAAAGGAGACGATGAATAATGGCGGCAAGTCAATCGACGATGGACAAGCTTTACGGGATGCGCCTTTCCGTCATGGCGCAGGCGTACCGCGACCAGGAGGAATCGCCGGGCGTGGCGGACATGACGTTCGACGAGAGGCTCGCCATGATAGTCGACGCCGAGTGGGACGCGCGCCGCGTGAACAAGCGCACGCGCCTGCTGCGGCAGGCCGGCTTCCCGGAGCCGGAGGCCAACGTGACCGACGTGCACTACGACCCCGACCGCAAGCTCGACAAGGTGAAGATAACGGAGCTCTCCAACTGCGAGTGGATACGCAACCACAGGAACGTCCTGCTGACCGGCGCGTCGGGCGCCGGCAAGAGCTGGATCGCGAGCGCGCTCGGCGTCGCGGCGTGCAACGCCTTCTTCTCCGTGCGCTACGTCCGGCTGCCAGAGATGCTAGACGAGCTCACGGTCGACAAGGACGAGGAGTGGCTGAAGACGAAGAAGAGGTACCTCAAGTGCGATTTGCTCATCTTGGACGACTGGCTTCTCGAGAAGATCGGCGGCAAGCAGGCGCGCGAGCTGCTGGAAATCGTGGAGGGAAGGCTGCGAACGGGCTCTCTGCTCATCTGCTCCCAGTTCTCGCCGGCCGGATGGCATGCGAAGCTGGGCGAAGGCGCGATAGCCGATGCGGTCATTGATCGCATAGTTTACCGGTCCGATATAATCCACATCGAGGGTGACGAGTCCATGCGCAAGCGCATAGGCTAGTTGACCCAACACCGAAACGGCGAGGGGCGCAACCGGTGCCCCTCGTTGCGTTCTCGCATGCCGCATTTGCACGTACCAGTCAATTGCGGAACGGTGTACCAGCGAGTCGTGGAACCGCGTACCAAATCAATCGCAATAATCACGGCCTTGCCGAACTTGGTGGTCACCTTGGGTAGGGAGACCTTCAAGGCCTTCTTTT
>CACYAX010000280.1 GCA_902772435.1 uncultured Coriobacteriaceae bacterium | reverse complement strand
CAGGAAGGTAGAGGTTGTAGGTCACCGAAAGGCCCGTATCGGCGTCGGTGTAGGTCTCCTGCGTAAATGCGCCGGCATACGTGGACACGAGGGCATCCTCGTCCTCGGCGATCGCGTCGGGAATGTTGGTGTAAGCCCGGGACTGGCTCCTAGGTAGGAGAAACGGCCATTGCCTAGAATCTGAATCACCACAAGACAGGTTCTAGTGAAAGGCAATGACCGCGATGAACAGCATAGCAGACGTGGCGGCGCCGGAGGCGGCGCTTGCCATCCCGCGCTTCGAGGACGGCTTCGTGAACATGCAGGAGCTGCTCAGGCAGCTCGCCGAGAGCGTCGTGAACGAGATCATGAGCGCCGAGGCAGACCAGCTCTGCGGGGCCACGGGAAACAGCAGGAACGGCTACAGGGAGCGCAGGCTCGTCACGTGCGTCGGCACGCTGACGCTCAGGATCCCGAAGCTGCGCACCGGCAGCTTCTTCCCCGACGATGTGATCGAGCGCTACCAGCGGGTGGACAGGGCGATAGTGGCAGCGGTCTCCGAGATGTACGCGACGGGCACCAGCACGCGCAAGGTGCAGAAGGTGGCGGCCGCGATGGGCATAGAGAGGCTGTCGAAGGACCAGGTGAGCGCGATATGCGAGCACCTCGACTCCGAGGTGGAGGAGCTGCTGGCCAGGCCGCTGGGTGCGCTCCGCATGCCCTACCTCTGGATAGACGCGACCTACGTGAAGTGCCGCAGGGAGCGCCGCGTGGCCTCCACGGCGGTCGTCACGGCCATAGGATGCGACGAGGACGGCTGGAGGCACGTGCTCGGCATAGGCGTCGTCGACACCGAGTCCTACGACTCCTGGTCCGAGTTCCTCGGGCGCGTCAAGGCGCGCGGCGTCACCGGCGTGCAGCTCGCCACCTCCGACGCCCACGAGGGGCTGAGGAGGGCCATAGAGGAGACCTTCCAGGGCGCGGCCTGGCAGAGGTGCGTCGTGCACCTGATGCGCGACTGCGCGAGGGCGGCGTCGGGGTCGAGGTCGCTCTCGAGGCGCGTCTCGAGGATCGTCGCGCCGGTCTTCCGGCTGAAGGAGGAGGGTGCCGTACGGGCTGCCTACCACCTCGCCATCGGGATGCTCGAGTCGTGCTGCCCGAAGGCCGCCGCGATCCTGGAGGAGGCGGAGCCGGACGCGCTGGCGTACCTCGACTTCCCGTCCGCCCATTGGAAGCGCCTGCGCACCAACAACGTGCAGGAGAGGACCAACGGGGAGATAAAGCGCAGGTCGCGGGTGGTGCAGGTCTTCCCGTCCGTGGCCTCGCTGGAGAGGCTGGCGGGAGCTGTGATGTGCGACCAGGACGAGGCGTGGAGCGAGGCGCGCTACTTCTCGGAGAAGGTGATGGCCGAGCTATACGACGAGAAGCGGGGGCGGGTCGCGGATGAGCCGCCGACCCCCGAGCGCATCGCTGAGTGGCGCGTCGTGGCACAGAAGGCGATCGACGCCAGCCTCGAGCTTGCGGACGAGCTGGAGGCGGCGTAGGATACAGGAGGATCGACGATTCAAGGTGATGGCCGAGCACCTACGAAGGGGCCTTTACACCAACTTTTCCGACACTACCATTGGATTTCCGTGGCCATCAAATTGGCTAAGAGGAGTTTTTGGACTTGTTATAGGAGGAGCTCATGAGCTCACCGAGTTGGTTCTTTCCCGTCAACAGCACGGGTGGAATAGTTGGTTGTTCCTCGGGTGCTGTGGAAACATACGATAATGCTTCAATCAACGATGGCATCGCACGAGAAATCTGCCAGAACTCGCTTGATGCCCACCGGAAAGGAACTGGCCCGGTTGCTGTAGAGTTTAGGGTCGAACATATCGTTCCCTCAAAGTATCCTGAGATAGAGGCGCTTAAAGAGAGAATCGAAGCCTGCAAAAAGTTTTGGGATGAAAATGGTGGGCCCGATGCACGCCTAAAAAGCCTTTTGGACTCGTCCATCAAAATGCTGAAGTCCTCAAAGGTCAAAGTCCTCGTTGCCAGTGATTACAACACGACGGGCTTGATTGGCAGTCACGAAGGCATGATAAAGAAGAATCCCTGGAATAGTCTGGTGACCGCTGAAGGGGTGTCCGATAAAGGGGCTGGTAGTGGAGGTTCCTATGGCATTGGGAAAAACGCACCGTTTGCCGCCTCTGCATCACGCACTGTTTTTTACAACACTAAGGCAGCTGATGGTCAGTCTGCCTTCATGGGTGTGGCGCGTTTGGCAAGCATGTG
>CACYAX010000279.1 GCA_902772435.1 uncultured Coriobacteriaceae bacterium | reverse complement strand
GAGGCCGTGGTGCGCGTGGCGGCAAACCATGCCGGCCAGATCTCCACGCCCAAGCTCAACACGCTGCTCACGCAGATCCGCGAGAGCGGCCACACCGTCACGAGCGGCCGCCGTCGCCTCAAGGTCAACTACGGCGCGCAGACGGGCACGAAGCCGCCCGTCTTCACCTTCTGGTGCAACGCCCCTGACCTGATCGACGACAATTACGAGCGTTTCCTCGAGAACCGTCTACGCGAGAACTTCGAGCTTGAGGGTACCCCCATCCGCCTCAAGTTCAGGAAGAAGTCGGAGGACTAACATGGATGCCTTCCTTGTCATGACCGGTATCTGCATGGTTTTCTCGTTCGCCATCTGCGGCATTCCGTTCGGCCTGATCATCAGCGAGCGCCAGGGCGTCGACGTCCGCCAGCACGGCTCGGGCAACATCGGCATGACCAACGTCGCCCGCACCCTGGGCGGCAAGGCCGCCGGCATCACCTTCGCCTGCGACGTGGGCAAGGGCGTGGTCTGCGCGCTCGTGTCACGCATCCTGCTGGGCCTCGTGGTTCCCGTCGGCTCGACGCTCGCGCCGACCGACCCCGCCTTCGCGGCGATGACGCTCGTGTACGCCTGCTGCGTGCTCGGGCACGTCTTCAGCCCCTATCTCAACTTCAAGGGCGGCAAGGGCATCTCGGTGGGCTTCGGTGCCGCGCTGGGCATGTACTGGCCCGTGGGCGCCATCCTGATGGCGGTCTTCCTGCTGCTGGCCCTGCCCACGCGCTTCATCTCGCTGGGCTCCGTCGCGGCCGCCCTGTCGCTCCCGATCCAGTGCCTCTTCCTCTGGCATTTCACCCCGTGGGCCTGCCTGCCCATGCTCATCGTCACCTGCGTGGTGGTGTGGGCGCACCGCGGCAACATCGTCAAGCTCGTGCGGGGCGAGGAGAGCCGCTTCACCATCAACCGCCAGGGCGGCAAGACGGTGGACAAGGGCAGCACGCTGCGCCGCGACTAGGAGTTGACCTTGACCGACACCACGACCGTCCTCGACTTCTCAGAACCCGACCTCGTCTGCGCCAAGGTAGCCGTGATTGGCTCGGGTAGCTGGGGTACCGCCATCTGCGGCCTGCTTGCACCCCATGCGGGGCAGGTCGTGCTCTGGGCGCGCAACCCCTCGGTTGCCGAGGCCATCAACGAGACGCACCATAACCCGCGCCACCTCTCGCACTACGAGTTTCCCGCCAACGTGCGGGCCACGAGCTCGATGGCGGAGGCCTTCGACGGGGCGGACGCCGCCGTGTTCGCCGTCCCCTCGGCGTTCTTGCGGGGCACCTGCGAGAAGGCGGCCCCGTACGTCGCGCCGGAGCTCCCGCTCCTCGTGCTCACGAAGGGCATCGAGCGGGGGAGTGGCCTGCTCATGAGCGACGTGGTGGCGAGCTGCGTGGGCAACCCCGCGCGCGTCGCCGCGCTCTCGGGCCCCAACCATGCCGAAGAGATCTGCATGGGCATGATCTCCGCCGCCGTCATCGCGGCCCCCGCAGTCGAGCTCGCCGAGTACTTCCAGGCGCTCGTGGTCGCGCCCGACTTCCGTGCCTACGCGAGCGCTGACCTCGTGGGCGTCGAGGTCTGCGGCGCGGTCAAGAACGTCATCGCCATCGCGGCGGGCATAACGGTCGGCCTCGGTGCGGGAGACAACGCCCTGGCCGCCCTCATGACCCGCGGCCTGGCCGAGATCGGCCGCGTGCTCGCATCGCTCGGCGGCGACCCGCTCACGTGCATGGGGCTTGCCGGCATGGGTGACCTCGTGGCCACCTGCACCTCGCCGCACTCACGTAACCGCAGCTTCGGCGAGGCATTCGTGGCGGGGGAGGACCTCGCGGCATATGAGGCGCGCACGGGCATGGTGGTCGAGGGCGCCGAGGCGGTCCGCTCCGTCGTGGAGCTGGCTAATGCGCGTGGCATCGAGGTGCCCATCGCGCGGGCAGTCCATTCCATCATCTACGAGGGCGCGACCATGGCTGACGCCGTGTGGTCGCTCTTGGGACGCACGCCCCACGAGGAGTTCTACGGCATGCAGTAACTGCGCGGGGCTCGTGTCTTCGACCCGTTCGGGGTCGCTTTACGCTATGCTAGACAACGCGCCGCACCGCGCGCTTGTCCCCACAAACGAATAGGAGAGGTCCATGCTCGAGGATGTGCTGATAGCGCCTTCTATACTTGCTTCAGACTTCATGCATCTGGCAGATGAGATCGACAGCATCGAGAGTGCCGATTTCGTTCATTACGACGTCATGGACGGGCATTTC
>CACYAX010000278.1 GCA_902772435.1 uncultured Coriobacteriaceae bacterium | reverse complement strand
GAGTTCGCGGGCATGGTCTGCGTGCCCGTGGCCTGCCACACCATCATGGCCCGCGCCTTCCTGACCTCTCCCTCCGACGTGGTGGAGCTGCGCATCAGCCGCGAGCGCCATGCCGAGCGCCTGTTCTTTGCCGACGGCCAGCCGCTGGGCGAGGGCCTGAAGGGCATCCGTGCCCGCGTGCGCCGTGGCCCCGGTGACGTCATCCTGCTCGACCGCTCCGCACGGAGCTTCTACGAATCCGTGTCGCGCGTCTTCTACGGCCGCACGAAGCGCGATGACTAAGCCCGCCGAAGAAGGACGAGGAACACGATGATTGACGAGCTGCACGTATGTGACGTTGCCCTCATCCATGACGCGACGATCGAGCCGGCTTCGGGCCTCACGGTGCTCACCGGTGAGACGGGCACGGGCAAGACGGCGCTGCTCTCTGCCATAAAGCTGCTGGTAGGAGAGCGTGCCGACGCCTCGAGCGTGCGTGAGGGCGCGGCGGGCCTCACGGTCGAGGGGCGCCTCTTCCTGCCCGAGAGCGACGAGGAGGGCACGGTGGTGCGCCGCAGGCTCTCCGCCGACGGGCGTGGCCGCGTCGAGATCGACGGGCACATGGCCTCGGTCCGCGAGCTTGCCGAGCGCGTGGGCAGCTCGATCGACCTGTGCGGCCAACACGAGCACCAGCGCCTGCTGCGCGTGCAGACCCATGTCGAGCTGCTCGATGCCTGGGCAGGCGAGCGCGCCGCCGTGGCACGTGACGCCTACCGCGCCGCGCTGAAGGCGGCTGAGGACGCCCGCGAGGAGCTTGCGCGCGTCCGCGAGATGAGCCGCACCGCTCAGGAGAAGGTCGATGAGGCGGAGTTCGTGCTGGGCCGCATCGATGCCGTGGGTCCCAGCGAGGAGGAGTACGACGAGCTCGAGCGCTCCCTGCCGCGTGCGGAGCATGCCGAGGCGCTCGTGCGTGCCGCTGCCGAGGCCCACGAGGGGCTGTCGGGCGAGCAGGGCGTGTGCGACCTCATCTCCGATGCCTCTTCCGTCCTGCGTGATGCGGCGAGCTACGACGAGCGCCTCGACCACTTTGCCGAGCTGCTGGAAAGCGCCCTCCTCGACGTGGAGGACGTCGCCTCCGAGCTGCGCCGCTACCAGGATTCCGTCGACCTCGACCAGGAGGCGCTCGCCGAGATGCAGGCACGCTTCTCGGCGTACCAGGGGCTGCTCCGCAGCTTTGGACCCTATGTGTCAGACGTGCTTGCGCGCCGCGCGCAAGCTGCCGAGCTCGTGAGTGCCGCGCGTGACGGGGGCGCGCTGGAGCGCAAGGCCCAGCGCAGGCTCGACGAGGCGGAGGCGGCGCTTGCCCAGGCTGCCGAGGCCCTCGAGGCCACGCGCGCGGCGGCCGCCCCCGAGCTCTCCGCGGCCATCAGCCGCGAGATGGCGTTTCTGGAGATGGGCTCGGCAGAGGTGGCCTTCGCCATCGAGCAGCTGCCGCGCAGGCAATGGGGCCTGGCGGGTCCGAGCAAGGTCGAGCTCATGTACCGTCCGGCGGCAGGGCTCACCGCGCGTCCGCTCAAGCGCATCGCGTCGGGTGGCGAGGTCAGCCGCGTGATGCTCGCCACTAAGGTCGTGCTCGGCGAGCGCGCGGGCGCTGCGGGAACGGGCGCCGAGACGCTCGTGTTTGACGAGGTCGATGCCGGCGTGGGCGGTGCCACGGCGCTCGCGCTCGCGCAGGTGCTCGCGCGGCTCGCCAAGACTCACCAGGTCATCGTGGTAACGCACTTGGCGCAGGTGGCCGTTGTCGCAGAACGGCACTATCTCGTGGCGAAGAGCGCAGGGGAGGGAAGCGTACCCGAGACCACGCTTTCCGAGATTGCGGGCGACGAGCGCGTCGCAGAGATAGCCCGTATGCTCTCGGGCTCCGCGACGGAGGCCTCGCTTGCCCACGCGCGCGAGCTCTTGGACCGATAGCGATGTCGTGCGGCCATATCCAGCCATACGCATAGTCGTCTGCTGATTCGATTCGACAAAGAGGAGGGCCTGCTGAGCAGGCCCTCCCGTGGTGTTGCCCTGTACGCGCAAAGACCGCTGACGTCAGTCAGCGGTCTTGCTCTTTACAGCAATTTCTCCAACCCCGCGGCAAAGGCCGCGTGCCCCGCCGGGGAAAAGTGTACCCCGTCAAAGCAGAGCTCCACGCCCCACGCCCCCGCATCGGCAAAGGGGATGTTCAGCCTTTCGGCAAGCTGACGGCAGCACATGGCAAACGCTTTGGAGCGATCGATCAGCTCCGGGTATGGGCAGAAAGAGCAGGC
>CACYAX010000277.1 GCA_902772435.1 uncultured Coriobacteriaceae bacterium | reverse complement strand
CCGCTCACGCGTGCGCCCGTGCCCGTGCCGGACTCGACGACGTCGAGCATGGCCGACTTGATGTCGCGCGCCGTGTTGGAGGTGATGGGCTGGCCGAGGGAGCGCGTGCGGGTGGTCGAGATGGTGGCGCCCTCAGGTGAGAGCACGTGGTCGACCACGTACGGGCTCATCGCGATGCCGTCGTTGGCGATGGTCGCGGCGATGACCGCGTTCTGCATGACGGTGGTCTGCGGGCCCGCGGGGCTCTCGTGCTCGCCGACCGGCTGGCCGCAGGCCGCCCAGGCGGTCTCCCATTGCGTCATCTCGGCCGGGTCGGGCATGAGCGAGGCCACGGTGGAGAAGTCCTGGCCAAGCGAGGTGCCGTATCCGAACGCGCGCGCGTAACTCACGAGCGTCTCAGGGCCGACCTGGGTACCTACCTGCGCATACGCGGTATTGGCAGAGTACATGAGGGCCTGGCGCAGCGTGATGTCGCCGTAGTCCTCGCCGCGGAAGTTGGTGACGGTGCCCGTGTCGATGACCATCTCAGCGGGAGACGCGTAGACCGTGTCGAGCGTCGCCTTGCCGCTGTCGAGCGCCGCGGCAAGCGTCACCAGCTTGAACGTGGAGCCCGCCGGATAGAGCGCCTGCGTGGCGCGGTTGATGAGCTCGCCGTCGGTCGAATCGCTCGTCATGAGCGCGCCCAGCTCGTCGTAGGCGAAGCCCGGCGCCGTGGCGCTCGCGAGCACCGCTCCGGTGCGCGGGTCAAGCACCACGATGGAGCCGTGGTAGCCTATAAGGGCGTTCTCGGCGGCCGCCTGCATGGACGAGTTGATGGTGAGCACCACGGAGGACCCGGGCGTCTCGACGCCGGCCATGGAGTAGAGGGCGTTCTTCCAGTTGGAATAGTCCGCATGGCCCGTGAGCGTGTCGTTCATGGTCGACTCGATGCCCGACGCGCCGTACTGCGTGGAGAGGTAGCCGACCACGTTGGAGGCGAGGTTGTTCTGCGGGTAGCTGCGCACGAAGGTGCCCTCTTCGGTGGCGACCGACTCAGCGAGCGTGAGGCCGTCCGAAGTGATGATCGAGCCGCGCTGCACGTAGGCGCTGCGCGCGATGGTGTGGTTGTTGTTGGGCATGTCGCGATACTCTTGGGCCTTGACCACCTGGATGTAGGTGAGGTTGCCGATGAGCGCCGCGAACATGATGGTGAAGGTGGTCACGAGCGCCGTCAGGCGGTTGCCGAGCGCGACGCGGCCGAGGACGCCCGACTCGGGGGTGTCCATGCCGAAGGACGCGCGGGCGTGCAGGCCCTGCACCACGGCGGACACGCTGCCGTCCTTGGCGTGCACGGCGCGGACCACGTGGTTGGAGGTGGCGTTCTCGACGAGCGCCTCATGGCCTGTGGCCTCGTCGCCGGCCCTCAGCAGCAGGCCCACGATGATGAAGCTGGCGAGAAGCGAGCTGCCGCCCTGGCTCATGAAGGGCAGGGTGACGCCCGTGAGGGGCAAGAACTTGGTCACGCCGCCCACGATGACGAAGGCCTGCACCACGATGGCGGCCGTGAGGCCCACCGCGGCGAAGGCGGAGACGTCGGAGCGGGCGCGTGCGGCCGTGGCCAGTCCGCGCACGGCGAAGAGCATGTAGCAGATGAGGATGCCGGAGGCGCCGAGCAGGCCCATCTCCTCGCCGATGGCGGAGAAGATGAAGTCGGACTCCACGATGGGGATGAGGCGCGGGAGGCCCTTGCCGATGCCCGTGCCCACGAGCCCGCCGTCGGCGAGCGAGTAGAGCGACTGCACGATCTGGTAGCCCGTGCCCTGCGGGTCGGCGAAGGGGTCGGTCCACGCCTGGATGCGCACCTGCACGTGGTAGAAGAGCGAGTAGCAGAGCACGGCGCCGACCAGCAGCAGGGCGAACGAGATGATCACGTAGCTCACGCGCCCGGTGCAGACGTAGAGCATCACCACGAAGAACGAGAAGAAGAGCAGGGCGCTGCCCAGGTCGCGCTCGAACACGACGACCAGGATGGAGAGGCCCCACATGATGAACATCGGCGCGAGCATGCGCGGCCGCGGCAGGGCGAGCGGCCCGAAGTGCATCATCGACGCGGAGAGCAGCTCGCGGTTGTCGGCGAGGTAGCCTGCCAGGAAGAGCACGAGGCAGATCTTGGCTATCTCGCCCGGCTGGAAGGAGAACGGCCCGATGGAGAGCCAGATCTTGGAGCCGCCGAGCTCAGTGCCGATGATCATGGGCAGGACGAGCAGCACCACGCCAATGACGCCGATGGTGTACTTGTACTCGCAGAGCGTGT
>CACYAX010000276.1 GCA_902772435.1 uncultured Coriobacteriaceae bacterium | reverse complement strand
TACGCCGCGGGCCTCAACCTGGCAGAGCCGGGCTTCGCGCGTGCAACCGTGGCACCGCACGTGAGCTGGCGCCTGCGCTCGTGCGCGGCTGACATGGACACGGCAGCGGGTACATACCGCGTGGCCTGGGAGTGCGTGGACGAGACCCACCTGCACCTCTCCGTGATCGTGCCATTTGGCGGCAAGGCTACAGTTACGCTGCCGTTTGCCACCGAAGACGCCTACGTTTCCCTCGGCGGCCATGAGCTCGATGCGGGCAGCTACGAGGTGACGTACGAGACCACCGAGCCGCTGCGCCGCGTGCCCTGCGTTGACTGGACGATACTTCAGCTGATGGATGATTCCGCCATCTCGAACGTGGTTCGCGGCTTTGTTGACGGCTTCGACTATTCCGTTGCCACCTCAGACCCCACCAAGACGCTGCGTGAGCTGCAGGTGGAAGGTCTCGGCCAGAACGTGAAGATGACGGCTGAGCAGCTTGAGGCTTGCGACGCAGCATTGCGGGCGCTGGCGGACTAGCGGTTTGGCCTGAACGTGCACGGTGATAAGGCTCCAGCCACAGGGGGCGGGGCGGATGGGCACGGCCCCGTCCGCCCCGCCCGCGCTTTGCGCCTCAGCTCTCCGAATACGCCTTTCCACCCGTGGATATCTGAGCGGCTCCATCGAGGGGGTGTCGTACAACTATGGTATTGGCGCACCAACACGAGAAGGAGGCACGCATGGCACAGTATCTGGTTCTCGACATCGGTGGCACGTTCATCAAATATGCGCTCATGGACGAGAAGGCGCAGTTCATCGAGCAGGGCAAAGTCCTTGCTGACACCAGCTGCGAGGAGGCCATGCTGGCTTCGCTTGGCGTGCTGGCAGCCAAGATGAGCGACCATGAGTACGAGGGCGTGGCCATCTCCATGCCGGGCCGCATCGACACGGCTACGGGCATAGCCCACACGGGCGGAGCCTTTACCTGGATCCAGAACTACCCGGCGGCCGAGAAGTACGGCGCCGTGTTCGGCAAGCCCTGCACCGTCGCCAACGACGGCAAGTGTGCTGCGAGCGCAGAGAACTGGATCGGCGCGCTGTCTGACGTCAACTCGGGCGCCGTGCTCGTGCTGGGCACCGGCATCGGCGGCGGTATCGTCATCAACAAGCAGGTGTGGATGGGCGCCACGGGCGGCGCGGGCGAGCTCTCCGCCTTCATCACCGACCACAGCGGCGTGAAGAACGGTCTGGGCTGGGGCAACATCGGCATCATGTGGGCCGCGCACATCTCCGCAGGATCCATCACGGGCAAGTACGGCGCCCTCAAGGGCATCGAGAAGGCCGACGGCATCATGCTCTTCGACGCGTACGAGGCGGGCGACCCCATCGCGTGTGACGTGCTCAAGACTTTCGGCGAGGAGGCCGCGGCAGGCATCTGCTCGCTGCAGAGCGTGCTCGACCTCGAGCGTTACGCCATCGGCGGCGGCATCAGCGCGCGCCCGGAGACCACCCAGATCATCAAGGACGCCGTCGACGCGCTCTTCGACCCGTACCTCGACTTCCTGCCTTACGGCAAGCCCGAGATCGTGACCTGCAAGTTTGGCAATGAGGCAAACCTCATCGGCGCGCTGGCCTTCCATCTGGGCCAGGGCAAGTAACGCGCAGGCGAGGCGTTGCGTCCGCGCGCGGGGTTCGTACCGGAGTTGATGCGATGCTCTGGTGCGGGCCCCGCGCTTTGTTCTGCCAGGGGCTCCGTCCGTGCCTCGCGCAAGCCGTTCCCCAAAAAAGCTGCCCGCAAGCACGGGTTTGGTTCTGAGTGCGGGCGTATCATGGTGCCAGCCGTATCATTCTTTCGAAAAATGAGCTTGTGATGTGCGCCCGTCTGCAGAGGCCGCGGGATCGCTCGAAGAGGAGCTGCCATGCTTACTTATACCATGGACGTCGAGGAGCGCAGCCGCTGGATCGTGTCCACGCCGAGTGCTGCGGAGACTGCCCAGCCGTTCTACTGCAGCGAGGTGGGTGACTTCTACGCGCGTGACAAGTTCACGACCGCACGCTCGAACAAGAACAGTTATCTCGTGTTTTACACGCTGGGCGGCAGGGGGCGCGTGCGGCAGGGCGGCCAGGAGGTGACCCTCGAGAAGGGACAGGCCCTGCTCATCGACTGCCGGACGCCCCAGAGCTACGGCACGGCGCCAGGTCACGGGCATTGGTACCACCTCTGGACCCATATCGACGGTACGGGCGTGGCGGCTGCGGGCGCACAGCTGGGCCTTCCGCGCTTGGCGCCCGTGCGCCTCGGACTTTCGCAAAT
>CACYAX010000275.1 GCA_902772435.1 uncultured Coriobacteriaceae bacterium | reverse complement strand
ATGAGCGAGCTCGAGCGCATAGCCGTCCTCACGCGTGACGGCGCCAAGCAGGAGCTGCTCGACCGCGTGCGCTCCGAGGTCGTGCGTGACGAGGCCCAGATCCTCCGCGAGAGCGAGCAGCGCGTGCGCGCACAGGCCGACAAGACCGCCCGCGAGATCGTCTCAACCGCCATCCAGCGCTGCGCCGCAGACCAGGCAGGCGAGATCACGGTCACCTCGGTCCACATTCCCTCCGATGACCTGAAGGGCCGCATCATCGGCCGCGAGGGCCGCAACATCCGCACCTTCGAGCAGGTTTCCGGCGTCTCGCTCGTCATTGACGACACCCCCGAGACGGTCGTGCTCTCCAGCTTCGACCCCGTGCGTCGCGAGACCGCACGCGTCGCGCTCGAGAACCTCATCGCTGACGGCCGCATCCACCCCGCACGCATCGAGGAGATGTACAAGAAGGCCGAGACCCTCGTGAACGAGCGCGTCCGCGAGGCCGGCGAGCAGGCCGCTTATGACTGCGGCATCCATGACCTGCACCCCGAGCTCATCAAGACGCTCGGTGCGCTCCGTTACCGCACCTCCTTTGGCCAGAACGTGCTCCAGCACTCCATCCAGGTGGCGACCCTCTGTGGCACCATGGCTTCCGAGCTCGGCATCAACCCCGCTCCCGCCAAGCGAGCCGGCCTCCTGCATGACATCGGCAAGGCCATCGACCACGAGATCGAAGGCCCCCATGCCGTGATCGGCGCAGACCTCTGCCGCCGCTATGGCGAGCGCCCCGAGATCGTGCATGCCGTCGAGGCACACCACGCAGACGTCGAGCCCAACACCGTCCTTGACGTGCTCGTCCAGGCCGCAGATGCCATTTCCGCCGCACGCCCCGGCGCGCGTCGCGAGTCCGCCGAGACCTACATCAAGCGCCTTGAGAAGCTCGAGGAGATCTCGAACGCCCACGACGGCGTCCAGCGCACCTACGCCATGCAGGCGGGTCGTGAGCTCCACGTCATGGTCGAGCCCGAGAAGATCTCCGACGCCCAGGCCACCGTCCTCGCGCATGACATCGCCAAGCAGATCGAGGACGAGATGGAGTATCCCGGCCAGGTGCGCGTCGTGGTCATCCGCGAATCGCGTGCCATCGGCATCGCGAAGTAGCCTTCCACGCATGGGTGCCTCTGATCTCGCCAGCTTCGTCGCGGCCATGGGCGGCGAGCGACAGCTGCGCGACGAAGAGAAGCTCGGCGACGGCTTCGTCGTCCTGCGCGTCGCGG
Organism: uncultured Coriobacteriaceae bacterium; assembly: GCA_902772435.1. GTDB lineage: Bacteria > Actinomycetota > Coriobacteriia > Coriobacteriales > Atopobiaceae > UBA1367. Next base: position 1,039 of record CACYAX010000275.1, on the reverse strand, counting down.
AAGCGGAGCGCAGACAGGCAAAGCACGATGTCAGGTGTGTCGAAGACGCGGTCATCGAGATGCTGCGCAACGCACGCGACGCAGGGGCCAGCCACATCTATGTGGCCACGTCGCGGGAGGGGGACCTCCGCACCACCGTCATGCTCGATGACGGCTCGGGCATTCCAGAAGGCCTGCACGAGCGCATCTTCGACGCGCGCGTCACGTCCAAGCTCGATACGGTGCACATGGACCACTGGGGCATCCACGGGCGCGGTATGGCCCTCTATTCCGTACGTGAGAACGCCGTTACAGCCGAGGTCAAGAGCTCAGCTCCTGGCCTCGGCTCCTCTTTGCGCATCGTCACCGACGTCACCCAGCTGCCCGAGCGCGCGGACCAGTCGAGCTGGCCCAGCATCGGCACAGACGACGATGGCGTCACGTCCATCGTGCGCGGGCCCCACAACATCATCCGCACCTGCTGCGAGTTCGCCCTCGAAGAGCGCGGGCGTTGCGAGGTCTACCTCGGTTCGCCCGCAGAGATCGTGGCCACGGCGCGCAGGCGGGTACGCCCGACCGTATCCGCGCCCAACCTGCTGTTCGTCGACGACCTCACCGAGCTTCCGGTACTGGAACGCCTGCGCGTGGCCGCTGATGCCGAGGAGCTTCAGGAGGTTTCTGTTGCCCTCGGCTTGACCATTTCGGATAGAACAGCACACCGCATCGTTTCGGGCCAAATTCGGCCTCTCAGGAGCGTCTACGCGCACCTCACGCACAAGGTGTCAGGCGATACGCCTACTGAGGTCGATCTCGCGCGCAACCGGCGCGGGCTGAAGCTCTCCGAAGAGGACTCGTCCGAGTTCTCGCGCATCATGGAGCGCGATTTCGCGTTTCTAGCCGAGCGCTATTACCTCAACCTTGCCTCAGACCCAAAGATCAGATTCTCTCAGGGCAAGGTGATCGTGACGTTCGAGGTGGAAGACAGCGATTAGCACCAATCCATCTGCGCAAAAGTTTACTTTTTCACTTTACGTTCAGCTCGTCGTCGTTACAATTAGTA
>CACYAX010000274.1:976-3276 GCA_902772435.1 uncultured Coriobacteriaceae bacterium | reverse complement strand
TCGGGCTCCTCAAACGGAAGGGGGTATCCCTCGTCAGGCAGCGTGCCTGGCTCGTCATGTATCAGCTGTTCCTCATAGGGGCCCTCGTCACCAAGCGACGGGGCGTCTGCCTCGAGCGCGTCCGCGGAAACATCCGCGAACCCATCGAGGTCCTCCTCCCCATACGTTTCGCGCTCCATGCCGGAAGCGGCAAGAGTATCAGGCTCAAAGGCAGGCTCAACGTCCACGACGAGATACGTCTCCCCGACCGCCTCGGCCTCATATGCGACCTCGTCCGCAGGCGCGGACTCAGCCTCATATGCGAGCTCGTCTGCAGGCGCGAACTCGGCACCGGGGACAGGCTCGGCCACGTCCTCAGCTGCGCCAACGAACGGCTCGGGAGCCAGCTCCTCAGCCGCGGGCGCCGCGACAGCCTCGGCCACCGCACCATCGAAGCCGTCCAAAATCTCGGGGATGCGCGACGCGACGTCCACGGGAGCCACGTCCTCAACCACGGGCGCCGCGACGACCTCGGCCCTTGCGTCATCGAGGCCGTCCACGACCTCGGGGATGCGCGACGCGACGTCCACCGGAACGATCTCGGGCAGGCTCATCGCGAGCTTGTTCATGGCCTTCGCGGCCTGCAGGTAGACGGCAGTGTCATCGGGAGAGATGTTGGCCTTGGCCGCGCCGGAGGTGCTCCGCGCCGCCATGGAGCGCGCGCTGCCCGCATCAGGCTGGCCAGCCGCGCCATAGGAGAAATGCTTTGCCCGGAAGACCGGCATGTCGCAGCTCGGGCATACGTCCCTGCCCCGCGGAATCAGCGCCCCGCAGTTGGGGCACCACGTACCCCTGAGGCGCGGGATCTTGGTGGTCGCAGAAAGGTCAGCGCGACAGGCGGGGCACCTGAGTGCACCGTCCGGGACGTGTGTGGAACAATTGGGGCAAATCAAGGCAGTCTCCCAAAGTATCTGACCGAGCTCAGTTGGACTTAGCATAACGCAAAGAATTCACGCCTACGCACGAGAATGGCGTTCGCGGCGCGGTTATTTACAAGAGGCAGTGCGCGCCGCGCGCATGTCCAACGAAAAGGGTGCGCGGACAGCCTGCCCGCGCACCCCCGACAACACGATCGAACCCCCACCTACGACAGGTGGTCGAGCACGTACGGCAGGATGCCGCCCGCGCGGAGGAACTCGCCCTCGGTGGGCGTGTCCACACGCACCACGCAGTCGAAGCCCACCGTGGTGCCGTCGGCCTTGGCCGCGGTGACGTGCGCCGTGCCGGAGGCAGGCAGCCCGCCCGAGACGTCGACCGGAGCGATGTCGTAGGTCTCGGTACCGTCGAGCCCCAGCGTGGCGGCTGTGACGCCCTCCGCGAACTGCAGAGGCAGGACGCCCATCTGCACGAGGTTGGAGCGATGGATGCGCTCGAAGCTCTCCGCGATGACCGCACGCACGCCAAGCAGGGCCGGGCCCTTGCCCGCCCAGTCGCGGCTCGAGCCGGACCCGTACATCTTGCCCGCGATCACGATGAGCGGCAGGCCCGCGGCGCGGTACGACTCTGCGGCATCGAAGACGCTCTTGACCTGCCCATCGATGAGGTCAAGCGTCCAGCCACCCTTGCGGCCGCCCGCCAGGAGGTTCTCGAGGCGCACGTTGGCAAAGGTGCCGCGCATCATGACCTCGTGGTTGCCGCGGCGGGCACCATAGGTGTTGAAGTCGGCGCGCTCGACGCCGCGCTCGATGAGGTAGCGGGCCGCGGGGGAATCGGCCGCGATGGAGCCGGCCGGCGAGATGTGGTCAGTCGTGACGAAGTCGCCCGCGTGCACGAGCGTGCGCGCGCCGCTGATGGCGACGCTGTCCTGCGCCACCGCGAGGTCGAAGTACGGCGCGCGGCGCACGTAGGTGGAATCGGGGTCCCAGGGGAACGTGGCGGACTCGCTGGTGGGGATCTCCTGCCAGGCTGCCGAGCCCTCGGCACCCAGCTCGTTTGCTTCGATGAAGAGCTCAGGAGTGAGCACCTCATCAAGCACCGCCTGGATCTCGCCGCTCGTGGGCAGAAGCTCACGCAGGAAGACGGACGCGCCGGAGGCGTCGTAGCCCAGCGGCTCGTTGGCCAGGTCGGCGCGGACCGTGCCCGCGATGGCATAGGCCACCACGAGGGCAGGCTGCGCGAGGAAGTTCTGGGCCACGTCAGGGCTGATGCGGCCGTCGAAGTTGCGGTTGCCGGAGAGCACGCTCGCGAGGTCGGCATCGCCTGCGATGGCATGCAGCGCAGGATGGATGTCGCCGGAGTTGCCGATGCAGCTCATGCAGCCG
>CACYAX010000274.1:0-898 GCA_902772435.1 uncultured Coriobacteriaceae bacterium | reverse complement strand
GGAGCTCCGTGGCACGGCTGCCGGGAGCGAGCACGCGCTTGACCCACGGCTTGGCCGTAAGGCCGCGCTCGACGGCGCGCTGCGCGAAGAGGCCCGCCGCGACCATCATGGCCGGGTCGGTCGCCGTGGTGCAGCTCGTGATGGCCGCGATGGCGACGGCGCCATGGCCAAGCTCGAAGGTCTCCCCGCCGATCTCGACGGAGAAGGTCTCCTTAAGGTCACGCCCATGCTCGACGGCAACGCCTTCGAAGCGCGCAGGAAGCGCGCCCGGAAGCACGCGGTTGTGCGGGCGCGAAGGGCCGGCAAGCGAAGTCTCGACCGTGGAGAGGTCGAGCGTGATGCTGCGGGCATAGACGCGCTCGGCATCGTCCCAGACGCCCTCGAGCGCGAGGTACGCCTGCGCGAAGGCGAGCTCGGAGGCGTCGCGGCCGGTGAGCTTGAGGTAGTCCATGACAACGCCGTCCGCCGGGAAGAGCGTCGTGGTGCTGCCGTACTCGGGCGTCATGTTGGCCACGCAGGATCGCTGAGTGGCGGAGAGTGTGGCGACGCCGGGGCCCGTGACCTCGACGAGCGTGCCCACGACGCCCTCGCGGCGCAGCAGCTCGGCCACGGTGAGGGCAAGGTCCATGCCCGAGGCGGTCTCGGAGAGCGCACCGGTGAGGCGCAGCTCCACCACGGGAGGCACGAGCATCGAGATGGGCTGGCCCAGAGCGGCGGCCTCGGCCTCGATGCCGCCGACACCCCAACCGAGCACGCCGACGCCGTTGGCCGTGGTGGTATGGGAGTCGGTGCCCACGAGCGTGTCGAAGATCCCTGGCGCCGAACGCTTGCCGCGTGCGCTCGTCACGCTTCTCGAGAACGTGGTCCGCCGCGAGGCGGGCTCCGCGCTGCTCGTGGA
>CACYAX010000273.1 GCA_902772435.1 uncultured Coriobacteriaceae bacterium | reverse complement strand
TGCATCCTCATCATGACGCTCACCTTCCCGCTGGGCGCCATCTAAGCCACCAAGCACATCGTCACGCAGCAGGGCAGACGGACACGGTCCGTCTGCCCTTTATTTGTGCGCCAAAAGCACCCTGCAGCGGCGCGTGCGTTTCAAAAGAGTTACAAGCGGCCAAACGCCAAAACCCCTGCCCGCGGGCCTTTGGCGGATAAAAACTGAATACGACCTGCTGATAGATACCAAATACAGAATAAATTGATACAGATTTGCAAAGATGCATGTAAGGCTTATGTGCCTTTCATGCGTGGTTGGTGCTATTCTTATGCACTAGTTCGTTTGTATCCGGTCGAAAGATGTGCAGCGAGAGGGCAAAACCATGGACTCAAAGACGTTACGCTACATCATCAAGAGGATCCTCTTGGCGATCGTGACGCTCTGGGCGGTAATCACGGTGACGTTCTTCGTCATGCATGCCGTCCCTGGCGGACCGTTCGTGAGGGAGAAGGCCATCTCTGCCGAGGCGCAGGCTGCGCTCGAGGCGAAATATGGTCTCGACAAGCCGCTCTTCGAGCAGTACACCACCTATCTGACGGATGCCCTGCATGGCGACTTCGGTCCGTCCATTAAGCAGCGTGGTCGCCAGGTGACCGACGTCATCGCTGACGGCATGCGCACCTCTGCCAAGATCGGCATCATCGCGCTGCTCATCGCCACGGTCTTCGGCATCCTCTTCGGCTCCATCGCCGCCCTCAGGCGCAACACCATCTTCGACCGCATTATTATGGTCATGACCACGGCATTCGTCTCGATGCCATCGTTCATCATGGGCTCGTTGTTATTAATTCTGTTTGCGGTCACCCTGCGGTGGCTGCCCGCCAACGGTGCCGCGAAGAACGGCCTCGTGCTGCCCATCATCACGCTCTCGCTCTACCCGATGAGCTACATCACGCGCCTCACGCGCTCCTCCATGCTTGACGTGCTCGGCCAGGACTACATCCGCACCGCCAAGGCCAAGGGCGTCTCCGAGCGCAACATCATCCTCAAGCACGCGCTCAAGAACTCGCTCATCCCGGTCATCACCTACTTCGGCCCCGAGCTGGCCTACATCGTCACGGGCTCGCTTGTCGTCGAGCAGATCTTCGCCGTGCCGGGCATCGGCCGCTACTTCGTGAACTCCATCACGGGCCGAGACTACACGCTCATCATGGGCACGACCATCGTGCTCGCCACGCTCATCGTCGTCATGAACCTTGTGAGCGACATCCTATACAAGGTTGTCGATCCACGAATCAACCTGGAATAGGAGGTGGCTCACATGGCTGCAAACAACCCGCTCTCCATGCACGTGGACGTAGAGGACTTCATGCCCGCCTCCGAGGAGGACAAGGCATACATGGTGCAGATGCGCCCGTCTTCCACGTTCTTCAAGGACGGCTGCCGTCGTCTGTATAAGAACAAGGTCGCGTTCGTCTCGATGATCGTGATCATCCTCATCACGCTCTCGTCCATCCTGCTGCCCATGGTGTGGCCGTACCAGTATGCCACCCAGCTCGGCGTCCAGCCGGGCCAGCCGGTCGACCCGTCGTACAACAACCTCGCTCCCATGGAGTACTCCGCCACTGAGCAGGAGCGCATGGCCAACGGCGAGTCGGTCTTCCCGCACCTCTTCGGCACCGACGACCACGGCCGTGACTACTTCATCCGCGTGGTCTACGGCACGCGCATCTCGCTGGCCGTCGGCTTCTTCGCCTCCATCATCGTCCTCGTCGTCGGATTGACCCTCGGTTCCATCGCCGGTTTCGCAGGCGGCCGCGTCGACATGATCATCATGCGCATCGTCGACATCATCTACTCCCTGCCTGACACCCTGATGGTCATTCTGTTGGCAAGCGTCATGCGCGAGACCTTGGGCTCGGCCCTCGAGGGCACGGTCCTTCAGGCCATCGGCTCCAACATCATCTCGCTCTTCATCATCTTCGCGCTCCTGTACTGGTGCTCCATGGCGCGCCTCATCCGTGGCCAGATCCTCTCCCTGCGCGAGCAGGAGTACGTGCTCGCCGCCGAGGCCACGGGCGCCAAGGCTGGCTGGATCATCCGTAAGCACCTGATCCCCAACTGCATCTCGGTCATCATCATCTCCACGGCGCTGCAGATCCCGTCGGCCATCTTCACGGAGAGCTTCCTCTCCTTCCTCGGCCTCGGCGTGAACGCCCCCATGCCCTCGCTCGGCTCCCTCGCCTCCGAGGCCCTGAACGGCATCACCTCCTATCCGTACCGCCTGGTCATCCCCGCCCTCGTCATCTCGCTCATCGTGCTCGGCCTCAACCTCTTCGGCGACGGCCTGCGCGACGCGTTCGACCCGAAGCTCAACAACTAAGGAAGGAGGCGCACCATGGCACTTTTGGAAGTTAAGGACCTCCGCACGTCGTTCTTCACTGATGCGGGTGAGGTCAAGGCAGTCAACGGCGTTTCCTTCAATCTGGACCGCGGCAAGGTGCTCGGCATCGTGGGTGAGTCTGGTTCCGGCAAGTCCGTCACGGCTTACTCGATCATGCAGATCCTCGCCCCCACGGGCAAGATCGTGGGCGGCTCCGTCAAGTTCGACGGCCAGGAGCTCATCGGCGCGGGCGAGAAGGTCATGCGCGACATCCGCGGCAAC
>CACYAX010000272.1 GCA_902772435.1 uncultured Coriobacteriaceae bacterium | reverse complement strand
GCGTGATCCTTGCGGGTACGGTCGGGGCCGATGCCCTTATCCTTCAAGCGCGACAGGCTGGGCAGCACGTCGATCGGCGGCGTCACGCCCTTGCGGTACAGCTCGCGGCTGAGGATGATCTGTCCCTCGGTGATGTAGCCCGTGAGGTCGGGAATGGGGTGGGTCTTGTCGTCCTCGGGCATGGTGAGAATGGGGATCAGCGTAATGGAGCCGTCCTTGCCGCGCAGTCTGCCCGCTCTTTCATAGAGGGTGGCAAGGTCGGTGTACATGTAGCCGGGATAGCCGCGTCTGCCGGGAACCTCCTTGCGCGCGGCGGATACCTCGCGCAGGGCGTCGGCGTAGTTGGTGATGTCGGTCATGATGACCAGCACGTGCATACCGAGGTCAAACGCCAGATACTCCGCAGCGGTCAGCGCCATTTTGGGGGTGGCGATACGCTCGATGGCGGGGTCGTTGGCGAGGTTGACGAACATGACGGTGCGGTCGATGGCGCCCGTCTCGCGGAAGGACTGCACAAAATACTCGGACTCCTCAAAGGTGATGCCCATGGCGGCGAACACAACGGCGAACTGCTCGTTCTTGCCGCGCACCGTCGCCTGACGGGCTATCTGCGCCGCCAGCTGCGCGTGGGGCAGACCGGAGGCGGAGAAGATGGGGAGCTTCTGTCCTCTTACCAGCGTGTTCAGGCCGTCGATGGCGGAGACGCCCGTCTGGATGAACTCCTGCGGATAGTTGCGCGCCGCGGGGTTCATGGGCGTGCCGTTGACGTCGAGGCGCTTTTCGGGGATCAGCGCGGGGCCGTCGTCGATGGGATTGCCCAGACCGTCGAACACGCGCGAGAGCATGTCGGGCGATACGGGCAGCTCCATGGAGCGACCCAGAAAGCGCACCTTGGAGCCCGCGAGGTTGATGCCCGCGGCGGACTCAAACAGCTGCACCAGCGCGTTGGTGCCGTTGACCTCGAGCACCTTGCAGCGGCGCGTTTCGCCGTTGGGCAGCTCTATCTCGCCCAGCTCGTCGTACTTGACGTCCTCAACGTCGCTGATCATCATCAGAGGACCTGCCACCTCTCGAATGGTACGGTATTCCTTTGGCATCAGTCATCACTCCTTTTCAATACGTCGCTGATTTCCGCGTCAAGCTGCGCTTCAATCGAATCGAATTCCGCCTGAATCTTATCCTCAGGCTCATATTTAAAACGTCCTATGCGCTCGCGCACGGGAATATTGACCAGCAGCTCAATGTCGGCGCCGCTGCGCAGCGCGGCAAGCGCCTTGTCGTAAAAGCTGAGGATCGCGCGCATCATCAGCACCTGCTTGGGCAGCGAGGTGTAGGTGTCGGTGGGGTCGAAGGCGTTCTGGTGCAGGTAGTCCTCGCGCACGGAGCGGGCGCTCTCGAGCTTGAGGCGGTCGGGCGCGGAGAGCGCGTCCATACCGACAAGGTTCACGATCTCCTGCAGCTCGCTCTCGTCCTGCAGCAGCGCCATCAGCCTGCCGCGCAGCTGCATGAAATCGGGCGCGGCGTTCTGCGCGTACCACTTTTGCAGCTGGTCGGTGTAGAGGGAGTAGGAGGTCAGCCAGTTGATGGCGGGGAAGTGGCGCTTGTAGGCGAGATTGGCGTCCAGTCCCCAGAACACCTTGACGATGCGCAGCGTCGCCTGCGAAACAGGCTCGGAAATATCGCCGCCCGGAGGGGATACCGCGCCGATGACCGACAGCGCGCCCTCGGTTTCTTCCGTTCCGTTGACCAGCACGCGGCCGGCTCTCTCGTAGAACTGCGCCAGACGGCTGCCCAGATAGGCGGGATAGCCCTCTTCACCGGGCATTTCCTCCAGACGTCCCGACATCTCGCGCAGCGCCTCCGCCCAGCGTGAGGTGGAGTCCGCCATCAGCGCCACGGTGTAGCCCATGTCGCGGAAGTACTCGGCGATGGTAATGCCCGTGTAGATGGACGCCTCGCGCGCCGCAACGGGCATGTCGGAGGTGTTGGCAATCAGCACGGTGCGCTCCATCAGGGAGTTGCCCGTGCGCGGGTCCTTCAGCTCGGGGAACTCGTTGAGCACGTCGGTCATCTCGTTGCCGCGCTCGCCGCAGCCGATGTAGACGATGATGTCCGCCGCCGCCCACTTCGCCAGCTGGTGCTGCACGACGGTCTTGCCCGAGCCGAAGGGACCCGGAACCGCCGCCACGCCGCCCTTGGCGAGGGGGAAGAGGGTGTCGATGGGGCGCTGACCCGTGGTGAGCAGAATGTCGGGAGAGAGCTTTTTCCTGTAGGGTCTGCCCACGCGGACAGGCCATGTGGTGAAC
>CACYAX010000271.1 GCA_902772435.1 uncultured Coriobacteriaceae bacterium | reverse complement strand
AACGCCGAGACGCTGGAGCCGCTCTTCAACGCGGGCTAAGCGTCGGTTATCCGCTTGAGCGTAGTATGACGGCACAAGCAGGGCGGCCTTCCTACGGGAAGGCCGCCCTTCTATTGTGCGTGAATTTGCAGGTAAAGGGGCTAAGCAGCTTCGGCGAGCTCGAGCTCCTCTTCCGTGGGAAGTGCGGTCTTGACCACGCCCTCGCCGTAGATGGTCGCCCAGTCGTCCTTCATGGAGCAGGGGAGCCAGAGTTCCTTCTCGGCCGTCTCGAACGCCTCGGCGGCCTTTTCGGAATCGCCGTACTCGCGCTCCTCGTCATCGGCGATCACGAGCATCGAGAGGCCCTCGCCGCTCATGGCATAGTTGAGCATGCTGTAGTCACCGGAGCTGTTGCCAAAGGCCAGAAGCGGGCGCTTGCCGATTTCGCGGGCGATAGCGAGTGATTTGCCCACCTTTTCGCAATCGTCGTACAAGGGTGTCGTCAGCACGATTTCCTCGGTCTGGACCATGTTGTAGTCGAGCGAACCCTCGCTGCCCTGGCCGGTCGTGGCATACCCAAGATCGTTGGCAATTACGTGGTCAGGCTCGATACCGAGGCGCTCGACCACGGCACGCACGATTTCGCGCTGGGAGGCCGAGACCATCCACACCTCGAAATCGTTCGCCTTCAAGTATTCGATGACCTCGACCATGGGCTTGTAATAGCTCCCGCCGTAGGTCATGCCATCAAAGCCCGTGACCTCAACCGTGTCGAGAAAGTTGTTGACGTAGGCACGGTACTCCTCGGGCGTCATGCCCTCGAAGACGGCGGCGGAGGCACGGTGACGGCCCTCGCTCAGGTCGGAGTTCTTCTTGCCCCGATAGGCGTAGAAGCTGATGTCCTCACAGAGCGTTCGCGTCTCGGCATCCGCCGTGTAGGTTGGGTCATCGAGCACGCGGTGGAGCAACAGCATGTAGTCAAGGTAGAAGGGCGCCTTCTCAGAGATGATGGTGCCGTCCATGTCGAAGGTGGCGATGCGGTCCTCGGGTGCTACGTAGCTAGGACCGCCAGGTTCGCAGACGGCCTCGACAAACGCGACGAGACGCGCGAGCACCTCGCTGTCGGGGTTCCACGAAGGGAAGGTGGCCGCTATGTCGAGCGGGGCATCCTGGCTCGCGGAGGGGGAGTCTTGGCTTGCGGGATCAGCGAGTCCTGGTTCTTCTACCGATTTGGTCGGCAACGCAAAGAAGATAAGACTTGCAAGGCAGACGCCCAGTGCGAAGGCGAGAATCAGAGGAAGAAACCTACGCCAAGAGTTGCCGTTCTCAGGTTCTGGTGTGATCATTGATGCTCCTAGTATCTGCGGGGTGGGCGCTCTAGCTCACGAGTCTATCATGGCGCGCTGCCGTCAGATCGTAAGCACTTCCGCCCGCACGAAGGTGAGCGCCTGGTCAATCAATTGCTGGTCACGCAGACAATACTGCACGAGGAGCTTGGCGGGGTCCAGCAGCTCGGCGATCTCCTCTGCGGTCGCGAAGCCCGCATAGAGCATCTCGATCTCCTCGGTGGCGATCCAGCCGCGCACGATGACGGGATCCCCGAGGCCGGCAAGTTCCGTCAGCCCTTGCCGGCATGCCACTATGTAGTTCGCCCACGCGATGATCCCGTCACGGCTCTTCTCGAAGCGCAGGCCAAAGTGTGGACCTCGCGCTTTGTCTGGCAGCGTGGGCGCCTCACGTCCCCAGGTGGCCCAGGGAACGAACGTCTCGTCGAACTCGAAGACCGACACGATGCCTGCGGGGGAGCCCATGCGGCGTGAGCGCAGGTAGGCGCGGCTGCGAGCACCGGCATAGTTGTCGGTGAGGTAGAAACCTTGGCCGAGGTCGGCAAAACCCGTGTTGAACGCTATGTCAGGGTGCTCGATGGCCACGTCTGAGCCGTGATAGAGACGCAGCGCCGCTGGGCTGTGCGGAGATTTGTCCGGCAGGGCCATCGTGCCTCCTTTTCGCAAGAAAATGCCCCTGCGTCTGAGACGCAGGGGCGGGTCTGGTCTAGTGCATGCCGCGGACGGAATCCTCGAGGATGCGCAGCTGCGCGATGGTCTCCTCGGGCTTGACGAGCAGCGGTGCCCCGTGGGCCACGGTCTCGTAGAGCGCCTCGTAGAAGGCGGTATAGGTGCTGCGCACGGTCTCCACGCGCTCCTCGTGCATACGTCCCTCGTCATCGTAGTAGCGCAGGGTGCCCCACTGCTCGGGGGTGTCGAGGCCGAAGTCGTCATGGCCCTCGGGCAGGTAGAACTTCTTGAGATCACGCTCCTGCTGGTCCTTCTCGACC
>CACYAX010000270.1 GCA_902772435.1 uncultured Coriobacteriaceae bacterium | reverse complement strand
CGGACCTGAGATCATGAAACAAGGAGTAGCCGTGCTCGACGCCATTGCCGAGAAGTGCGGACATGAGTTTGAATACGAGACCGCCATCTGTGGCGCCCATGCCATCGATGTCTGTGGTGATCCCTATCCCGACAGCACCCATGAGGTGTGTATGCGTGCCGATGCCGTGTTCTTCGCCGCCGTTGGAGACCTGCGCTTCGACAACGATCCCACGCTGCCGGTCCGCCCCGAGACGGGTCTGCTCGCCATGCGTAAGAAACTGGGTCTCTTCGCCAATGTGCGCCCCGTGGTCACCTTCGACTGTCTGCTACATAAGTCTCCCCTGAAGGATGAGCTGCTGCGCGGTGCCGACTTCATAGTGCTCCGCGAACTCACGGGCGGTATGTACTTCGGTGAGAAATATCAGGACAACGATAAGGCTTACGACACCGACATCTACACCCGTCCTGAGATCGAGCGTATCCTCAAGGTGGGCTTCGAGATGGCGATGAAGCGCCAGCGTCACCTCACGGTGGTGGACAAGGCCAACGTCCTCGCCTCCAGTCGTCTGTGGCGTCAGATCGCTCAGGAGATGGAAAAGCAGTATCCCGACGTGAAGACCGACTACATGTTTATCGACAACGCCTCGATGCGTGTCCTCACCGAACCCCGTTTCTTCGATGTCATCGTCACGGAGAACACCTTCGGCGACATCCTCACCGACGAGACCTCCTGCATCACGGGCTCGATGGGACTGCAGCCCTCCAGTTCGCTGGGTGAGCACACCCCGCTCTTCGAACCCGTCCACGGCTCCTGGCCGCAGGCAGCGGGTCAGAACCTCGCCAACCCCCTGGCACAGATCCTCTCCGGTGCGATGCTCTTAGAGCACTTCGGCTTGGAGAAGGAAGGTGCCCTTGTGCGTGAGGCCGTCAACGCCTCCCTCGATGCCAACGTGCGTACCCCTGAGATCCAGGTCGAGGGTGGTAAGAAATACGGTACGCGTGAAGTAGGAGAGTGGATCGTCAATTACATTAAGAATGCGTAAATTGTTAATAATGAGCCTGCTGTTGATGGCTGTCTGCGCACAGGCGCAGACGCCACAACAATGGCGCGACTCCGTCACCACCCTGATGGAGCAGATCCGGATGAATCCCGACAACATCGACCTCCGTCTCAAAAAGGCCGAGGCCAACATCAACCTGCAGCAGTATGACTATGCCATCTCCGAATATGGCGACGTGCTGCGCCTCGATGAGAAAAACCTCGCGGCCCTCTACTTCCGTGCCTACTGCCACTCCCAGAAGCAGCGTTACGACCTCGCAAAGGTCGATTACGAGACGTTCATCCTCATCGACCCCATGCAGCTCAATGCCCATCTCGGACTGGCCCACACCCTTCAGAAGATGGGGCGCAAAGCCGATACCGTCGATCAGCTTAACCGCTGTGTGCAGCTCTTCCCCGACAGTGCCGATGCCTATGCTGCCCGTGCCGCCTACGAGACCGAACAGCAGCTCTACGACGTGGCGCTCTACGACTGGGATGAGGCCTTCCGTCTGAACCCCAGGAAAGTGGAATATGCCGTCTCCAAGGTCGATGTGCTCCTGCGCCAGCGCCGCATCCTCGACGCCCGTCTCGCCCTCGACGAGCTTGTACGTAAGGGCACGCCCCGTGCCGCCCTCAAGGAGTGGTTCGACCGCTGCCGATAACCCTCAAAAGAGAAAGCCCCATGAACAACGTCCGCTGCCGTCTCCTTGCCCTGCTCCTGTTTCTCCTCCCCGTCGTCAGCCTCCAGGCTCAGATCCCCGACGAGGTCACCTTCCTGTTGCGGAAATGTGCCGAGGCGATGGGCCATCCCGATGGTGTCGAATACGAGATGACGATCAAGGCGAAGTACACTGTCATCACCGTCATGAAAGGACAGATCAACGCCTTTGCCAAAGACAAGAAAAACAAATTCTTCCTCACCATGCGGATCCTCGACCAGCACACCAAGTCGGCGGGCGGCTTCGACGGGGTCCACCAATGGAAATACCTGCAGGGCGCTGAGCGCGACACCATCTTCATCAAGAAGGCCGATGAACAGTCGAAGAGCGACTACGACCTCAACTTCCATATCGACCTCGAATACCGCAAGGCCACGCTCACCGAACGCTTCGGCAACTATGTCATCACCTTCACCCAGCCCAAGACGGCCGGCTCCCCCAAGAAGGTCACGATGACCATCAGTGGCAAGGACTATCTCTTCCGTGAGATGGAGACCAGCAACGAGGGCACCATCATGACCATGCGGCTCACCCACTTCCGTGTCGGTGTCCCCGACGACATCTTCTCCTTCGA
>CACYAX010000269.1 GCA_902772435.1 uncultured Coriobacteriaceae bacterium | reverse complement strand
CAGGTCGACCAGGTGGCCGACGAGGGCAACGACCTCTACGCCAAGTGGAGCCGAACCTACACCATCACCTACGACACCAACGGCGGCCTGTGGAGGGACACCAAGACCGACGAGGACAGGAGCGAGACCCACTCCGTCACCGAGAGCGGCGTGAAGGTTGCCGCCGCGCCGACCCGTGAAGGCTACACCTTCGTCGAGTGGAAGGGCAGCTCCTACCAGCCGGGCGACGTCTACGACGAGCGTGACGACGACGGCTTCCTGGGCGACGACACGCTCGTGGCGCAGTGGAAGCAGAACACGCCCGACAAGCCCGACAACCCCGTGAAACCCGTCGTGCCCCACACGGGCGACGGCACCGGCGCGCTCAACCTGGCGGCGCTCCTCATGGCGGCTCTGGGCGCCTCGGCGCTGTTCGTAGCCCGCAGGCGTAACGAGCGGTAACGCGAGCGGCCATAGACCCAAAGGCTTTGAGCTATGAGCGGGGCGCCTGTGCGGCGCCCCGCTTTCGTATGCCGCGCGGTGGAGGATCGGGCCGAACTGACGACATTTGGCAGGCTCGGGGGCGACATGTCGCTGGTTCGCGCCCGGACTGGCGACAAACGGCAGGCTCGGGGGCGACATGTCGCTGGTTTCAGGCCGAACTGACGACATTCGGCCAGCTCGCGGGCGAGATGTCGCTGGTTCGGGGCCGAACTGGCGACAAACGGCAGGCCCGCCGCCCCACCTTGCGCGCAACGCATCCGCTATGCTTGTCTTAGCAGCCCCGACACGCGAAGAAGGCCTCCCATGACCCCGCCACTCCCCTACGACGACTACCAGGCCACGACGCTCAGCTTCTACGACACCAACACGGAGGCGTTCATCGCGAGCGCGGCCGGCGCGGACATGTCGGACCACCTAGGGCGCTTCGCCGCGCTCCTGCCCCCAGGTGCCCGCGTGCTCGACTGGGGTTGCGGTCCGGGCCGCGACTCCCTCGCACTGGCCGAACTCGGCTATTCCGTGCGCGCCATCGATGCCTCGGCGGGGCTCTGTCGCGTTGCCGCATCGCGCGGGATCGACGTGACCCAGCAGAGCTTTGGCGAGCTCGAGGCCGTGGAGGAGTTCGACGGCATCTGGGCATGCGCGTCGCTTCTGCACCTCAGCCGCGCCGACCTGCCCGATGCCTTCGCCCGCGCGGCCCGCGCGCTCAAGCCCGTCGGCGTCCTCTACTGCTCCTTCAAGCTGGGTGACTTCGAGGGTTTCAACGGCGGCCGCTACTTCACCTACCTGCGCGAAGACAGCCTCGCCGAGCTGATCGGGCCGTACTTTGCCGTCCAGCAGATGTGGACTTCGCCCGACGCGCGCCCCGGCCACGAGGGCGAGTGGTGGCAGAACTGCATCTCCGTGAAGCGCACCCCCATCGGCCAAACCAGCTCGTCCCTCGAGCCGCCCACGCACTCCGCCGCGGCATTCACGCAGTCCAAGCGCGGTGCGGGCGCCCCCTCAGGCGACGCGCTCTTCGTCAGCGACGCGTTCCTCGCCGTGATCGACGGCGCGACTCCCAAGGGCAGCCGGCTTTGGAGCCCCGCCCACTTGCCCGGCGACACCTTCGTTGCCCGCGTGCTCCAGGAGGCCCTCGCCACGCTCGAGCTGACGGCATCGGCAGCCGAGGCCATCACCACCCTGAACGGAGCCATTACCAGCGCTTATGCGCAGGAAGGCCTCGCTTTTGCGACGCTGCCTGCGGTTGAGCGCCTGCAGGCGTCCGTCGCCCTCTACAGCGTGGCCCGGCGCGAGGTCTGGCTCTTCGGCGACTGCCACGCGCGTATCGACGGCCAGAACCACGACAACGGCAAGGCCATCGAGGAGCTGCTCACCTCGCTCCGCGTGCTCCACATCGCGTTGCGAAGATGCGACGATCCCACCTACGACCCCGCGCACGACTCCCGTGATTACGGGCGCGCGATGATCCTGCCCCTCCTTGAGGAGCAGGCCAAACTCACCAACGGCAGCGAGGCGTTCGGCTTTGACGTCCTCGACGGAGGCCCGGTGCATCCCGAGCACGTCAAGGTATTCCCCGTTCAGCCGGGAAGCCGCGTGGTGCTCGCCTCCGACGGATACCCCGTGCTCTTCGACACACTGGCAGAGTCAGAGGCATACCTCCAGCAGGCGCTTGCCGAGGACCCCGCGTGCATTGGCGTGCTGCGCGGCACGAAGGCGGTCGCCCCGGGCAACGTCTCGTTCGACGACCGCAGCTACCTCGGCTTCGTGGCGTGGTAGCCGTGCGGGCGCGATAGTCTGAAGAGCTGCTGCACACCTCGTGAACTGCGCAAACGCCACCTG
>CACYAX010000268.1 GCA_902772435.1 uncultured Coriobacteriaceae bacterium | reverse complement strand
GGGGCGGGTTCAGGTGGTCAACGCACCTTCCTCCACTTTCCGCAGGTACTCCGAGTAGGCCTCCTGCGGCGTCTTCCAGCCCAGCGTCTTCCTCGGCCTGGTGTTCAGCAGGTGCTGCACCCTGGCGACCTCCTCGTCGGTCACCTCGCAGAACCTGGTGCCCTTGGGGAAGAAGTCCCGGATGAGCCCGTTGGTGTTCTCGTTGCTGCCGCGCTGCCACGGCGAGTGGGGATCGCAGAAGTACACCCTCACGCCGGTCCGCTCGGTGAACGCGGCGTGCCCCGCCATCTCGCAGCCCCGGTCCCACGTGACCGAGCGCATGAGCGCCTCGGGGACGCGGGAGGCCATGTCGGCGAGCTCCGCGGTCACCAGCGACGTCGGGTGCAGGTCCAGCCGCCGCACGAGAACGAGCCGGCTCGAGCGCTCGACGAGCGTGACCAGGCAGCTGGACATGTCGCCGCCGACCACCAGGTCGCCCTCCCAGTGCCCGGGCACCGCGCGGTCGCCGGCCTCGGCCGGGCGCAGCGAGATCTCGCAGCCGTCGACCCAGGAGGCGCCGTCGCCGCGCGGGGGCAGCGCCGAGCGCGGGACGCGGGAGGTCCGGCCCGTCCTCAGGGCCTTCTCCACCTTCAGCTCCTGGCGCAGCGAGCCCTTCCCCTGCACGTAGAGCGCCTGGTATATCGACTCCGCGCTCAAGCTCATCTCCTCGTCCCCCGGGAACTCCTCGCCAAGCATAGCCGATATCTGCTCGGGCGACCACCTCGCCGCGAGGCGCTCCAGCACGTAGCGGCGCAGGCGCCGCGAGGCGTCGAGCTTGCGCGGCTTGGGCCTGCGGGCGTCCCGGGACGCCTCGGCGTGTGCGGCGTAGGGGTCGTACGCGCCGCCCGGCCCGGCATGGCGGGCCAGCTCGCGGGACACCGTCGGGCGGCTGAAGCCGATGCCGGCGGCGATCTCGGCGTGGGTGAGCCCCGCGGCGACCCCCGCCGCTATCGCGAGCCTCTGCTCGAGCATGAGCCTTCCCGGCCTAGCGGCCCCGGCGCTCCTGACGACCTTCACCGGCCCCCCGATCCAGCCCTGCCGCATCTCGATGCCGGCGGCGCCGACCCACCTGCCTATGGTCTGCCTGGACGGGCCGCACGCCGCCTCCGCCTGCCTGAGGGTCGCTCCCGCCATCACCATCGACACGGCGCGGGCCTTGACTTCGTTCGCGTACATCGTCGCACCCATTCTCCCACTGCCCGTGGTGCGTTGATCGCTAGAATCCGCCCGGGGTGATTGTCACGTTAGATGCTCGCCAGAAACGAGACGCGGCGCCTACCTGTTGGAGTGGGTAGGCGCCGCGCGCGTTCGCTGATGGAATGACCGTTAGTCTTCCGGCATTTCGCGTTCTGCGGCAATCCAATCGGTGGGCTGGGCTTCCAGCTGGCTTCCGGCTTCGAAGGCGGCGGCAGCGCGGTTCACCGTATTGGTCTGCATCTCGTAAATCAGGTGGTTCCACACGTCCGCAGTCTGCGGATGCATCATGCGGTTTTGCCCGATGAGGAACTCGTAGATGTTCTTGAATGCCAGGAAGTACAGCTCCTGCAAGCTCACCTTGCCCACGCTCTTGCGAATAGCCTTTACGCGCTTGTAGTCGCGTCCGGGCTCGATGAGGTCGGCGGTGTAGACAATCATGTCGAGCGGGGTCATGTTGGGCGCACCCGAGGTGTGTCGGGAGATAGCCTGCAGCACGTCACGCCCGAGTTCGGGGAATTCGGCTCCCAAGGCAGCAGCAGCGGTGGGGCCATGCAGGAGGTAGGGCATGTCGGTGATGATGACCGGGTCGATGTCGAGTTCGAACTGCTCGACGCGGTGACGCTGCTCCTCGAGTGTGAGGCCCTTGTCCCAGTCATGCAGCAGGCCCGCCATGCGCGCCTTGTTCTCGTCTTCACCGTAAATGAGTGCCAGCTCTTCAGCCGTTTTCGCCACGCGCTTCGAGTGGTCGTAGCGTTTTGAGGAAAGTCGCTCCTTCAGGAGCTTCTTCATACGCTTGAAATTCTCGTCGCCGTATGCGTTCTCGACAGCCATCCCATTACCTCCTTAGAGCTCTAAATACGCAGCCATTATAACGAATGAGCCAATCACCCTCAGGGTCATTGGCTCATTCCGGGGCCGAGCGGTCGCACGCCGCCAGGCTCGTGTCAATTCGGCATCGGTGATGCCGGCTTCCTTCAGGTCGATGACGGGCGCGTCATTCCACAGGCTTTCCAGGCGATAATAGTCGCGTGCTTCGGGCTGGAATACGTGCACGATGAAATCGCCGTAATCGAGCAGCGCCCAGGTTCCCTCGTCAAGGCCTTCGGTGTGGAAGGGCTTGGCGTTGCCCTCCTTGCGCACCTTCTCCTCGACCTTCTCGATGATGGCATCGACTTGGCGGTTGTTCTGCGCGGTGGCGATGACGAAGTAGTCGGTTGCGGTCATGAGCCCGCCGACCTCCTGCACCATGATGTCGGTCGCCTTCATCTCGTCGGCGGCCTTA
This sequence comes from uncultured Coriobacteriaceae bacterium, assembly GCA_902772435.1. Classification (GTDB taxonomy): domain Bacteria; phylum Actinomycetota; class Coriobacteriia; order Coriobacteriales; family Atopobiaceae; genus UBA1367. The sequence goes on along the minus strand of CACYAX010000268.1, from coordinate 718 downwards.
GCGGCGAGCAGCGCGCAGGTGCGCGGGTCGTGGTTACGTCGGTTGGGCATGTAGTCTCCCTCTAGGTGTTCGTGTGTTTCAGAGCATGGTAGCCCACCAGTACGACGCCTGCGGCATCACGCCCCCAAGCTACAGACGGTTTCCATGCCTTTCCGCCGCCAATTCCATAAGAAGGGACAGTCCCTTTTTATGAAATTGCCACAGGTAGCGGCTTGTTGACCCGGTCGATGCGGGCGAGCGAGGCGTTCTTGTAGTCGTCGTCTTCGGTTACGTCGGCGAGTACCTGTAATTGCGCGGGGAAACGAATCTCGGCATTCTCGTCAGCGAGCTCGATCTCGACGATGGCGCGGTCGTTCCAGAACGGATAGACGTCAATCTCGAAGTACTGCCCGTCATATGTGAAGCAGTAGCGGTCCTTGCGGATTTGGCGCTTCGAGGTGTCGGCTTGCATCAGCAGCTGCAGATACTCGCGCTGTGTTAAGCGCTGCTCCACCTCCACGCGCTTTACGGCCGAAACCGTGCGCTTCATGGTCTTGAAATACAGGTAGTGCCCATTTGCACCACGCTGGCGCACGCGAACCTCGTCGGTGCCGGAGGAGACCAGGTAGGTCTGGATGATCTCGATTCGCTCGCAGTTGGGGCTAGCGGCAAGCCACTTGAGGTCGGGATATGCGATGAGGAACTTGCGCTCGATCTCGAAGGGTTCGGGTTCGCCGAG
>CACYAX010000267.1 GCA_902772435.1 uncultured Coriobacteriaceae bacterium | reverse complement strand
GTGCACGATCTTGTCGGTCTTGCCCATGTAGCTCGTAAGCACCGACGCCATGTACTCCTTGGGGAAGTAGGCCTTGAGCCACGCGGTCTGCATGACGAGGATGGCATAGCCGGCGGAGTGGCTCTTGTTGAAGGCGTAGGATGCGAACTCGAGCACGTCGTCCCAGATCTTCTGGGCGATCTCGCGGCTGTAGCCGTTGCGCACCGCGCCGTTCATCCAGTGGTCGCGGATGGTCTCGTCCTTGCCGTCCTCCCAATGGAAGACCTCGTCGGTGAGCATCTTGATCTTCTTCTTGGCCACCGGCTTGCGGATGCGCGAGTCGCTCTCGCCTGCCGAGAAGCCGCACATCTTCATGGAGATCTGCATGACCTGCTCCTGGTAGACCATGGTGCCGTAGGTCTCCTCCAGGATGTCGGACAGGCGGTTGTCATAGAACGCGACCGGCTTTCGGCCGTTCATGCGGTCGATGTAGTCGCTGACCATGCCGGCGCCCAGAGGACCCGGGCGATAGAGCGCGATGAGTGCCACGACCTGCTTGTACTCTTTGGGCTGCATGCCCTTGATGGTGGCCGTCATGCCCGCGGACTCGATCTGGAAGACGCCCGCCGTGTGGCCCTTGCCCATCAGCGCGTAGATGGCGGGGTCGTCGAAGGGAATCTTGTCCACGTCGATGTCCACGCAGGTGGCGCCCGGCTTGATGGTGTTGCGCACAGCCTCGGGCATGCGTTCGATGCCTTCCGGCGTGCTGTAGTTGGCGCGGATGTTGCGCAGCGCCTTGCTGATGACCGTGAGGGTGCGCAGGCCCAGGAAGTCCATCTTGAGCAGGCCCATGTCCGCGACCGAATGGCCCTCGTACTGGGTGATCTCGACGCCGCCCTTGGTGTCGAGCTTGGTGGGCACATGGTCGTTGACGGGCGTGGGCGCGATGAGCACGGCGCAGGCGTGCACGCCCTCGCCGCGGGTGAGGCCCTCGATGGAGAGGGCCGCGTCGATCACGCGGTGCGCGTCGGCGTCCTTCTCGTATGCCTCCACGAAGTCAGGGCTGTAGAGGTCCTCCTTGCCCGGCGTCTTCTCGAGCACGAACTTGAGCTTGGCCTTCGGGTCGTTGGAGACCATCTTCGAGAGGCGCTGGCCCACGTAGACGGGAAGGCCCAGCACGCGGGCCGCGTCGTTGATGGCCTGCTTGGCCTTGATGGTGGAGTAGGTGATGACGTGGCTCACGCGCTCGGGGCCATAGATCTCGCGGACGTGCTGGATCACGTCCAGGCGCCGCTCGTCGTCGAAGTCCATGTCGATATCGGGCATCTCGGAGCGCTCGACGGAAAGGAAGCGCTCGAACATGAGGCCGTTCTCGAGCGGGTCGAAGGTGGTGATGTCCATGGCGTAGGCCACGATGGCGCCGGCGGCGGAGCCACGGCCCGGACCGACGCCGATGCCGTTCTCCTTGGCCCAGCGCACGTACTCCTGCACGATGAGGAAGTAGTCGGCGAAACCCTTGGTGCAGATGACGTCGTACTCGTACTCGAAGCGCTCGCGCACGTTGACGCCACCGACCTCGAGCGTGCGCCAGTCGGGCCCATAGCGGCGCTCGAGGCCCGCCTCGCACTCCTTGCGGAAGCGCTCCTCGGAGGTCTCCCCCTCCTCCAGGCCAGGGAACTTGGGCAGGTACATGTGCGTCCAGTCGAGCTCGTAGTCGCACTTCGCGGCAATCTCGAGCGTGTTGTCGCAGGCCTCGGGACACCACGAGAAGAGCTCGCGCATCTCGGGCTCGCTCTTGAGGTAGAACTCGGTGCCCTCCATGCGCTTGCGGTTGGCGTCATCGAGGTGGGAGGCCGTGCCGATGCAGCTCACGATGTCCTGCGTGGGCGCGTCCTCGCGGTCGAGGTAATGCATGTCGTTAGTGGCAACGACCTTGATGTCGAGCTCACGGGCGAGCGCCACGAGCCGCTCGTCGAGCGTGCGGTCGTTGAAGCCGCCGCGGAAGTCGAGGCCATGGTCCTGGATCTCGATGTAGAAGTCGTCTCCGAAGATCTCCTTGTAGGTGAGCGCCCAGCGGCGCGCCTCGCCGTAGTTGCCGTCGAGGATGTTCTGCGGGATGATGCCCTGCACGCAGGCGCTCTGGCAGATGATGCCCTCGTGGTACTCGCGCAGCATGTCGAGCGTGGTGCGCGGGCGGTAGTAGAACATCTCGTTGGCTGCCTTGGACATCATCTTCATGAGGTTCACGTAGCCCGTGTGGTTCTTGGCGAGCAGGATGAGGTGGTAGCGGCGCTGGGGCGGTTTCTTCTCGATCGTGTCGTCGGTGATGAAGTAGGCCTCGCAGCCGAAGATGGGCTTGATGAGCGGCGCGGGTTTCTGCGCCTCGACCGCCGCGAGGGC
>CACYAX010000266.1 GCA_902772435.1 uncultured Coriobacteriaceae bacterium | reverse complement strand
TATGGTAGTAACGCACCTTACTCGGCTGATGCATGCAGGACGTGCCGGCCACGCAGCTTAACTAGGCTAGTATCACAGCAGGAGTCACCGCATGGAGTACCTCAAGGTTTCAAGCAAGTCCTCGCCGGCATCGGTTGCCGGCGCTATTGCTGGCATGGTCAAGGATGGCGTGCCCGTCAACATTCAGTCCGTTGGCGCGGGTGCGGTCAACCAGGCAATCAAGGCCATAGCCATTGCCCGAGGTTTCCTCATTCCCACGGGAGTCGACATCTCGTGTGCGCCCACCTTTGCTGACATCAACATCGGCGGGGGGAGCCGTACCGCCATCCGCATCGCCGTGTACGTCCATCGTCTCGTGCCCCAGTCCGCCAAGACCCCTGACGGCCTCGAGGAGCTGGTCTAAGCCTATGGCAGGTTATCGTCCTACGCTCGTTGGCAAAACCTACCACATCAAAACCTTCGGATGCCAGATGAACCTCCACGATTCCGAGCGTGTCTCGGGATTGCTGGATTCGTGTGGCTGTCTTGAGGTCGAGACGCCGGAAGAAGCGGACATCGTCATCTTCATGACCTGCTGCGTGCGCGAGAACGCCGACACCCGCCTTTATGGGCAGGCGTCGGCCGTCGTGAGCATGCCTCCATCGCCTTCGGGCAAGCGCGTCCTCGCTGTTGGCGGCTGCATTGCCCAGCGTGATGGCGAGCGCGTGCGCGAGAACATCCCGGGCGTCAACGTCGTCTTCGGCACGAGCGCCCTCGCGTCCGTTCCCGCGCTGCTCGAGGAGGCATTCGCCTCTTCGAGCCGCAAGGTCTTATTTGACGTGGACGAGGGTGACCGCCCCTTCGCGACCGAGCTCCCCAGCCACCGTGCCCAGAGCTTCCATGCCTGGGTCCCCATCATGACGGGTTGCAACAACTTCTGCACGTATTGCGTCGTGCCGTACGTGCGCGGCCGCGAACGAAGCCGCGTGCTGGAGCGCGTCGTGGCGGAGTGCGGGCAGCTCGTCGACGACGGCGTGCGCGAGATCTGCCTGCTGGGGCAGAACGTGAACTCATATGGCTGCGACCTCTACGGCAAACCGCGCTTCGCCGAGCTGCTGCGCGCGGTGGGGGAGACGGGCGTCGAGCGCATCCGTTTCACCTCTTCCAACCCGCATGACCTCGTCGACGAGACCATTGCCGCCATGGCGGAGACGCCGGCCGTGATGCCGCACCTCCACCTCGCCGTGCAGTCGGGCTCCACGAAGGTCCTGCGCGCGATGAACCGCAAGTACACGCGCGAGCAGTATCTCGACCTCGCGAGGCGCATCAAGGACGGCGTGCCGGGCATCGCCCTTTCCACGGACATCATCGTGGGCTTCCCGGGCGAGACCGAGGAGGACTTCCTTGACACGCTCTCGCTCGTGCGTGAGGTCGGTTTCTCCTCGGCCTACACCTTCATCTACTCCAAGCGTGCGGGCACGCCCGCCGCCAAGATCGTCGACCCGACGCCCCACGTGGTCATCCAGAACCGCTTCGACCGCCTCGCGGCACTCGTGGCAGAGCTTGCCCATGACGCCAACCAGGCAGACCTCGACGGCATTTCGGAGATACTCGTCGAGGGGCCCTCGAAGCGCGATCCCATGGTCCTGGTGGGCCACAGCCGCAAGAACCAGACCGTGCATTTCCGCGCTCCCGAGCACCTCGACCCGCAGACGCTCGTGGGAACGATCTGCGACATCCACGTGCGCGAGGCGCGGACCTGGTACCTTGCCGGCGAACTCGTCGGAACTCCCCGATAGCGATGCTCCAGCGCGTCACGGCCATCGTCGGACCCACCGCCTCGGGCAAGAGCTCCCTTGCGGACCGCGTCGCTGTCGCCCTGCGCAGCGCGGTCATCTCGGTCGACGCCATGCAGATCTACCGGGGCATGGACATCGGCACCGCCAAGACGCCCGCACACGAGCGCACGGCGCCCCTTCTGATGGTGGACGTGGCGGACATCGGGAGCGAATACTCCGTCCAGCTTTTCCAGCGGGAGGCGCGCGCCCGGATTGACGACCTGCTTGCCCGCGGCTTGCACCCCGTCCTGTGCGGTGGCACGGGGCTGTATCTCGACGCCGTAATAGACGAGATGGCGTTCCCCACAGGCGTTAAGGGCTCTGCCACGCGTACTGCCTATGAGGACATCGCGCGTACCCAAGGGGCCGAGGCGCTCCATGCGGTCCTTGCCGCCCGGGACGAACGTGCCGCCGCGCTCATCCACCCGAACAACGTGCGCCGCGTGGTGCGCGCCCTGGAGATGGCGGACGAGGGCGTGAGCTACGCGGACCAGAACGCCACGCTCAAGGTCCGTGCGCCCCACTATGACACCACCCTGTGGGCAATCACCATGAACCGTGAGCGC
>CACYAX010000265.1 GCA_902772435.1 uncultured Coriobacteriaceae bacterium | reverse complement strand
CTCGCTCGTGGCGCCTGACCACACGATCGACCTCTCAGAGGCGCTTTCCACGGCGCTTATCATGGAGACGCCGTACGTGATCCTGTGCCAGGAGGACTGCCTGGGCCTCTGCCCGGTGTGCGGCGCCAACCTCAACCACGAGGACTGCGGCCACGCGGCGCAGCTCGAGAGGCAGCGCGCCCAAGAGCGGTTGGAGGCGAGCCCGTTCGCGGCGCTCAAGGCGCTCAAGCTCGACGAGTAGGAAGATCTGGGGCGGAGGTTCTCCGCCCCTTATATTATGGTGTGGTTTTGCGACGAGGCTGTGGGGTGCCCGAAACGCGGTGCTGCGGCGGCGTTGCCCGTGCGGGGGCTCCCGAGGCGCGGTGCTGCGGTGGGGCTGGTGGCGCGGGGGCTCCCGAGGCACTGTTCCGCGGCGGGGCTGGTGGCGCGGGGGCGAATGCCCGCCAAAGGCGCGGTCCCGCAGCGCGGGGGCGAATGCCCGCCAAAGGCGCGGTCCCGCAACGCGGGGGCGAATGCCCGCCAAACGCGCGGCCCCGCAACGCGGTCTTCACGGCATCGCGGCAGCAAAACGACGCATTTGTGGTTCTGACCATGTGAGATAATCGTGTACTAGCACCTGCGAGGGGTTCTGTGCTATAGTTCTTCCTTGCATGTCTAGATGGCAAGACCGCTCGCGGTGTTCCGTGAGCGAGAAGTTAGAGCAAGAGAGGTCTCAAGATGGCAGTTCCTAAGCAAAAGAAGGGCCGTAGCGCCACGAACACCCGTCGTTCGGCCAACAGCAAGCTCGCCGCTCCCGCGCGCTCCGTGTGCCCGCAGTGCGGTGCTCCTAAGCTTCCGCATCACGTGTGCCCCAACTGCGGTTTCTACAAGGACCGCGAAGTCGTCGTCACCGAGTAGTGACCGATTAAGCTGTGCTGTCGAGGCCGCTGCCCTTCGCGGGTACGGCCTCTTTTTCGTGAGGCGAGGCGCGTGATCGCGTGCCCCGTCGAGGAGGAGCGATGGTTACCATTTGCGTCGACGCCATGGGCGGTGACGAGCCCGTAGAGGTCGTGCTCGAGGGCATCAGCGCCGCGCTCGCGGCGGACCAGAACCTCAACGTGCTAGTGGCGGGTCCGGCCGAGGTCGTCGTGCCGTTCTGCGAGGGCAACGCCCGCGCGCTTCCGCTTGCCGCGTCCGAGGTGATCGGCATGGACGAGCATCCCGCCAACGCCGTGCACCAGAAGCGCGACTCGAGCATCGTGCGCGGTCTCGAGGCCGTGCGCAAGGGCAGTGCCGACGGCTTCTTCTCCGCAGGTTCCACGGGCGCCATCTTCGCCGCGTCCGCGCGGGGCGTCGGGCGTATCCGTGGCATCAAGCGTCCGTGCCTTGCCGGCGCGGTGCCGGGTGCCTCCGGCCGCAAGACCATGTTCCTCGACATGGGTGCCAACCCCGACGCCACCCCCGAGGTGCTCGTGCAGTTCGCCCAGATGGGCCGCGCGTATGCCAAGGTCGCGCTGAACGTGGCCGAGCCCACGGTGGCGCTCCTTTCCAACGGCGAGGAGGAGACCAAGGGCTCGACGGCTTCCCAAGAGGCGTTCCGGGCGCTCAAGGAGGCGGGCGGCAGCTGGTTCAAGGGCAACGCCGAGGGCACCGACCTGCTTGCGGGTCGCTATGACGTGATCGTGACCGACGGCTTCACGGGCAACGTCTCGCTGAAGACGCTCGAGGGTACGGCCAAGTTCATCCTGGGCGAGGCCAAGAAGGCCACCAAGAAGTCGCCGCGCGCGGCTCTGGGCGCGCTGCTGCTCAAGCCGGCCCTGAAGGACATCGCTGCGCAGCTCTCCGGTGACGAGCTGGGCGGGGCGGTGCTGCTCGGGCTCAAGGCCCCGGTCATCATCGGCCATGGCGCGACGTCGGTCGATGCCGTGAAGAACGGCACGCTGGTGTGCGCACGTGCGGTGACGGGCGGCCTGGTCCAGAAGATCACCGACGAGCTGGAGGCCGAGAAGGCGGCTGAGGAGGCTGCTGCGGCTGAGTAGGCTGGCGGGTTTTGCTGATTTGACGTGAGAGGCGCTGGTTCGCGGTTGCGGCCAGCGCTTTTTCGTGTAGCGGGTGGGACGGATGCGACAGGTGCGGGGTGGTTCCTGTCGGAAGAGTCCACAGGGTTGCACCAAAGCGACAGGAATGGGACCCAAACTGTCGGAAAAGTCCGCAGGGTTGGACCAAGGCGACAGGAACGGGGCCAAACCTGTCGGAAAAGTCCGGCTGGTTGCACCAACCCGACAAATACTGATAATTTCCGACAGATCTAGGAGCTTTCCTGTCGGAAAAGTCCGCAGCGTTGCACCAACCCGACAGATACTGATATTTTCCGACAGATCTAGGAGCTTTCCTGTCGGAAAAGTCC
>CACYAX010000264.1 GCA_902772435.1 uncultured Coriobacteriaceae bacterium | reverse complement strand
GCACGACCAGGAAGAGGCCATGAGCATCTCCGACCAGATCGTGGTCATGGAGAAGGGCATCATCCGCCAGGTCGGCAAGCCGCAGGACGTGTACGACGAGCCCACGAACCTCTTCGTGGCCAAGTTCCTCGGCACCCCGCCCATCAACGTGTTCGCGGGCACCGTGAAGGACGGCAAGCTCTTCATCGGCGAGGAGGAGGTGCTCGCCGTGGCGGGCGCGCCCGACGGCGACATCACGGTGGGCGTGCGCCCCGAGGGCTTCATGCCGCTCGAGGACGGCCCGCTGACCTGCGAGCTCATCACCGTCGAGCGCATGGGCCGCGACACGAGCGTGGTCGCGCGCCACAGCGCCCTCGAGGCCGTGCAGATGCGCGCCATCGTGGGCTCCTACGCGCGCATCGACTCCAAGAGCCCCACGGTGCGCTTCCACATCCGCCCCGACAAGACGCGCCTCTTCGACAAGGTCACGGGCGAGCGCGTGCGCTTCGAGGGCGATTCGATCGGTGACGCGACTTCAAGCGAGGCGGCAAAATGAACACACGGAGCATGAAAGGCTGGCTCTACCTGATACCAGCCATCGCCTTTTTGGGCGTCTTCGTCGTGTACCCGCTCTTCGACGTGTTCGTCTACTCCTTCGAGGAGGGGTACAACTCGGCGTCCCAGACCTTCTTCGGCACGGGTCTCTACAACTACTCCTACGTGCTGCATGACACCTACTTCATCCAGGCCATGAAGAACACCTTCATCCTGGTCATCATCACGGTGCCCATCTCCACGGGCCTGGCGCTGCTCATCTCGGTAGGCCTGAGCTCCATCCCCAAGCTGCAGGAACTCTTCCAGACCATCTACTTCCTGCCCTACGTGACCAACACGCTGGCCGTGGGCCTGGTCTTCATGATCTTGTTCCAGAAGACGCCCTACACCGACGGCTTCGTGAACCAGATCATCCACTTCTTCGGTGGCTCCACGGTCGACTTCATCGACGGCCCGTACTGGGCGAAGATGACCGTCATGTGCATCTACACCATCTGGGTGGTCATGCCCTTCAAGATCCTCATCCTCACGAGCGCGCTCGCCTCGGTCAACCCCGACTACTACAAGGCGGCCAAGGTCGACGGCGCGAGCAGCTGGCGCACCTTCACCCGCATCACGCTGCCGGTCATCTCTCCCATGATCTTCTACCTGATCATCACGGGCTTCATCGGCGCGTTCAAGGCCTACGGCGACGTGGTGGCCATCTTCGGCGTCAACCTTAACGCCGCGGGCATGAACACCATCGTGGGCTACGTGTACGACATGCTCTACGGCAACAGCGGCGGCTACCCGTCCTACGCCTCGGCGGCAGCTCTCGTGCTCTTCGCCATCGTGCTGACCATCACCGTCATCAACCTGCAGGTTCGTAGAAGGAGCGTGAGCTCATGAGCGACATGACACAAGAAGCCGAGCTCGCCCGTTCCTTCGAGCGCAGGCGCAAGATCCGCACCACCATCACCTACATCCTGCTGGGCCTCTGGGCGCTCATCGTGCTCTTCCCGTTCTACTGGATGATCCTCACCTCCATCAAGGGCTACGGCGCCTACAACGCCGAGTACGTGCCCAAGCTCTACACCACGGCCCCCACGCTGGAGAACTACAAGGAGGCCTTCACCGCGGTGCCCCTGGCGCGCTACTTCATGAACACCGTCATCTTCACGGCCGTCACCACGGCGCTCATGCTCGTGGTCATCGTGCTCGCGGCGTTCGCGTTCTCGCGCCTCGACTTTCCGGGCAAGGACCTGCTCTTCACCGCGTTCCTCTCGCTGATGATGATCCCCAACGAGCTCGTGGTCATCACCAACTTCGTGACCATCACCGACCTCGGGCTGCGCAACACCTTCACGGGCCTCATCCTGCCCAGCGTGACTTCGGTCTTCTACATCTACCTGCTCAAAGAGAACTTCGACCAGATACCCGACGAGCTCTACAAGGCCGCCAAGGTCGACGGCACGAGCGACTTCAAGTACCTCACGCACGTGATGATCCCCATCTGCCGCCCGACCATCGTCACGGTCGTGCTGCTCAAGATCATCGAGTGCTGGAACTCCTACGTCTGGCCGCGCCTCATCACCGACAACCAGCTGTACTTCCTCGTGTCCAACGGCATCCAGGAGATACGCGAGAACGGTTTCGGTCGTGAGAACGTGCCGGCCATGATGGCGGCGGTCGTGGTCATCTCGGTGCCGCTCATCGTGCTCTTCCTCATCTTCCGCAAGAAGATCATGGAGGGCGTGTCGCGCGGCGGAACGAAGGGATAGGCCATGCTGTTCACTCACATCCACACGCGTGTCATGGCTCCGAGGGCCAGGCCGCCTTCGAGGTGCCCGAGCAGTGGGACGCGAGCAAGACCTACGAGATCACCTTCTGGGCCAAGAACGACACCAACAAGACCCAGACCAAGATCTACGAGAAGGCCATCTCGGACTTCGAGGCGCTCTATCCCAACGTGCAGGTCAACATGCGCCTCTACACCGACTACGGCAAGATCTACAACGACGTCATCACCAACATCGCCACCAACACCACGCCCAACGTGTGCATCACCTACCCGGACCACATCGCCACCTACCTGACGGGCAGCAACGTGGTGGTGCCGCTTGACGAGCTCTTTGCCGACGAGAAGTACGGCTTCGGCGGCTCCGAGCTGGCCTTCGACGGTCCCACGCAGGCCGAGATCGTGCCCGAGTTCCTCGCGGAGTGCGTGCTGGGCGAGTCCCACTACGCCATCCCGTACATGCGCTCGACCGAGATCTGCTACGTGAACAAGACCTACGTCGAAGCGCTTGGCTACGAGCTGCCTGACGTGCTCACCTGGGACTTCATCTGGGAGGTCTCCGAGGCCGCCCTGGCGAAGAACGCGGACGGCACCTATGCGGTCAACGGCCAGCAGGTGCTCATTCCCTTCATCGACAAGTCGACCGACAACATGATGATCCAGATGCTCAAGCAGCTGGGCGCGGGCTACTCCACCTCCGAGGGCACGATCGAGCTCTTCAACGACGACACCCGTGCGGTCCTGACCGAGATCTCGAAGCACGCCAAGTCGGGCGCGTTCTCCACGTTCAAGATCAGCGGCTACCCGGCGAACTTCCTCAACGCCGGCCAGTGCATCTTCGCCATCGACTCGTCGGCCGGCGCCACGTGGATGGGCTCCAACGCCCCGCTCGTGGACATCTCTCCCGACAAGCTCGTGCAGTTCGAGACGGCCGTGCGCATGGTCCCGCAGGTCGACCCGAGCAACCCGACCATGATCTCGCAGGGCCCCTCCATCTGCATCTTCAACAAGCAGGACTCGGGCGAGGTGCTGGCCTCTTGGCTCTTCGCGCAGTACCTGCTCACCAACGACGTGCAGATCGCCTACGCCGAGACCGAGGGCTACTCGCCCGTCACGCTGAAGGCCCAGCAGGCGCCCGAGTACGTCGACTACCTCTCCCGTGCGGGCGAGGACGACGACACGCACTACGCGGTCAAGATCGAGGCCACGCAGATACTCGTGGACAACGCCTCGAACACCTTCGTGACGCCGGTCTTCAACGGTTCCGCGTCGCTGCGTGACGCCGCGGGCCAGCTCATCGAGGACGTGACCAAGTCGGTCCGCCGCAAGCAGACGGTCGACGACGCCTATCTGACCGAGCTCTTCGACGACGTGAGCGCGCTCTACCACCTCGACCAGCTCGGCGGGAGCGTGGGGGGAGAGAGCAAGGACCTCGGCCCGCTTCCCACGGCATCGATCGTGCTTTTGGCTGCGCTCGCCTGTGCCTGGGTGATCATCGGTCTCGTGGAGGTGCACGACCGCCGCAAGGCAAAGCAAAGTTCTTAACGGTAGTAATCGCCGTACCTGCGCATTTGTAGGTGCTGCGGTATAATTACAAGCGCGTTGATTCTGTAAAGGTGTTTTTCGAGCACATAGACTTCCAAGGGAGAAATGACATGAATCAGACGAGAAGGACCTTCCTGGCTTCGCTTATGGGTACCGCTGCCATCACGCTTGCCGCGTGCGGCGGCTCTGGCTCCGGCTCTGGCGGCGCAGCTGCCGCTGGCGACGGCACCGATGCCAAGGGCGAGGGCGTCATGACCTACGCCGAGTACATGGCCGCTGCCGTTGACGACGCCGTCGTCATCGAGGCCTTCGTACAGGGCAAGCAGTCCTGGTGGGAGAACACCGCCTCCCTGTACCTGCAGGATGCCGATGGCGCGTACTTCGTGTACGGCGCTGCCTGCACCGAGGAGGACTACGCCAAGCTGGTCGAGGGCCAGAAGGTCAAGGTCAGCGGCTACAAGGCCGAGTGGTCTGGCGAGATCGAGATCGCCGAGGGCACCATCGAGATCGAGGACGGCAGCTTCATCGCCTCCGCCTACGACGTGACCGACCTGCTCGGCACCGACGAGCTCATC
>CACYAX010000263.1 GCA_902772435.1 uncultured Coriobacteriaceae bacterium | reverse complement strand
AGGGTCCCGTGGCGGCGACCGACTGGTTCTACCAGCTCTGCTGCGATGTCAACTACGTGAGGCGCTCCGCCATCGCGCGCAACATCGAGTGGACGAGCGAAACCCAATGGGGCGAGCTCGAGATCACGATCAACAAGTCCAAGCCCGAGAAGGACCCCCGCGACATCGCCGCGGCGGGCGCGGCCCCCGCAGGGGAGGCCTATCCCGCCTGCCAGCTCTGCATGGAGAACGAGGGCTATTCTGGTCGCCCTGCTTCACTCGGCGGTGGCCATCCCGCCCGCCAGAACCTGCGCATCGTGCCCATCGAGCTCGGCGGTGAGCGCTGGGGCTTCCAGTACAGCCCGTACGCCTACTTCAGTGAGCACTGCATCGCGATGAGCTCCGAGCACCGCCCGATGCACATCGACCGCGCCGCGTTCTCGTGCCTGCTCGACTTCGTGGACCAGTTCCCCCATTACATGGTGGGCTCCAACGCCGACCTGCCCATCGTGGGTGGCTCGATCCTCAGCCATGACCACTTCCAGGGCGGGCGCCATGTCTTCCCCATGATGCGCGCCGCCGTGGAGGAGACCTTCACCATGGCCACCTTCCCCACAGTGGGTGCCCGCGTGCTGCGCTGGCCGCTCTCGACCATCGAACTCGTCTGCGAGGAACGCGGCATCCTGCTCGAGGCGGCGGTCTACGTGCTCGACGCCTGGCGCGCGTGGTCTGACCCGGAGGCGGGCATCGTGGCCTATACCAACGACGGCGTGCGCCACAACACCGTGACGCCCATCTGCCGCAAGGTCAACGGCGACTACGTGCTCGACCTCGTGCTGCGCTGCAACATCACGAGCGACGAGCACCCGCTGGGCGTCTTCCACCCGCACGCCGACAAGTGGCACGTCAAGAAGGAGAACATCGGCCTCATCGAGGCGATGGGCCTCGCGATCCTGCCGCCGCGCCTCGAGGCCGAGCTCGATGCGGGCCGCCTGACGCGCGAGGAGATCGGCCGCGTGTTCGGCGGGGTGCTCGAGGACGCGGGCGTCTTCAAGTGGGACGAGGAGGGCAAGGCGGCTCGCGAGCGCTTCATCGCGCGGCTGTAACCACTTCTCATACCTTCCCGCTCTCGGGTGGGCAGGGTGGTCATTCCCACAGATATTGATGGGTACGGGGCGGGCGCGGGTGCGCTCGCTCCGCTTCGTTGGGCGTATCGCTATGAGGTGGGCTGATGGTGGGGGGACCTTTTTACTTGGGTAAGAAACCGATGATGACCTGCGGGTTTTTTCCCTCTGTCATCCAACGAAAATATTTGCTAGGTACCTTGACAATTTATCTCATCGGCGTATGGTTAAGTAGTCTAGTCGAAAGGGGCTTGCTGTGGAGTGTTCAAATAGGGAAACGTGGTCTACCGAGCGTCGCGTGCTTCACGACCTCGGTTTTTTTGGCCACTTTCTCCACATGCATGCAGGCGGCCGTTCGGGCAAGCAACACGTGCTCTCGCGCCTGCAGAAGAGCGGGGGCCATCTTTCCCAGCGTGAGCTTCAGGACCATGCGCGCATCAGCTCGGCAGCACTCTCTGAGGTGCTCGCCAAGCTAGAGTGCAAAGGCCTCGTTACGCGTGCGCGCTCGAAAGAGGATCGCCGGCAGATGGAGATCACGCTTACCGAGCTGGGGGAGGCCAAGGCGATCGAGCGCAGGGAATGTCTCGAGGCATTTGAGGCGCAGAGCCTCGCATGCCTGAGCGAAGAGGAGCGTTTGCAGCTGCTCGACATGCTCGACCGTCTTGTGGAGCATTGGGAGAAGCTCGAGAAGGAGGGGGGCTGCGCATGAGCGAACAGCCGAAGGATAAGACGCTGAAAGACTACACGCTGGGTCAGATCATCCGCGTGCTCAGCAGGTCTATCCGCGAGAACAAGCGCAACTCGATCATCGCGCCCGTGTTCGTGGCGGGCGAGGTCGTCATCGAATGCGTCATTCCGTTCATTACCTCGCAGCTGATCAACGAGATGAACCTTGGCTGCGACGTGGCGACCATCGCGCGCTACGGCGTGGTCCTCGCCATCCTGGCCATCGTGAGCCTTGGTTGCGGCACCATCGCGGGCATCGCGTGCTCCATTGCCTCCACGGGCTTCGCACGCAACCTCCGCCACGACATGTTCGAGAGCATCCAGCGCTTCAGCTTCTCCAACATCGACCGCTTCTCCACCAACTCGCTGGTCACGCGCCTGACGACTGACACGCAGAACGTGCAGATGGCCTACATGCAGATCATCCGCTCCGCGGTGCGCAGCCCCATGATGATCGTCTTCGCGGCCACCATGGCCTTCATCACCGGCGGCCCGATGGCCATCATGTACGTCATCGTGTCGTTCTTCCTCGGCTTCGGCCTCATCGGCATCGCGCGCATCGTCATG
>CACYAX010000262.1 GCA_902772435.1 uncultured Coriobacteriaceae bacterium | reverse complement strand
GTCAATCAAAAGTTATGCGACTTTGACTCTGGGCAAAAGTCCGTAAGAGATGGGGATGCTCTGGCGGAATAGCGTTGGTTTACCTGCTTACGCTAGACTGAGAAATAGATTAGTCGTCTTCATCGGTCGAGCAGGGATTGAAAGAGGGGGAACCATGGCACTTGTAGAGCGTATCGCCGCACAAGAGGGCTCGCTTGCCGAGTCTGAGGCCAAGGTCGCTCGCCAGATCCTCGCAGATCCCGACGCGATCAACCGCTACACCATAACGGGTCTTGCGAACGAGGCCGAGACCTCTACCTCCGCCGTTCTGCGCTTCTGCCACTCGTTGGGCTTCAGCGGATACAAAGTCTTCCGCTACGAGCTGATGCGCGAGCTGCGTTCGGGCACGTTGACCTCACGCGCGGATCTGAACGCGCTGTCCGCGGCTGCGGCAAACATATCGTCTGCCATAGCGCTGTTGGGCACCATGGACCAAGAGCCCATCAGGGAGCTCGCGCAGGCCATCAAGAGCGCGCGTGCCACGTACTGCCTGGGCATCCATCGCTCGTTCTTGCCGGCAGAGAAGCTGCGCATGGAGCTTGAGGACGAGGGCATCACGGCGTTTTCGGCACATGACACGGTCCAGATGACGCACTTTGCCTATTCAGTCGATGAGGAGGTCTGCTCGGTGTTGTTTTCGGCACGTGGCCATCCGAAGAACTACATCGACGTGCTCAATTCCGGCCTCGCCGAGCGAAGCATGGGATGGCTCATCACGACCAATCCGCGCGCGAAGATGCTCTCGCAGATCTCGCACGGCATCGTGCTGCCGACCGCGGGCATGAACCACCCGCGCGTGGATGACCACGCCATCATGATGGCCTTTGTCGAGATGCTCTCGCTCGCGGTGCGCGGGTATTAGGAAATCGCGCTGCCTTGCCTAGAAGGCGCCCCCGCCGCCCGTTTCCTTCTTGGAGGACTTGCCCGCCGAGCGTCCGCCCTTCTTCTCGGCGGCCTCGCCCTCGTCAGCGTCGTCTGCGCGCAGCGCGGAGCTGATGCTGTTCACGAGCTTCTTCGCCGGGTTGGAAGCGTTGTCCTTGCTGCCACCCGAAAAACCACCAGACACGCGAGCCTGCTTCTCCTCGTCAGCCATGGAGCACTCCTTTCCCGTGCGTGGATGCTGAATCTATTCTACCCAGCTTATTCGCCGCAGAAGAGCTTGGTCGAGATGTACCGCTCGCCGGTGTCGGGGGCGATGGTCACCACGGTCTTGCCCTCGCCGAGCTCGCGCGCGAGGCGCAGGGCGGCCACCACGTTCGTGCCGGTGGAAATGCCGCACATGAGCCCCTCCTTGCGGGAGAGCAGGCGCGCCATCACGAGGGCCTCGCGGTCGGTCACGATGGTGATCCTGTCGTAGATGTCGGTGTCCATGATCTTGGGGATGATGCCGTCGCCGATGCCCATCTGCAGGTGCGTGCCGATCTCGTGGCCGGAGAGGATGGCGGCGCGCTCAGGCTCCGCGACCCAGATTTTGGTTGCGGGGTTGGCGTCGCGCAGGGCGTGGCCCACGGCGGTCAGCGTGCCGCCCGTGCCGAAGCCCGAGCAGAAGCCGTCGATGGGGGAGTCCATGTCGGCGAGGATCTCGGCGGCCGTTCCCTCGGCGTGCGCCGTGAGGTTGGCGGGGTTCTCGAACTGCTGCGGCACGTAGACGCGCGGGTCGTTCTCGGCCAGCTCGTTGGCGTACTGGATGCACCGGTCCACGCAGGCGCCGATGTCGCCGTAGTCGTGGATGAGCACCACGTCGGCTCCGTAGTGGTGCACGAGCTTGCGGCGCTCCACCGAGACGGAGTCGGGCATGATGATCTTGGCCTCGTAGCCGAGCACGGCCGCCACGAGGGCCAGGCCGATGCCTTGGTTTCCGCTGGTGGGCTCCACGATGATGCCGTCGGGGCGCAGCTTGCCCGTGGCCACGGCTTCGCGGATCATGGCCAGCGCGGTGCGGCTCTTGATGGATCCGCCCACGTTGGTTGCCTCAAACTTAACGAGCACGCGTGCCATCCCGGGCTCCACCACGCGGTTGAGCCGCACGAGAGGCGTGTGCCCCATGGCGTCAAGAATTGTGTCGTAAATCATGGTCCCCCTCCTTGCAAGCAAACAGTATAGCCTCCCGCGGGGATGGTGGAATGGTGGCTGATGCAAACGGATGCTATTGGAAACGTGTAATCGAGTAGTATTGCTTCGTCATAACCTCGAGGATGGCGGAGGACACCATGTTCAGAGAGATGCGTCGCTTCAAGCAGCTGCTTCCCCAGGAGGAGTGCGAGGAGATCCTGCGCACGATGCCGCGCGGCATACTCGCCGTGCTGGGAGACGATGGCTACCCCTATACCGTGCCGCTCGACTTCCTGCTCTATCAGGGAGAGGTGCAGGCGCCGGAGC
>CACYAX010000261.1 GCA_902772435.1 uncultured Coriobacteriaceae bacterium | reverse complement strand
AGGCGCGGGCACGCGGCGCCCACGACCTGCGCGACCATGGAGCCGAGCCCGCCGTAGGGCGAATGCTCCTCCACGGTGAGGACCACCTTGGCGCCCTCGGCCGCGCGCACCACGGCGTCTTTGTCCAGCGGTTTCACGCAGTACATGTCGAGCACGGTGGCAGAGATGCCCTGCGCCTCCAGAAGCTCGGCGGCCTCCAGCGCGGGACGCACGAACTCGCCGCAGGCGATGATCGCGACGTCGGAACCCTCGCGCACCCACGTTGCCCGGTCCATCTCGAAGGGGCAGTCGTCCTGCGCGTACACGTCCTCCACGGGGTTGCGGCCCACGCGGATGTAGGCGGGCAGCTCGTCAGCGAGCAGCGCCTCCACGAGACAGCGCGTCTGATGACGGTCGCTCGGCAGGTAGACGCGCATATTGGGGATGGCGCTCATGGCAGCGATGTCCTGCGCGGAATGGTGGCTCATGCCCAGGGTGCCGTAGCTCACACCACCGGAGATGCCGATGAGCTTGACGTTGGTGTTGGAGTAGGCCACGTCAACTTTCGCCTGCTCGTAGCTGCGCGTGCTCACGAACGACGCCGGACTTGCCGCCCACGCCTTCTTGCCGCAGGACGCGAGGCCGGCAGAGATGCTCACCAAGTCCTGCTCTGCGATGCCCACCTCCACGGACTGCGCGGGATAGGTGTCGAAGAACGGCGTGAGGCTTGCGGACCCGCGGCTGTCGGAGCACAGGACCACGACGTCGCGGTCATGCTCCGCTGCCGCCATGAGCACCTCGCAGATGGCCTGACGGTTGGGAATGGTGTTCTTACCCACGGATGACCGCCTCCTTCCGGGCTGCGAAATCGGCGCAGATCTGCGCGTACTCCTCTTGCGAGGGCAGCTGGTGGTGCCACTTCGCCTGGTTCTCCATGACGGGGCTGCCATAGCCCTTCACGGTGTTGAGGATGATGGCGGTCGGCTTGCCCTTGGTCTCTGCGGCCAGCGTGAGGGCGGCGTCGATGGCGGCAAGGTCGTTGCCGGGAATGGAGAGCACGTTCCACCCGAAGGCGGCCCAGCGCTCCTCCTGGCTGTCCTGGCGCATCACGTCCTCGGTACAGCCACTGATCTGCAGGCGGTTGCGGTCCACCAGGGCGCAGAGGTTGTCCAGCTCGAAGTTGGAGCCGCTCATGGCCCCCTCCCAGACCGAGCCTTCGGCCAGCTCGCCGTCGCCCATGATGGTATAGGTGCGATAGCTGCGCCCGTCCATCTTGGCCGCGAGCGCCATGCCCACCGCCACGGGCAGGCCGTGGCCGAGCGAACCGGAGTTCATCTCGATGCCGGGAAGCTTGTTGTTGGGATGCCCGATGTAGGGGCTCTCGTACTTCTGGAAACGGGCCTTCACGTCAGCGAGGTCGAGGAAGCCCTGCTGGCAGAGCACCGCGTAATAGGCCTCCATGGCATGGCCCTTGGAGAGCACGAAGCGGTCGCGGTCGGGGTCGTCCACCATGGCGGGAGACACGTTGAGGTGACGCAGGTAGAGCACCATGAGCGCGTCGATCACCGACATGTCGCCGCCGATGTGGCCACCGCCGCCCGCCATGATGATGTCCGTGCAGTCGCGCCGCAGGTCCCAGCGCAGGAGCTCGAGCTCGTCGAGCGTCGGATTGCTTTGCACCATGCTACTCGCCCCTCAGATACGCCTTGACGTCTTCCTCGATGGGGTCGTACAGGTCGGGCTTGATGCCCAGGTACTTGCACGCCTCGTAGAGCACCGGCACCACGTCGTCGTGGATGCCCACGCAGTGGTGGATGTAGGGGCCCTCGACGATCTTGGCCTCGAGGCGCTTGATGTTGTCGACCTCCACCCACAGGTAGGTGCCCATGCCCTTGGGGCCGTCGATGCCGCGGGCATTGCCGAGCAGCAGCGCGTACTCGCCGTTGTCGCCGTCGAAGCGGGCAAGGGTCACGTCGCCGTGCTTGGCCTCGGCGGTCACCGCGCCGTTGTCGTCGAAGGCCAGCGGCACCGTGATCTTGGGACGCTCGCGGGCCACGGAGCACGGCCACGGGCCGCAGTGCTGCAGGAGCTCGCCGTTGGCCACGTCCGGGTGACGGATCGTCCAGTCGGCGAAGAAGCTGCGCTTGGCGCCCATGTCGGCAGCCTCGACCATGAGCGAGGTGATGGCGCCGTGGATGTCAGTCTCGCAGGTGATGGGCGTGCCCTCCTCGTTGAGGATCGAGTTGGCGGCGCAGGGCATGATGCCCAGCTCGTGCTGGAGCTCGTTCCAGCACTGGATGCAGCCGGCGTTGCAGTGGTACTTCTTCAGCATGCGGCGGATGGTCACGGCCATGGCGGCCACGGTGCGCACCTGCTCGTTCGTGCAGTCGCGGTCGTAGCGCTCCTCGATCCAGGCGAGCTGCTCCTCGATGTCGGAGGT
>CACYAX010000260.1 GCA_902772435.1 uncultured Coriobacteriaceae bacterium | reverse complement strand
CACCTGCTCGCGGATCTGCGCGGCGATCTGCTCGTAGATGGGCTTGTCTGACGAATTGGATATGACGATTTCCATGGGGTTCCTTCCATGGTGACGCGAGTTGTAGCGCGGGAGCGTCCTCCCGTACTTACTGTATATATCGTATATATACGGTTATGTCAATAGGCTTCTGCTGGATTCGCGTTGCTGCGGGCCGAACGCTCGGTACCACTAATTTCAGACCGAAAAGCACGCCAGAAAACCGCCAGAAGTGGGTCGATCTAAAGTTCGCCCGCGTTAAAGGCGGATATATGTATCGCAACTGGAAAGGTTCGTAACTCGTCGCTCGCCAACTGCGGTTTTACCAGTTCATTGGAGGCGATATCTCGCTAAGGATAGATAGTGGTACATATATCCGCCTTTAACGCGGGCGAACTTTCCGAGAGAACCTTTCTGGGCGCAAATCAACCGATTGAGGCATGAAAACCACACCATTTCGCAGCTATCGTTCTCGTCTTGCCCCGCGCACAGTATTACCGTCTCCGTAGGTGGGATTGCCCAGCACGGTTGGCGGATAGCGGACTCGTAGGCGGGATTGGCTGGCGCAGAAAACGGGCAGCGTCGCCGCAGTGGGACGAATCTAGTGCTCGGAACGCCAGAGGTCGCAGACGAAGAAGGTCATGGCCGCCCAGGCGATCAAGGGATACGGCTCACCGCGATCGTCGAGGCCGCGGGCGAGCATGGCACGGGCCTCGTCCCTGCTCGCGAGGATGAACCTGCCAAAACGCTCGGTACCCTCGGCGCCCGCATGCGAGAGGAACGACACGTCGGGACGGCGAATCACCACGCTCACGATGGCCGTGCTCTCGTCCGTGAAGCCCGGCGTGGTGAACAGCAGCTCGTTGACCACGCACAGCTCGTCGTCGGGGCCTAGCTCGATGCCCGTCTCCTCCACGAGCTCGCGGCGCGCTGCCACGACGATGGGGTCTTCCTCGGTATGGTCGCCCGCGTCGATAAGCCCCGAAGGAATGCTCAGCACATAGCGCCCGGTGGGATAGCGGTACTCGCGGAAGAGCACGAGGCGCGGCTCGTCATCAGGCGTCTCGATCACCACGAAGCAGCTGATGGCATCAGGTAGCTCGCGCTCCGCGCGGGACGCGTCCTTCGCGGCCATGAGGCGGTCCAGTGGGCGGCGCGACGCGTCGTAGTAGTGGGTACCGTCCTCGTACGCGAGGTCGTATACCCGCACGTACGGCGTGTCCAACAGCGTATCCACACCAGAAAGCACAGGTTCCTTGTCGTTGCGCTCAGCCATGCCGGCACCTCTCTCCATCTGCCAAATAACCGTCGGTGGACAAAAGGGATACTCCCTTTTGTCCACGGGTGGCTTGGTACGAAAGGGAGTATCCCCAACGTACCAGCCGCATAAGACCGCGCGCCGCCTAGAACACCAAACCGGGCCGCAGAGCTACCACGCGGCCAGGCAGCGCGCATTCGAGCAGCTCAAGGGCATGGGCGCCCGTGCAATGGCCCGTGTACACGCACCCGATGCCCACCGCGTCAACCGCCCGGGCAACGTCGAGAATGGCCTCGTCGCTGGCATGCACGAGGTGCAGCCCGCCCACATAGGCAGCGATCGCGCGCCCAGGAAACGCGGCCCTGACCTCGCCCGCGATAACGGAAAGCCCCGCATGCGAGCAGCTGTTGAAGACGGCAAGCGGCGCCTGGTCGCCCTCCCCCAGTTCGAAGACGAGGCTCACTTCGTGCGCGAAGTCATCGGGCAGCCAGCCATCCTCGCCACGCAGCAGCATGCCCGCTGACGAACCTGCCTCGGCAAGCCCTTCCGTGGTATGCGGCACGAGGTGGATTCCCGGCGCGATGGTGGTCACGGTGTCAGTCGGCACACGCCGGAGGCGCGCACCGTACGCATCGAGAAGCCCGACCCCAATGCCGATATAGTGCGCATCCGTCGTGCCCCCCTTAGTGGACCAGCAGGTCTCCGCACACGCTGCGCTGAGGTAGAGCGGCGCCTCGCTGTTGCGCTCGAAGAACGCGGGCATCCCATCGGCATGGTCGTAATGCGCATGCGAGAGCACGGCCGCGTCAACGCAATCAAGATCGACGCCGAGCGTGCGCGCGTTCTCCGCGAAGGCACCCGACTGGCCGAAGTCCAGCACCACGTTGGTCTCAGCCCCCGCGCGGCGATAGCACAGGTGCACGGAGAGCCCGTGCTCGCAGAGCAGCCCCTCGGCCGACGAGTTCTCTACCAGCACCGTTGCAGTCAGGCAATCCCGCATGACAATCCCCTACCCTTGCATGAACACGGGCATCTCGCCGCGTGCCGTTGCCGCGGCGATCTGGGCCATCGCCTCGGCAACCGACTCCTCGAGCGCGTCGGCGATATGCCAGCGCGCGGCAGCGGTCGAAGCCGCGCTCGCATTCGCCACGGCAACCGAATTGGGCACCGCCTCGAGCATGGAG
>CACYAX010000259.1 GCA_902772435.1 uncultured Coriobacteriaceae bacterium | reverse complement strand
CGTACGCCGTGTGGTTCTGCTTCATCCTCGGGCGGGCCAAGTGCCTGCTCTCCACCACGCGTCCGGATCACCGCTACTACGAGCTTACCTACGACCCGGAGCGCGGCATGGTATACGCGGACGCCTACGTGAAGGCCCGCAACATGGAGTGCCCGGTCACCACCGCATAGCGCCCGCGTTACCGCTCCCCCATCCTCCAAGCTGCGGGAATCACCCCGCGATACCCCGAGAGGAGGAGCGCATGGCAGACCCCACCAAGGGCGAGGGCACGGAGCCCCAGGACCCCAAGGGCGGCGAGGCGAACGCCCAAGACCCGCAGCAGTCAGGCCAGCAGCCCCAGGACCCCAAGCCGGGAGAGGGCAGCCAGCCCCACGACCCCGACGGAGGCGAGGGCAACACCGTCAACGCCCACAAGTACGAACGCGACATGGCGAACAAGGACAAGGAGATCGAGTCCCTCAAGGCCCAGCTCAAGGAGCTGACCGACGCGAAGGCCGCCAGCGGCGACCAGACCGCGCAGCTGCGCAAGGAGCTGGACGAGATGAAGCAGTCGCTCGCGGACGAGAAGGCGAACTCGGCCCTCTCGAAGGCGGGCTGCATCGACCTTGACCTCGCCCGCACCGCACTCGCCGCGTACGACGGTGACGTGGACAAGCTCAAGGAGGCCAAGCCCTACCTCTTCTCCGAGCCCGACAAGACGCATCGCTCCACGGGCGGGCGCCCTGCGGGCGGCGCGACCAACGACGAGCAGCTCGAGCACTACCGCAAGGTTGCCGGCCTGCCCGCCAAGAAGTAACGAAGGGAGAGGCAAATGCCGAACAGCATCGCCCTCGCGAAGGGCTACACCAACGTCATCGATGAGGTCTACAAGGCGGCGTCGGTATCCGACGTCCTTACGTCCGACCAGGGTCTCGCCCGGCCGGGGGCCAACGCCAAGGAGATCAAGATCCCCAAGATCTCCGTCGACGGCCTCGGCGATTACAGCCGCAGCTCCGGCTACGTGACCGGGTCCGTCACCCTCGAGTGGGAGACCAAGACATTCGAGTACGACCGCGGCACCAAGATCGTGGTCGACGCCATGGACGTCGAGGAGACCGCGGGGGCCGACGCCTTCGTGAAGGCGTGCTCCGAGCTGCAGCGCACGCAGGTCGCCCCCGAGGGCGACGCCTACACGTTCGCGAAGATCTGCGGCAAGTCGGGCATCGGCAAGGTCCAGAGCGGCACGACCTACTCCACGGCCGCCGACGTCATCGCCGCCATCGTCGCCGCGATGACGGCCATGGACGAGGCCGAGGTGCCCGCCGAGACCCGCTACCTGTTCATCACCCCGACGCTCAAGCGCATGATCGACTCCATGGGAGAGTACCAGGCGACGGTGAGCAAGGAGATCATGGCAGCCTTCGCCGGCGTCATCGAGGTGCCCCAGACCCGCTTCTACACCGCCATCACGCTCAAGAGCGGCGGCGAGGACGGGTTCGGCTACGCGAAGGCAGTGGCCGAGTACGTCGAGACGACCGACGCGGCATACGTCTCCGGCAAGACGTACTACACCAAGAACGGTTCGACCTACACCGCCGCCAGCATCAGCGCGTTCGCCAACGGCACCACGTACTACGAGCTCAAGCAGGCGGCTGGCCTCGACATCAACTTCCTGATCGTAGAGAAGTCCGCCGTCATCAAGTTCGACAAGCACGTGGCCTCCCGCGTCTTCAGCCCCGACGAGCTGGAGAACATGGACGCCTACATGCAGAAGTACCGCAAGTACGGCATCGTGGACGTGTTCGACAACAAGGTTGCCGGCATCTTCCTGAGCCACAAGGCGTCCTAAGGGGCAGCCATGGCGACCACAGTAGGACTCACCTTCGAGCCTCCCGCGCCCAAGCCTGTGGCGAAGGCGGCACCCAGGGACGCCACCAGGGCAGAGCTCGCCGCACGGCTCGCCGAGCTCGGCGTCGACGCACCGCCCAAGGCGACCAAAGCGCAGCTGCGGGATCTGCTCACGACAGCGGAGGCAGGCTAGCCAGATGACGCCCGAGCTGACATACAGCTGGTACCAGGAGGTCCACAAGGGGACCCTCGGGGAGGACGCCTTCGAGCGCGCCCTCCCCCTCGCCACCGCGCGCCTCGTGGCCATCACCGGCGACGAGGTGCCCGGGCGCTGCGAGGCGGCGTGGCTCCACGCCCTCTGCGCGCTGGCCGACGCCGACGCAGCCGTGGGCGGCCCGCACCGGGGCGTGAGCTCGGAGCACGTGGGCAACACCACGCTCACGTACACCGCCGAGGCGGCCGAGGAGAGCGACTACGAGGTCGTGCGCCCGTGGCTCGCGGGCACCGGCCTGCTGTACCAGGGGCTGTGCAGGAGCGGGGGTGGTTGCGGATGCCTGGCATAGCCACGGACTCCATGACCCTCTGGCGCCGCGTGGCCGAGGACGAGGACCACGCCCGATGGGAGCGCCACGTCCTGACGGGCG
>CACYAX010000258.1 GCA_902772435.1 uncultured Coriobacteriaceae bacterium | reverse complement strand
CGGGGGCAGGATTTGAACCTACGACCTCCGGGTTATGAGTTGCCCCCACGCCAATTAGCAGCCTTGAGCAATTATACGCAAGTGTAGGCTCCATTGGCGGGTTTACCTGCGCAAATGCATACCCCTGACACATTGTCACCTGCTAGACAGGCAAGGCCCTTCTTGGCATCATTTGCCCAAAATTTGCCCACGCGACAGCTCCTCGTGGGCAAACGGCCCGATTGGCGGGCAAGGCAGAGGGCAGGGATTGTCAGGAGGAGAACATGCCTAAGGTCATCGGAGAGGGAGTCATCGAGGAGAAGGTTCGCGGCAAGATCTACTACATCAGGCACAGCCTCGGCAAGGACCCCAATACGGGGAAGTACATCCGGTCGCCACGGAAGACGGTCTATGGCAACGAGGCGGAGGCAAGGCGACAGCTCGAGCTCTACCGAATCGAGCTCGAGCAGGGGTTTGCGAACCTGGAAAAGGTGACGCTCGCGGAGTACGCAGACAAATGGCTCAAACGGCGGCAGGAGTCGTCGACCCTCTCGCCGCTCACTGTGAAGCGTGACGGCCAGCATGTCAGGAAGATCAAGGAGCTCCTCGGCGCCTACCTCATCAACGAGGTCACGACCGCGACGGTAAACGCTGCCTATGACACGCTCCGCAAGGAGGGGCGCACCGCCTCGTACATCCACAACGTGAACGGCGCGCTCTCGCTGGTAATGAAGTCGGCGGTACGGGAGGGCCTCATTCCCTACAACCCCTGTGACAACGTGGACGCGCCCAGGCAGAAGCGCAGGGAGCGGCACGCTCTCTCCCTCGAGCAGGCCGTGAGGCTCGCCTCCGACCTCCGTTCGGAGAAGAGGACGGGACATATCGTGGCGGTCTGGCTCGCGCTGGCCACCGGCGTCCGCCGCGGCGAGGCTCTCGGTCTCATGTGGAAGGACGTCGACTTCAGGCGGAAGAGGATTTTCGTGGGGCAGCAGTGGGCCCACGACAAGAAGCTCCGCGCCCCCAAGAGCGAGAAGTCCATGCGCTGGATCGGCATTGACGACGGCACTGTGCTGTTTCTCAAGGAGTGGAAGGCGCAGCAGGCCCGCGAGATGGAGGTGCAGGGGATGGACCAGGGCCACGAGACGCCCGTCTGCACCTCGAGCACCTACGGACTCATCGACCCCAACTCGTTCTCCCGCTGGCGCAGGCAGTTCTTCGTGGAGCACGGACTCGGACGCTACGAGGAGGTGACCCAATACATGCCGAACGTCGGCTGCGACGTCACCAGGCAGACCTACGTCGGTTTCAACTTCCACGAGCTCAGGCACACGCAGGCCACGCTTCTCATCGGCAAGGGAGCGGACATCAAGACCGTCCAGCACCGGCTGGGGCACTCGAGCGCAAGCCTCACCATGGACGTCTACGCGCACGCCATCCCCTCGAACGACGAGGCCGCGGCGGAGATGGTCGGCGACATGCTCAGCGGAAGGAGCATGGAGACGACTTCAAGGCCGGCCGTGCCGGCACCGCAAACAGTTCCTGCGCAGCCCGCAGCCCCCGCCCCGGCACTCCAGAGCGACAGCAACATCGGCGTGTCCAAGGAGCTCATCGGAACTCTCCTCGCACAGCTGCCACCCGAGAAACTGGTCGAGATGCTGAAGTCCGCTGTGTGATGGAGGTGAGGAGCGGATGGACAAGATCGCAACGGGAGCGTCATCGCTCAGAGACAACTCGCCTCTGTCCGACAGACCAGAGTGGCTGTCACCGAGGGACCTCCAGGAGGTCTTTGGCATCGGGCGGACCAAGTCTTTTAACATCTGCAAGGAGCTGCCCCACATCTACATCGGCAGGTGCATAAGAGTGCACAAGTCGACGATCGTCAAGGAGCTGATGGAGAAGGGCAGGCTACCCTAGGCGAGCCTCTCGTCAACGAACCCGCGGTCTTCCCATCGGACGCGCAGGGAACCCGTGGACCGACGCTCGCCTGGCCGCCAACTTGGGAGTCATCAGAAATCGGTCTCCAGCACGTCTTCCACGAACTCAGGGTCGAGCTTTAAGCCGTACAACCTAAAAAGGTACACATCCGCAGTGGTCCAGCCCCAACCTCCCTCGATGTAGACGAGGTCGTTCTCCCTGGTATGCCTTCTCTGTGCGAGCGAGACGCGGTAACGCCATGGGGTCCCGCCCACGCCCTCTCAAGCGCGTCACTTTGGACCGGGGTGCCGGTCTTGCAGACTGGCCCATCTATCGACTCAAGACCTCTTGGAGGGCGCCAGCGTCAAGAATCCTGACGATGCGGGAAGAATAGCTGACGATTCCCTCCTCCTCCAGCTTCCTCAGCTCCCTGTGAAGGGAGGGCCTCGACACGTTCATCGTCATCGCCCACTTGGAGACGGACCCCGGTATCCTGACCTCGGCCTTGCCCGTCTGCCTTGCCTGCGTCAGCAGCCAGAAGGCCGCCTTCTGCGCTATGCCGCTGTAGGACAGCAGCTCC
>CACYAX010000257.1 GCA_902772435.1 uncultured Coriobacteriaceae bacterium | reverse complement strand
CGCGCCAGCAAGTCAGGGAAGGAAGGTAAGTAACATGGCATCAGAAATGATGGAAGCCCTGATGGCGCTCTGCGAGGAGAAGCACATCGACCAGCTCTATCTCATCGACCGCCTCGAGCAGTCGCTCGCCAAGAGCTACGCCGAGGTCCTGCACCTCACCTACGGCGCGCGCGTCACCATCGACCGCACCACCGGCAAGATCTACGTCTACAAGCTCGTGCCCATCGAGGAGTCCTTCGACGACGAGACCGGCGAGTACACCGAGTACGACGAGATCGACGTGACCCCCAAGGACACGAGCCGCATCGCCGCGCAGCACGCCAAGGCCGAGATCGCCCAGATCGTGCGCAACTCCGCGCGCCAGCAGATCTTCGAGGAGTTCTCCCAGCGCGTGGGCGACATCATCACCGGCACGGTGCTGCAGACCACGCCCGACTTCACGATCATCAAGATCCGCGAGGGCGTCGAGGCGGAGCTGCCGCACTTCGACCTGCGCCGCTATCCCGACGAGCGCAACGAGCGCCCCGCCGGCGAGCGCTACATGCACAACCAGCGCATCCGCGCCATCATCATCGACGTGCGCGACCCCAACTCCAACCAGCCGCCCATCCGCGGCGAGCGCCAGCGCCCGTCCATCGTGGTCTCCCGCACGCACCCCGACCTCATCCGCAGGCTCTTCGAGCTCGAGGTGCCCGAGGTCTACGACGGCGTGGTGGAGGTGCGCTCCATCGCCCGCGAGCCGGGCGTGCGCTCCAAGGTGGCCGTGAGCTCCTATGACGACCGCCTCGACCCCGTGGGCGCCTGCGTCGGCCCCAAGGGCAGCCGCGTGCGCACCGTGGTCTCTGAGCTCCGCGGCGAGCGCGTGGACGTGGTGCTGTGGTCCGACGACCCCGAGCGCTGCGTGTCCGCGGCCCTGTCGCCTGCCAAGGTGAGCCGCGTCCTGGTCGACACCGAGCACAACTACGCCACCGTCATCGTGCCCGACGACCAGCTCTCGCTGGCCATCGGCAAGGAGGGCCAGAACGCCCGCCTGGCAGCGCGTCTCACCGGCCTGCACATCGACATCAAGAACGAGTCGCTGGCCGCCGACGTCATGCGCCAGATCCCGACCACCGTGGTGGACGAGCCCGAGGACGAGGGCGGCCACCGCTGCGAGTACGAAGGCCCCACGGGCATCCGCTGTCGCAACATGGCGCGCCCCGGTTCGCGCTTCTGCGGCATCCACGAGCAGCTCGCGCAGGCCTCTGCCTCTGACGACCCCGATTCCCTGATCTAGCCTCGGGACCCCGCGGTCATCTACCGCGCCCGACCGTCCCGCCTGAGAGAAAGTTGGTGTTAGATGGCGAAGACACGTGTACACGATCTGGCCAAAGAATACGGGATGTCCAGCAAGGAGATGCTGGACCATCTCTCGAACATGAAGATCCCCGCCAAGTCGGCCTCCTCCACGCTTGAGGACGCCTACGTCATGATGGTCCGCAAGAAGCTCAAGCCGATCCTCGAGGCCCGCGCCGCCGAGATCGAGGCCGCCCGCCGTGCCGAGGAGGAGGCCCGTCTCGCCGCAGAGCGCGAGGCCGCCGAGAAGGCCGAGCAGGAGCGCCTCGCCGCCGAGCGCCGCCGCGAGCGCGAGCGCGCCGAGGAGGAGGCACGCCGTGCCGCCGAGGAGGCCGCCCGCAAGAAGGCCAAGGAAGCGCGGCTCGAGGCCGAGCGCCTGCGCAAGGAGGAAGAAGAGCGCAACCGCATCAAGGACACCGCTCCCAAGTCCATGCCCGTCTTCACGAGCCTGCTCGACCAGATCGCGCAGCAGCAGGAAGTGCTGCGCCAGCAGGCCGAGGACGAGGCCCGCAAGAAGGCCGAGGCCGAGGCTGCCGCCAAGGCCCAGCGCGAGCAGCAGCAGCGCCCGCAGCGCGCCCCGCGCCCCGAGCGCCCCGAGCAGCGCAGTGACCAGCGCGCCGAGCGCGAGGCCGAGCAGCCAGTACGCGATCGTAGGAACGCCGCGCCGCGCGTGAACGCCGCCGACATGCAGAACGCCCCCGCTCCCGCACAGGACCAGGAGGGCCGTGGCGGGCGTCGCGGCGGCCGCAAGGGCAACCGTCGCGGTGGCCAGGACAGCGAGGACCGCTACAGCCGCATGGCGCGCGAGGCCGAGCAGTTCAGCCGCAACCGCGTGCTCGACGAGGCCCGCGAGGCCGTCCGCGCCGCGAACGAGGAGTCCACGGGACGCCGTCGTCGCCGTAAGGAGCGCAGGCAGGAGCAGGCGGCCGCAGCCGCCGAGCAGCGCCGTATCGACGAGGCCATCGCCAACGACCAGGACCTCTCGCAGCTCGACACCGTCAAGGTGCCCCAGGCCAACGACATCATCAAGCGCCTGTTCCTCCTGGGAACGCCGCTCACCCTCACCGAGTCCATGTCCGACGAGCTCATCGAGCTCGTGGCCGACGACCTGGGCCGCGACGTCAAGGTCATGAGCAAGGAGGAGGAGAACTCCTTCACGTTCTACGACGACCCGTCGAGCCTCAAGCCCCGTCCGCCCGTGGTCACCGTCATGGGCCACGTCGACCACGGCAAGACGTCGCTGCTCGACGCCATCCGCCACACCGGCGTCGCCGCGGGCGAGGCCGGCGGCATCACGCAGGCCATCGGCGCCTCCCAGGTCAAGATCAACGGCCGCGTGATCACCTTCATCGACACGCCGGGCCACGAGACCTTCACGGCCATGCGTGCCCGTGGCGCCAAGGTGACCGACATCGTCATCCTCATCGTCGCTGCCGACGACGGCGTCATGCCCCAGACCGTCGAGTCCATCAACCACGCGAAGGCCGCCGGCGTGCCCATCATCGTGGCCGTCAACAAGATCGACAAGGCCGGCGCCGACCCGACCCGCGTGCGCCAGGAGCTCACCGAGTACGGCATCATCCCCGAGGAGTGGGGCGGCGAGAACATGTTCGTCGACATCTCCGCGCGCAACAAGATCAACATCGACGTGCTGCTCGAGAGCGTCCTGCTCGAGGCTGACGTGCTCGAGCTCAAGGCCAACCCCGACACCTTCGCCTCCGGCAACGTGCTCGAGGCCAAGCTCGACCGCGGCCGCGGCTCGGTGGCCACCGTCCTCGTCACCCGCGGCACGCTGCGCGTCGGCGACGCCCTCGTGGCCGGCATGAGCTTCGGCAAGGTCCGCGCCATGCTCGACCCCAAGGGCCGTCCCGTCAAGGAGGCCACGCCTTCCTACCCGGTCGAGATCCTCGGCCTGCAGAGCGTGCCGATGGCCGGCGACGAGTTCAGCGTCTTCCCCGACGAGCGCGACGCCCGCAACCTCGCCGACGAGCGCGCCCTCAAGGCCCGCATCGAGGAGCAGAACAAGGTGCACCACGTCACCCTCGAGAACCTCTTCGCCACCATGGAGAACGCCGAGGTCAAGGAACTCAACCTCATCATCAAGGCCGACGTCATGGGCTCCATCGAGGCGCTCAAGGACTCCCTCAGCAAGATGGACCAGAGCGAGGTGCGCCTCAACGTCATCCACTCCGCCGTCGGCGCCATCAACGAGACCGACGTCACCCTGGCCGACGCCTCCAACGCCATCATCATCGGCTTCGGCGTGCGTCCCGATTCCAAGGCGCGCAACGACGCCGAGCGCAAGGGCGTCGAGATCCGTACCTACGACGTCATCTACAAGGCCATGGAGGACATCGAGGCCGCACGCGTCGGCATGCTGAGCCCGACCGAGGTCGAGGTCCAGACCGGCAACGCCACCGTCCTCGACACCTTCAAGGTGCCCAAGGTGGGCATCGCCGCGGGCGTGCGCGTCGAGGAGGGCGAGATCGCCTCTTCCGACTCCGTGCGTCTCGTGCGTGACGGCATCGTGGTCTACAACGGCAAGATCGCGTCGCTGCGCCACTACAAGGACGACGTCAAGTCGCTGCGCGCCGGCACCGAGGGCGGCATCGGCCTCGAGAACTTCCAGGACATCCACCCCGGTGACGTCATCGAGGCGTACCGCATCGACCAGATTGCGCGTACCGAGTAGGAGAGGCCATGAAGCAGAACCAGAACT
>CACYAX010000256.1 GCA_902772435.1 uncultured Coriobacteriaceae bacterium | reverse complement strand
ACGATCGCGAAGGAGGGCAGGCGCCGCTACACGGGCACGCTCAAGGGCATGCTCGACGGCAAGGTTGCCCTGGAGTGCGACGGCGAGCTCTTCTCGTTCGCGCTCGACGAGATCAAGAACTGCAAGATCAAGCCCTCATTCGACTAGAGACAGACACGACAGGCGCACGTCGCCCGCGAGAAGGAAGGAAGCACCATGGCATCTGAGATGATGGAAGCCCTCATGGCCCTCTGCCAGGAGAAGCATATCGACGAGCTCTACCTGATCGACCAGCTGGAGCAGTCGCTCGCCAAGAGCTACGCCGAGGTCATGCACATGACCGACGGCGCGCGCGTCACCATCGACCGCTCGACCGGCAAGGTCTACGTCTACGAGCTCGTCCCGAAGGAGGAGTCCTGGGACGACGAGACCGGCCTCTACACGGAGTTCGACGAGGTCGACGTCACGCCGAAGGACACGAGCCGCACCGCCGCGCAGCACGCCAAGAGCGTGATCAACGAGATCGTGCGCAACTCCGCGCGCCAGCAGATCTATGAGGAGTTCAGCCAGCGCATCGGCGACATCATCACCGGCACGGTCCTGCAGACCACGCCCGACTTCGCGTTCATCAAGATCCGCGAGAACGTCGAGGCGGAGCTGCCCTACTTCGACCAGCGTCGCTTCCCCGACGAGCGCAACGAGCGCCCCGCTGGCGAGCGCTACGCCCACAACCAGCGCATCCGTGCGATCATCATCGACGTGCGCGACCCGAGCAGCGGCCAGCCGCCCATCCGCGGCGAGCGCCAGCGTCCCTCGATCGTCGTCTCCCGCACCCACCCCGACCTCATCCGCAGGCTCTTCGAGCTCGAGGTCCCCGAGGTCTACGACGGTGTCGTCGACATCCGCTCGGTCGCCCGCGAGCCGGGCGTGCGCTCGAAGGTCGCCGTTTCGTCGATCGACGACCGCCTCGACCCCGTGGGCGCCTGCGTCGGCCCCAAGGGCAGCCGCGTGCGCACCGTCGTCTCCGAGCTCCGCGGCGAGCGCGTGGACGTCGTCCTGTGGAGCGACGACCCCGCCAAGTGCGTCGCCAACGCGCTCTCCCCGGCGCGCGTCTCCCGCGTCATCGTCGACCCCGAGAACAACTACGCGACCGTGATCGTTCCCGACGACCAGCTCTCGCTCGCCATCGGCAAGGAGGGCCAGAACGCCCGCCTCGCCGCGCGCCTGACCGGCATGCACATCGACATCAAGAACGAGTCTCTCGCCGCCGACATCATGCGCGAGATGCCCAAGGAGGTCGAGCAGGAGGCCGAGGAGGGCGAGACCCGCTGCGAGTACGTCGGCCCGACCGGCATCAGGTGCCGCAACATGGCGCGCCCCGGCTCGCACTACTGCGGCATCCACGAGAAGCTCGTCGACCTCGACGACTCCTCGGTCACCGACGACCCCGACTCCCTGATCTAGCGCGAAACGTCAGGTTCGCCCGCTAGCCCCGTTTCGCACACTCTAGAAAGGAAGTGTCCCATGGCAAAGACTCGCGTACATGACCTTGCCAAGGAATATGGCATGACAAGCAAGGAGATGCTCGCGCATCTCGCGGACATGAAGATCCCGGCCAAGGCCGCCTCGTCGACCCTCGAGGACGCCTACGTCGCGATCGTCCGCAAGAAGCTCAAGCCGATCCTCGAGGCCCGCGCCGCCGAGATCGAGGCGCAGCGCAAGGCCGAGGAGGAGAAGAAGGCCGAGGAGGAGCGCATCGCCCGCGAGAAGGCCGAGGCCGAGCGCCTCGAGGCCGAGAAGCGCCGCGAGAAGGAGCGCGCCGAGGAGGAGGAGAGGCGTGCCGCCGAGGAGGCCGCCCGCAAGGAGGCCGAGGAGAAGCGCGCCGCCGAGGAGGCCGCGCGCAAGGCCGAGGAGGAGCGCAACCGCGTTCACGACAACGCCCCCAAGGCCGCCCCGTCCTTCTCGAGCCTGCTCGACCAGATCGCCCAGCAGGAGAAGGTCCTGAAGCAGCAGGCCGAGGAGAGCGCCCGCAAGCGCGAGGATTCCCGTGGCGGAGACGCCCGCCGCGGCGGCAGGAGGACCTCCGCGCCGCGCATGGACGCCCCGCACCCGGGCGACGCCGACGGCCGCGGTCGCGGCAAGGGCCGCAAGGGCTCCCGCCGAGGCCAGGAGGAGGACCGCTACACGCGCATGGCACGCGAGGCGGAGGAGTACAGCCGCTCCCGCGTCCTCGAGGAGGCGCGCGAGGCCGTCGAGGAGGCGACCCGCGAGTCCACCGGCCGCCGCAAGGAGCGCAAGAAGCGCCGCAAGCAGCAGCAGGCCGAGGCGGCCAAGGAGGCACGCATCGAGGAGGCCCTGGCGAACGACCAGGACATCTCGCAGCTCGACACCGTCAAGGTGCCGACCGGCTCGACGGTCGCCGAGCTCGCCGAGCTCCTGGGCGTCAACGCCAACGACATCATCAAGCGCCTGTTCCTCCTGGGAACGCCGCTCACCCTCACCGAGTCCATGTCCGACGAGCTCATCGAGCTCGTGGCCGACGACCTG
>CACYAX010000255.1 GCA_902772435.1 uncultured Coriobacteriaceae bacterium | reverse complement strand
AGCAGGAGCGCGATCGCGCTCGCGATGATGATGGTCAGCACGATGGTGCGCGTGCCGCTCGACCATGCCATGGTGAACGGGATGACGTGCGTCGCGAGGAGGCTCGCCGCGAACCCGACGGCCACGCAGAGGAGCGCGCCGCGTTCGACCTTGGCCGCGGGGATGATGATGGCGAGGAACATGCCGAAGATGGAGATCGAGAGTGCCGTGACCACCTGGGCGGGCAGCGCATCGCCGGCGATGACGCCCGCCGCCGTGCCGATGCACCAAAGCGGCACCGAGGCCAGCATGGCTCCGTAGGAGTAGGCGGGCACCACGTCACCCGGCCGCGCGATGGTGATGCCGAAGATCTCGTCCGTGACGCCGAAGCCCACGCCGACGCGGTGCAGGGTGGAGGTCTTCGGGTTGAAGCGCTGGCTGAGCGCCGTGCTCATGAGCAGGTAGCGGGCGTTGGTCACGAGGGTGCCGATGGCGATCTCGAGGTAGGAGGCGTGCGCCGCGATGAGCGCGAAACCGACGTACTCGCCCGCGGAGGCGATGTTGAGCAGGCTCGCCATGAACGCCTGGAAGGCGTCGAGCCCTGCCGCACGTGCTGAGATGCCGATGGAGAAGGCCACGGCAAAGTAGCCGAGGCCGATGGGGAAACCGTCGCGGAGCCCCTCCCTGAAGGGGTGGGACTCCGCGGACGGAGCTGCCGTTTGGTCCTGCGTGGTCATGCGTGGTGCTCCCGTTGCCTAGCGCTGCTCCATGATGAAGCTCTCGTATTCGTGCCGCTCGTCCTCGCTCTTCACGCGCGCCATGTACATCTGGTTGCAGAGGTCATCGGAGAGCGCGTCGGCCATGCGGCCGCTCATGCAGATGGCGTTGCCGTAGCGCTCGAAGATCTCGGCCTCGCTGTGCACGTACTCGTGGCAGTCGCGGCGGCCCACGTAGACGCAGTAGTAGAGGTCATCGCTCACGGGCTGGTGACTCGTGTCGTAGCACACCATGTCCGCCCAGATGCGGTAGACGTCGGCGGAGTGGGCGAAGTTGAGCATGTCGGGCGTGTAGCCTCCGGGCGGGCGCACGTTGACCTCGAGGCCGACGTAGTCGCCGACGCTGCCCAGGCCGGGCTTGTCCTCGGTGAGCCGGAAGAACTCCATGTGCACGAAGCGGTTCTTGAGGCCGAAGCTCTTGGCGGCGGCGCGGCCGAGCTTGGCGAGCTTCGGGTCGACGACGGGGCGCGCGTGGTAGGCCACGTCGAGCTGCTTCTCCACGACCTCGGCCATGGAGGGCGGGAACTCGCACTGATTCTCGAAGAGCGGCTCGCAGTTGGAGTCGAGGATGGCCTCATACGAGCAGATGTCGCCCGTCACGTACTCCTCGAGTACGTAGGGCTCGTCCACGCCCTGCGCGAAGAAGCTGGTGAGCGCCTCGGCGTCCGCGATCTTGCAGGCGCCTCCGGAGCCCACGCCCTTCTCGGGCTTGGCGAAGAGCGGGTAGCCCACTTTCGCCGCGAACTCCTCGGCGGCGTCGAGCGAGCTCACGCGCTGCTGGTGGGCCGTGGGGACCTTGCCCGCGGCGTAGAGGGGCTTCATCTCGGCCTTGGACTGCCACTTCGCCATCTGGGCGGCAGAGGCCCCCGTCGTGATGTTGAAGTCATCGCGCAGGCGCGCGTCCTGGGAGAGCCAGTACTCGTTGTTCGACTCGAGCCAGTCGATCTTGCCGTACTTCCAGGAGAAGTAGGCGACGGCGCGGAAGACCTGCTCGTAGTCCTCGAGCGAGGGGGCGTAGTAATACTCGGTGAGCGCGTCCTTGAGCTCGCCCGAGATGTAGTCGTAGGGAGTGTCGCCGATGCCGAGGACGGTGACGCCTCGGTCGCGCAGGGCCGCGCAGAAGTGCCAGTAGGTGTCTGGGAACTGCGGTGAGATGAATACGAAGTTCATGTTACCGGTGGTTTATTTCGTCCAGGACATAGGGGAGGAAGTAGCGCAGCTGGGGTTTCCACCACACCCAGTCATGGTCCACGTCCTTGCCCCAGTAATCGACCCAGGCGGGAATGTCATTGTCAATCAAGTCTTTCTCCAGAATCCGGGTGGCATCCAGTTCGATGTCCTCGCCCTTCCCCTGTCCGCAGCAGAGGACGATGGACTTCCGGCGGAGCAGGTCGATGGCGGCGGGATCCGCCGTCTTCAGGATGTCGGTCCCGGAGTTCCGCAGCCAGAGCGGATCGGTGTATCCGCCCGTGAAGAAACGGCAGTCATAGGCGCCGGACAGGGCGATCATCCCGGAGAAAAGGTCCGGCCGGCGGAGCAGGGCGACGGCGCAATGGGCCCCGCCCATGCTGCAGCCCGTGAGCAGCGGCAGCCGGGGATCGGGGTTGATTTCCCGCACCATCGGCACGGCTTCCTCCACGAACCACCGGAAGTAGCTTTCCTGCATCCGGGCGCGGAAATCCTTGCGGGCGTACTTGTTGGACCAGGTCCGGACATCCACGGTGTCGACGGTGAAAAGCCGGATCTGTTCCGTCTCCAGCCACTCCCGGAGAG
>CACYAX010000254.1 GCA_902772435.1 uncultured Coriobacteriaceae bacterium | reverse complement strand
CACGCGATGAGCATCTTTCCGGAGTATTTTAAGGTCGGGGAGGAGTGGCTTCTGGCAAAAGAGAGCCGCATGGACTGCGTTCCCGTGCTGGAGGACGGCGAGATCAGGGTGCGGGAGTTCCGGAACCTGAAAAAAGGCGACCTCGTGATCTGCGGACGGACGGAGCGCTGTGAGGAGGGCATCTATCTGTGGCCGAAGGGGTTTGACGACCCGGTACAGGAGCGCGAGACCTTCGCGTTCCGGCAGGGCCACTCGCGGGAGAGCTCCTATTCCAGGGACTACGACGAGCTCTATGAGTTGCTCCGCTACGAGCACGATCACGGGAACATCCTTTGGGTCGTCGGTCCGGCGTTTACCTTTGATTACGATGCGCGCAACGCGTTCTCAAGGATCATCGCGGGCGGGTACGCCCACGCGGTGCTCGCTGGCAACGCGATGGGGACGCACGACTTAGAGGGCGCTTATTTAAGGACAGCGCTCGGCCAGAATATCTACACACAGCGCCACGAGCCGAACGGCCACTACAACCACCTGGATACGCTGAACAGGGTGCGCTATCACGGCTCTGTCAGCAAATTTATCGAAGAAGAGCATATCGAAGACGGAATTATCTACAGCTGCGAAAAATATGGGGTGCCCTATGTTTTGGCAGGGTCGATCAGGGACGACGGGCCGCTCCCGTGTGTCTTCGGGAATGTCTACGAGTCGCAGGACGTGATGCGCTCGTACGTGAAAAAGGCGACGACCGTGATCTGCATGGCGACGATGCTGCACTCCATCGCGGTCGGGAACATGACGCCGTCGTACAGGGTGCTGCCGGACGGGACGGTGCGGAAGGTGTATTTTTACTGCGTGGATGTCTCGGAGTTCATGGTCAACAAACTGACCGACCGGGGGAGCCTGTCGTCGGTGGGCATCGTCACGAACGCGCAGGACTTTATAGTGAATATCGCAAAGGGGCTGGGCGTGTGACGGCTTGCGGACCACAGGGAAAATCTCCGTGACGCAGCGAGCCCTGCGCCTGCCGCACGATTTGAGCCAAAGGGTCTGTCCCTTTGGCGCAGCACGAGGATTTGAACTATGATCGAAGTAAAAGGAACATTTAATACAGCGAAGATATTTACAGATACCTGTGACAGTGCGACAATTGCACAGGTGACGAATTTGATGAACCAGCCGTCGGTGGCCGGATCGAAGGTCCGTATCATGCCGGACTGCCACGCCGGCGCGGGCTGCGTCATCGGCACGACGATGACCATTACCGACAAAGTCATCCCGAACCTGGTCGGCGTCGACATCGGCTGCGGCATGCTGGCGACCAAGCTCAAGGAGCAGCGCATCGACCTGCCGAAGTTCGACAGCGTCTCCCAGGCGGAGGTGCCCGCCGGGATGCGCATGCGGAAGACCCCGCACACCATGGCGTCGGAGATGTCCGCGGACGAGCTCGCCTGCTACGGAAAGAGCGGCTGCAAGGTGAACGACGACGTGTTCCGCCTGAGCCTTGGCACGCTCGGCGGCGGCAACCACTTCTGGGAACTGGACAAGGACGAAGAGGGCAGCATCTGGCTCGTCGTGCACACCGGTTCCCGCCGCAGCGGCAAGGACGTGGCGGAGTACTACCAGAAGATGGCCTATGAGGAGCGCAACCTCACCGGGGCAAAACACAGAGAGCTCCTGCAGGAAAAGCGCCTGGCCTACATCGAGCAGGTAAAGGCCGAGGGCCGGCAGGAAGAGCTTCCGAAGCTCCTCAAGAAATGGAACGCCGCGCAGCCGAAGGCGGAGATCTCGGTGCCTTATGAGGTGGCGTGGTGCGAGGGGCAGTGTTTTGACGACTACATCCACGACATGAAGATCATGCAGGAATACGCGAAGCTGAACCGCCGCATCATCACGCACCTGATCTTAAAGAGCTGCAAGCTCCACGCGGTCGAGCAGTTCGAGACGGTGCACAACTACATCGACACGGAGCACATGATCCTGCGCAAGGGATCCGTGTCCGCGAGGGCGGGCGAGCGGCTGCTCATCCCGATCAACATGCGGGACGGGGCGCTGATCTGCATCGGCAAGGGAAATCCGGACTGGAACGAGTCCGCGCCGCACGGGGCGGGGCGCCTCATGTCGAGGTCGGAAGCCAGGAACAGCATTTCCATGAAGGAATACAGGGAGTCCATGAGCGGTATTTACACTACGAGCGTCAACAAGGCGACGCTCGACGAGTCGCCGATGGCGTACAAGCCGATCGACGAGATCATGGCGAATATCGAGCCGACAGCGGAGATCGTGTCGCATATCAGGCCGATCTACAACTTTAAGGCCGGGGACGAGGATTGAGCCAAGGGGACAGACCCTTTGGCGCAGACCGATTGCGTGCAATGTATATGAGCCAAAGGGTCTGTCCCTTTGGCGCAGCGGGGAGAAAGAATGAAGCAGGAGATTGAGCGGGAAATTGAATTACGGCGGCACCGGAAAACGCTGACGGTGCTCGGCACGGGCGTCATTGCGTTCGGATTTTGGAGCCTCATGAAGTCCTTCA
>CACYAX010000253.1 GCA_902772435.1 uncultured Coriobacteriaceae bacterium | reverse complement strand
AATAGTTTACAATATTTTTCCCCACTCCACCACCTATCCCAAAGGATAGGGGGGTATCATTCATGGTGATTTAGTTCATGGCGCATGAAGCCCGTGGATATTGAATTTACCGCACCCCATTGACAAATGCGGCGAAATATGAGATGATATCCTCGTCTCAATGTGCAAAAGGCGAGGAACCATGCTCAAGATAAGACCAGTCTGGAAGGCTACGGAACTCAACCGGTTCAGGGAGCTCGAGGAGAAGTACCACTACATGGGGGAGACCCATTCCGGCGGCGACACGCTGCGCCTCGTCATCGAGGACGACGGGGAATGGGTGGCCATCATGGTCTGGGGCGGCGCGTGCTACCATCTGAAGCACCGCGACGATTACATCGGCTGGCCTCCGTCGCTGCGCGCCCAGCGGCTGAAGCTCATCGCGTCCAACCGGCGCTTCACGATCCTCGCGAAGCCGGGCGAGCGCAGGAACCTCGCCTCGCAGTGCCTCGCGCTGGCGGCGCGCGAGATCGCGGGCCTGTGGACGAGGAAGTTCCACTACCGACCGCTCCTCGCGGAGACGTTCTGCGACATAGAGCACTCGGCGGGCACGTGCTACAAGGCCGCGGGGTGGGTTCCGCTCGGCATGACGAAGGGCTTCACCCGGACGAACAGGCAGGAGTGCGACTTCTACGTCCCGAACGACAGGCCGAAGACGCTCTGGGTCAAGCCGCTCGCGCCGAACGCGCTGGAGCTGCTGAACGCGCGCGAGCTGCCGGAGGACTGCGCGCTCGGCGCGCAGGGGAACTCGGACGGCGTGCTCCCGATCGGCAAGGCGCAGAGGGAGTCGCTGCTCGACGCGCTCTGCCGCGTGAGGGACACGCGGGACAGCAACAGGACGTTCCACATAGGCGGGATGCTCTCCATCGTCGTGATGGCCATGATGAGCGGCGCGAACTCGGTCAAGGCCATAGCGAGGTTCGCAGAGACGCTCGACATGCCGCAGCGCAGGGAGCTGTGCATGCCGCACGCGAAAAGCAGGGCTGGCGTCGTAGCGAAGCGCGAGTACAAGGTCCCGAGCTACGTCACGATCTACAACTTCCTCAGGACCCTGGACCTCGACGACTTCGCACGGAAGCTCACCGAGTGGATGTCCGCGCAGGAGGGCACGCTCCCGAGGCAGCTCGCCTTAGACGGCAAGTTCGTAAAGGAGGTCATGGGCGTGGTGTCGGTCGTGAACGTCGAGAACGGCGCACCCGTGGCAGTCGCCCCGGTCTCGCGCAAGGAGGGCGAGACGGGGAAGTGCGAGATGCCCGTCGGGCGCAGGCTCCTGTCGGAGATGGACCTCACAAACGCGCTCGTCTGCTCGGACGCACTACACTGCCAGCACGACACGGTGCGGGCGGTCGCCCGCTCCAACGGCGAGAGCCTCGTGCAGATAAAGGACAACCAGAGGGGACTGCTCGGGAACGCAAAGGCGGTCGTAAAGGCCAGGCACCCCGTGGGCTTCAAAAAAAAGTAGAAACCGGACACGGGCGCAGAGAGGCGCGGGAGACCAGGATATTCAGGCTGGACGACCCGGCCCAGCTCGGGATGTTCGGCATGCACACCCTCGTGCAGACCCGGCGGCAGTGGGAGCACCTGTCCGGGCCGAACAAGGGGAAACGGACGGATGTGGAAACGTCATACCACGCCTCGACCATAGAAACAGACGAAAGGCACGGCGTGGACTTCTTCGCCAACGCGATACGCTCCGAGTGGGCCATCGAGACGGGATACCACGGCAAGCGGGACTTCGCATACTGCGAGGATGTCCGCACCAGACGCTGCTGCGCAAACATCATCGGCGCGATGATGCTGGCAAGAACCCCGGCATTCGTGTTCATGGCCAAGCGCGGCATCGGGAATTGCCAGCAGTTCAAGGAAGAGCTGCAGTCAGATCACGCCATGTCGCTGCGGATGGTCGTGGATGTACCTTCAAACTGAATCACCATGGATAGACGCTACGGGCTGGCCTTTTGTCACTGGCTTGCCATGCTCGACGAGGAAGGTGATCTTGCCCGCAGCAGGTGCCTTGATGGGGTTGAAGAGCTTCATCGCCTCAACGACGCAGACTGCATCGCCCGTCTTCACAGCAGCGCCGTCGGCCGCCTGTTCTCCATCCGTCTCCGGTCCGGCATCATCTCCTGTGTCCACATCGTCAATGCCCAGGATCCGGCTGGGACCTTCCCTGGATACGAGCGTAACGCCCTCCTGCTGATCCGGGTCCAGTGTCCGGATCATGCTGCCGATGCCCAGCTGGTCGGAGAGCATATCCTGTGCGCTCACGGCAGGATTACCGGAGGCGGCGGGATATTCGGAAATGCCCTGAGACACGGCAAGGGCCGCGCCTCCCAGAACAGTACAGAAAGCGATGACGAGAGAGATTCCTGCTGCTAAGCGGGATCTTTTTTGATTGCGCTTGTTTTTATCTGAATAATCCATAGATCTATTGAAAGAGCATGACTGCGGATTGACGGTTGCCTGCTGCCTATAAAGGCCTGCAAACATCTATTATA
>CACYAX010000252.1 GCA_902772435.1 uncultured Coriobacteriaceae bacterium | reverse complement strand
TGCTCGTTGACGTAGGCGTAGCTGTACCATCGGCACGTGTCGCACGGGCTAGCCATCGCTGTCCACCTCCGCCCTGTCGCGGTGCCTGCGCTGCCCCACGATCTCGTCCACCGCGCTGGCCTTGCGGCTGCCCGCGTAGCCCAGGCAGATTCCCTCCGCCCTCGCCACGTCGCGCAGCTCCCTCATCGTCATGCGCATCAGCTCGGCGCGCATGGCGCCGTAGTCTCTCTGCTCCATGGGTTTCCCTCCGGAACGCGCCCGAAAATGCCGTGGCACCTCTCGCGCGCGCGTTACCTAATATAAATAAATTACTTCTTCTTTT
Source organism: uncultured Coriobacteriaceae bacterium (assembly GCA_902772435.1). Classification (GTDB taxonomy): domain Bacteria; phylum Actinomycetota; class Coriobacteriia; order Coriobacteriales; family Atopobiaceae; genus UBA1367. The sequence goes on along the minus strand of CACYAX010000252.1, from coordinate 2,221 downwards.
TTAAGGTTAGGAATATGGCGGGTGCCAAGGTGCCAAAGGTGCCAAAACCCGCTTTGACCTCGTGTTATGTTGGCACCTAACGTCACCTTTTCGGCACCTAGCGCCTGTTCTTGTACTCGTAGACCTTCACCGTCCTGCGCTTTCCGGCATAGTCCCGATGGTCTGATTTCGAGCATCTGAGTCGGAAGTAGGTGCCGATTTGCGCCGACAAGGTGCCGCTCGCCATGGCCGTCCTCGCGTACCCGTTGCGCTCGCACCAGTTGACGTACTCGCGATGCGCCTCCTCCTTGGTCATGCCCACGAGGTGCTCTGCGCTGATGGACTCGTCGTTGAACCACTGCAGCGCGGTGTTGCCCTCGCGCGCCAGGTCGCCCTTGACCGCCTCGCTCATCTCGTTCTGGGTCGGGCCGTTCTGCGATATGACACGCCTGAGCCCCTCGACGCCGATCACGCATGCGTACTCGAGCGTCTCCTCCTCGCGCAGCTTCTCCCCGATCATCGGGTCGTAGTCCTCGTCATGCGGGGAGAACACCGCGTTGAACTCGATGGGCATGAATCGGCGCATGAAGCCCGGCGTCGTGTCGTCCAGGCGCGGGAACGCGTTGCAGCTGAACACCATCGTGCAGTACGGCTCGAACTTGAAGCCCGTCCCGCACTTCACGTCCGTGAACATGAGGTCGCCCGTCGCCACCGACTTGATGATCGCGCAGTCCTTGTCGTCGAGGAAGCCGCTCGCGATGTCGTCGCCCAGGTTCGCCGTCTTGCCGACGATGTGCCCGCCGAGGAACCTCGCCGTGATGTCCTTCGGCTGCAGCCCGCTGATGTTCTCGTCGCCCACCACGTCCTTGAGCAGGCCGATGTAGGTCGACTTCCCGTTGCTCCCCTCGCCTATCAGCACGGGGAACACGGGGCACCGCTTGACGGAGCGCATCATGCAGACGCCGATGAACTCCGTCAGGTTGCACAGCACCGGCACGTCGCCGCATGCCATCCTGTCCAGCACGTGGTCGAGCGTCGCCGACCTCGCGTCCGGGTTCCACCTGTGCGGGATCACGTTGGGGATCACGTCCGACGGCAGCCATCCGCGGAACTCCATCGTCCGCACGTCAAGGACGCCGTTGGTGAACGCGATGAGGTACCATGGCGATTGGCGCAGCTTCGGGGCCTTGGCCTGGATGTAGGACTTGACCTCCCTGCGGTTGCTCGTCGTGCAGTCGTCGTGCATGTCGATGATCGCCGCGTCGAACGCGTCCCACCCGGTCCTGTAGCGCCCGCCGTCCTGGTCGCGCAGTGCGGGCATCCCGTCCACGAACGCGGCGCCGCGCTCGTCTATCAGGGTGCGCGCCACCTTGGCGTGGTCGAACTTGCGCGGCCTCCCGCGCTTGGCCTTCGCCTCCTCGCTCAGCCCGATCGGCTTGCTGCAAACCGAGCCGACTATCTTCATCAGCTCGCGCTCGCTCAGCGGCGGCTGGCACCTCTGCTCGTTCAGCTCCGTGAGCCAGAGCTCCACGAGGTCGTCGTCGCTGCCCTTGGCGCGTGCCGAGCATCCCTGCTCGTAGAGGAACTGGTTCCGCCCCTCGCCCTCGCGCACCTTCTTGCCGGGGATGCGCGCCTTGGCCTTCTCGCCGTTCCTGCCCGCGCCCCTGCGGTTGTCGTAGACCCACTGGATGCACGCCCTGTCCACCTCGGTGGCCTTCACTGGCATCATGTCCTCGGGCGAAATGTCCCACGTGTACGCCGTCCCCGTGTCGGGATGGATGGACGGCGGCGCCATGATAAAGTTCCCGTCGCAGCGCAGGTCGATGAATATCGTGTTGCTCTGGCACCCGCTTATCCTCGCGTCGCCAACGTCGAAGTAGTAGTGCATGCCGCCCGTTGGCGTCTTGCAGCACATGGTCTCAGAGATTTCGCCGTGCTCCAGCTCCCAGTCGCGCAGCATGTCGCTGCCCATGACGGGGTTCTTCGGCTTGTCGTCAACGTCGATGACGCACAGGCCGCTGCCTGTCACGATGCCGATGTTGTACCGTGGGTTGCGCGCCCACCAGCGCCTTATCTGAGCTTCGTCCGTCGATGCCTCGTTCTTCCACGACGCGACGGCGAACTCGTCCTTCTGGAGGAGAGCGAGGGTCGCATCTGCGGACAGATGCTGGTGCCGTACCCGCCCGGCATTCCGGTCTTTCTGCCGGGACTGCGCATCACGCGCCCGATGATCGAGCTCATC
>CACYAX010000251.1 GCA_902772435.1 uncultured Coriobacteriaceae bacterium | reverse complement strand
CTCCCCGAGTGGGCCAAGCTCGACCTCCACGACTTCCAGGTGCTGGAGGGCTTCGACGAGATCCGCTCCGCCATCGACCTCAAGCTGACGTCCGCCTCCCTCGAGCATGCGCTCTACGAGGAGGCGGGCCACGCCTACCTGCTCTTCCGCTCCCAGGACGCACCGCGCGTCGCCGACTGCTTCGACTCGCTCGCCACGCAGGCCCGCGAGGCGGCGGACCGCGCCGCAGAGCGCGTCCGCGAGCAGACGCGCGAGATCGATCACGGCGAGCGAGACCGGGAGCCCCTCGAGCAGAGGGCCCAGCGCGCACGCGAGTCGGCGGAGGCCATCTCCGGGGGAGAGGCGCCCGAGCGCGACCTCGGGCGCGGGGCCCAGCGCCGCGAGGAGCGCTCCAAGTGAGCCGCCCCTACGCCGGCATGGGGGTCGCCGCGGTCGGCTCGGCTGCCGCCTTCTGGGCGACCGAACCAACCTCTCGTCCGCCCTCTCCACGCTGCCCTCCTACGTCATGGCCCACGGCCCGCTCCCGACGGCGGAGCCGCTCGCCGTCGCCCTCGGGCTGGCGGCGGGCTGCGGCGTGTGGGTGGCCTGGGCGAACATGGTGGCAAGGCGCGGAAACTACCGCGCGGGCGAGGAGCACGGCAGCGCGAGGTGGGCCACGCCCAGGGAGCTGAGGCGCCTCTCCGACGAGGCGCGCCCGGACGCCAACATCCTGCTCACCCGGAACGTCCGCCTCGCCATGTCGCGCGACGACCACGACCCGCGCTGGGAGCGCAACCGCAACGTCGTCGTGATCGGCGGGTCGGGCTCGGGCAAGACCCGCACCTACGTCGAGCCCAACCTCATGCAGATGAACGCGAGCTACCTCGTGACCGACCCCAAGGGCACGACCGTCCGCAGGCTCGGCTCCATGCTCGCCGCCCACGGCTACGACGTGCGCACCCTCAACACCGTCGACTTCTCGCTCTCCATGCGCTACAACCCGCTCGCCTACGTCCGCACCCAGCAGGACGTGCTCGAGCTCGTCGAGTGCCTCATCGTGAACACCACGCCCAAGGGGAAGTCCGCCAACGACCCCTTCTGGGAGAACTCGGAGCGCCTGCTCTACTGCGCGCTCATCGGCTACCTCACCTACCACTGCCCGCCCGAGGACCGGACGCTGCCCGGCCTCATGACGCTGCTGTCGCTCGCGGAGGCCCGCGACGAGGACGAGTCGTTCATGAGCCCGCTCGACGTGCTCTTCCGGGAGCTCGAGACCGGGTGCCGCTGCGTCGCCGCGCCTGGGGGCGCCGGAGGCGACGGCCGCTCCATGGGAGGGGCGCGGGAGTCGGTGCGCTGGGTGCCCTGGTGCGATCCATCATCATCTCGTGCAACGCGCGCCTGTCGGCCCTGGCCTCCGAGGAGCTCAAGGACATCCTCTCGGCCGACGACATGCGCCTCGACACGCTCGGCGACCCCGGGCAGAGGGCCGCGATCTTCGCCACCACCTCCGACACCAACGCCACCTACTCGTTCCTGCTCGCCATGCTCATGTGGCAGGCGGGCAACGTCCTCTGCGAGCGGGCGCTCACGGCCTACGGCGGCGAGCTGCCGACGCCGGTGCACCTCGTGCTCGACGAGTTCGCCAACATAGGGCGCCTCCCCGACTTCGAGCGGACCATCGCCGTCGTGCGCTCCCGCAACATCGGCGTCTCGGTCGTGCTGCAGTCGCTCGCCCAGCTCAAGAGCGCCTACGGCGACGACGCGGAGACCATCCTCGACTGCTGCGACACGACCCTCTTCCTGGGCGGAAAGTCCGGCTCCACAAACAAGGGGATCTCGGAGGCCGTCGGCAAGGAGACCGTCTCCACCCGCACCCACAACGAGACCCGGGGGTCCTCCCCGAGCTCGTCCTCCAACTACCAGACCACCGAGCGCGACCTCATCCAGGCCGCCGAGGTGGGAAGGCTCGACCGACGCCGCGCCATCGTGCTCATCGCCGGCGCGGACCCCGTGTGCGACCTGAAGTACGCGCCCGAGCGCCACCCCCGTCACGGGGAGCTCGGAGAGGGGCTGGACGTCCGGGCGCTCGTCGAGGGGAGGCGATGACCGTGTTGTAGGTGCGCGGGCGGCCCGAGGGGACCCGGCGCGTCCCGCGCCGGGCGGCCGCCCGGGATGACGAGCGAACAACCACGGGGCGCGGACGGGACCCGCGCCCCGGCCATGCAGGGAAGGGAAACACGAGTGCTCAACGAGATCATCACGCTGGTCTCGGGCTGCGTGTCGTTCCTCGGCGGCTTCCTGGTCGTCTGGGGCGCGGTCAGCCTGGGACTGGCGATACGCGAGCAGCAGGGAGGCGCCCAGATCGCGAGCGCCATCTCCACCATCGCCGGCGGCGGCATCATCATCGCCGCCTCCGTCTACTTCGGGATGCTCGACACGTCCTGGCTCCCGGCCTAGGGGGCCCGGCGTGTCGCTCTCCGTCGCCGTGCACAAGGACATAGGCGAGTACCGCGAGAAGGTCGTCGGCAAGCTCAGCCTGCGCACGCTCTGCTGCGTGGCGCTCGGGCTCGCCGCGAGCGTGGCAGCGGCCGCGCTCTGCCACCTCTGCCTCGGCATCGCGGTCGCCGACGCGAGCCTGCCCGTCATGTGCGCGAGCGTCCCGTTCTGGCTGCTGGGGTTCTGGAGGCCCCACGGCATGCCCGCGGAGCGGTTCGCGCCGCTGCTGTGGGACCACCTTTTCGGGCCGTCCGAGCTCGCCTACGCGAGCAGCTGGCGGCAGACCTGGGCCAGGCCGCGGCGCCTGGCCGCAAAGACCACCCGCAGGCACCGCCGTGCCGCGCGGAGGAAGGGGGCGGAGCTCCGTGAGCCGAGCAAGGAGGCGTAGGGAGGCGCGCGACCGCGAGCGGGAGCGCGCACGCTCGAGGCGGTCCGTCGAGCGCCGCCTGCGCGACCAGGAGAGGGAGCTCTCCTCGAGGACCAGGAAGCAGCGAAAGCGCCGCCGCGCCGCGCGCGACGTCTACGGCGCGATCGGCTTCGAGACGATGTGGCGCGACGGCATCTGCGAGGTGGAGCGCGGGCTCTTCTCGCAGACGGTGTCGTTCTCCGACGTGAGCTACCAGTCCGCCCGGCAGGAGGCCCAGGAGGCCATCTTCTCGGCCTGCTGCCAGCTCTACGACTCGTTCGGGGCGGACACGTCGCTGCAGCTCTCCGTCGCCAACACGCCGATCCCCGCCGAGGAGGTCGGCAACCGCGCGTTCTTCGACGACTCGGACCCCGTCACGGGGCGCTACGCGCGCGAGTACAACCGCATCCTCAACGACAAGATGCGCGAGGGGGTCTCCAACCTCGTGCGCACCCGCACGATCACCTACGCGGTCGGCGCCCGCGACGTCGAGGCCGCCGTGCCGATGCTCGCGCGCGTGCGCGGCAGCGTCGCCGGGGCCCTCTCGCGCGTCCGCTGCGAGGTGGAGCCGCTCGACGGCGAGGCGCGCCTGCGCGCCATCAACGACCTGCTCCGGCCGGGACGGCCGCTCGTCTTCGACTGGTCCATGGTGGGGCCGACGACGGGACTTCGCACCAAGGACCTCGTCTGCCCCGACGCCATCGAGCTGCGCCCCGAGGGGTCCTCGACCCAGCTGCGCATCGACGGCATGTGGCACCAGACGCTCGTCGTGCGCTCCTTCGGAAGCGAGCTCTCCGACCGCTGCCTCGCGTCGGTCATCGACCTGCCGATACCCCTCTGCGCCACCCTGCACGTCCAGGGCATGGACAAGGCCAAGGCGGTGGCGCTGGTCAAGCAGCGCCTCGCCTGGATGGACAAGGAGATCATCGACGAGCAGATGGGCGCCGTGAAGAAGGGCTACGACTTCGAGATCCTGCCGTCCGAGCTCAAGTACTCCAAGGCCGAGGCCGAGGA
>CACYAX010000250.1 GCA_902772435.1 uncultured Coriobacteriaceae bacterium | reverse complement strand
GCGTCTTTATCTAATTGTGGGCGGAATGCCTGCTGCTGTTCAGCGCTATTTAGACACAAATAATCTTAGACGGGTTTTGGGCGAACAGCGAGACATCATCCGCACCTATAAGCGTGACATCACGAAATACGACCCTAAAAAGAAAATGCTAATAGAGGAGATCTACGACCTGATTGCGCTACGCGTGCTGACGGACTCCGTCGCGGACTGCTACTCGGTGCTGGGCGCGGTTCACTCGCTCTGGCATCCCATACCTGGGCGGTTCAAGGACTACGTGGCCATGCCCAAGGCAAACGGCTACCAGTCGCTGCACACCACGGTGATCGGCACCGACGGACGCCCCATCGAGATCCAGATCCGCACCTACGACATGCACGAGGCCGCGGAGTTCGGCGTGGCGGCGCACTGGCTCTACAAGCGCTCCGGCAACTCGCGCGGCAAGATGTCGGCGGCCGACCTCTCCATCGACGACACCATCAACCACATCCGGCGCAGCCTCGACTGGGCAACCGACGAGGAGATGGGCGACGCCGACGAGTACCTCGACACCCTGCGCATCGACCTCTTCGAGCACGAGATCTTCGTCTTCACGCCCAAGGGCGACGTCATGAGCCTGCGGCGCGAGTCCACGCCGCTCGACTTCGCGTATGCCGTGCACACCGAGGTGGGCAACCACTGCGTGGGCGCCAAGGTCAACGGCGCGGTCGTGCCCCTCGCCACTAAGCTCAAGAGCGGTGACCGCGTCGAGGTCCTGACCAGCAAGAACGCAAAGCCCTCGCAGGACTGGCTCAGCATCGTGGTGACCCCGGGCGCGAAGTCCAAGATCCGCAAGTACTTCGCCACCGCCTCTAAGGACGATGACGCCGAGCACGGCCGCTCGGAGCTCGCCCAGGAGCTGCGCAAACGTGGGTACGGCATCTCAACGCATCGCGTGGCGCGCGCCATCACCAAGGCGCTCCCGCAGCTCGACTACAAGGAACCCGAGGCGCTGTTCGCCGCGATTGGCGCCAGCAAGATAGGAGCCAAGCTCGCCGCGAACCGCATCGAGGCCGCCCTCATCGAGGAGGCTGCCGAGAAGAAGGCGTCCGCGAGCGGTGCCCATGAGGTTCAGGCGTCCGACATCGACCGTGAGCGGAGGCTGCAGTCCGCCCGGAAGTCGGCCCGTGCCGCGAGCGACAAGCGCAGGCGCGACAACTGCGGCGTGGTCGTCAAGGGCGACCCCGACCTGCTCGTCCACCTCGCGCACTGCTGCAACCCGGTTGCGGGCGACGAGATCGTGGGCTTCATCACGCGCGGGCGCGGCGTGTCGGTGCATCGCGCGAGCTGCCCCAACGTGCGTGACCTCATGAGCGATCCCAACCGCATGATCGAGGTCGAGTGGAACACGACCGGCGCCACGGAGTTCCAGGTGGAGATCGTGATCGAGGCCAATGACCGCATGGGCCTGCTCACGGACGTGACGATAGCCATCGGCGACTCGGGCGGCAACATCCTCTCCGCTGCCACGCAGACCTCCTCCTCGGGCGTCGCGCGCCTGCGCTTCCTGGTGGCCATCTCCGACGCGAGCCTGCTGGGTTCCCTGCTCGCCACGGTCAACCAGGTGCCCTCGGTCTACGCGGCACGGCGCATCATGCCCGGCGAGGGAGCCAGCCAGATGAAGCGCCGCATGAAGGACAACTGACGGCTCCGCGCGTCATCCGTGGGGTGGCGTGGCCGGCCTCCGAAGGGACGGGACATGGCTGACGAGATCAGGCAGTTCGTGGTGGGCAACATCCAGACCAACTGCTACGCCTACATCAGCGAGGGCGCGTGCATGGTCGTCGACCCGGGTGCCTCGGGCGCGCGTATCGCCCAGGCGCTCCCTGACGTGCGCATCGAGCTCGTGGTGGCCACCCATCGCCACCACGACCACGTGGGTGGCGTGAAGGCCCTGGTGGAGGCCTGCGGGGCTCCCTGGGCCATCTCAGCTGCCGATGCCCCGCGTGCAACCCAGGCGCTCGAGCTCTCGAGCCACGCCTTCGGGTCGATGCTAGGCGACGTCGAGGACCCTCCCGAGCCCGACCAGCTCCTGCACGAGGGGGACGAGCTCAGCGTGGGCACGGCCCGCTTCCGCGTCATCGCGGCCCCCGGCCACACGGAGGGCGGCATCGTGCTTCTGGGGCAGGGGGGCGCCGAGGGCATCTGCTTCGTGGGCGACACCCTCTTCGCGGGTTCCTGCGGCCGCACCGACCTTCTGGGAGGCGACCACGCCACGCTCATGGCCACGCTCGACCGGCTCTGCGAGGAGATCCCGCCTGAGACGACGGTGCTCTGTGGCCACGGCGAGGCAACGACGATGGTACGCGAACTCGCGACCAATCCGTGGCTCAACCGCTGATCTACTGCGGTCGCTGCCAGGCACGGTGTGCTATAGTCTTCTTCGTCACCAGCTTGCCCGGATGGCGGAATTGGCAGACGCGGCGGTCTCAAAAACCGCTTCCGAGAGGAGTGTGGGTTCGAGTCCCACTCCGGGCACCAATGAGCAGTAAGGCCCCCGCGACGGGGCCTTTTCTT
>CACYAX010000249.1 GCA_902772435.1 uncultured Coriobacteriaceae bacterium | reverse complement strand
TCATTTCAGTCTCCTTTCCGGTGCTGCCTAGAGCAGCCCGAGCTTGTGTTTGACGTCTGGTGCGTACTGTCGGGATATGACGACCTGCTCCTCGTTGTCCATGGTCGCCAGGATCCTGCCGTTGATGTCCGGGCGCAGCGATGCGATTTTGCGGAAGTTCACCACGCAGCCCTTTGCGACGCGGAGGAAGTCGCAATCGGCGAGTCGTTCCTCCATCTCGTAGAGCCTCAAAGGCGTCTCGTACACGGCGTCATCCGTATAGAAGAAGGTCTTCTTGTCGACGGATTCGACGTAGAGTATGTCTTCCGCGCTGATGACGTGCGTGCTGCCGTTCGTGCTTCCCGTGACTTTGCGGTCGAACATGCGCAGCCGGGCCACGATATCGAGGACCTGTCGACTTGTCCTTGGACAGGTGATTGTCACCGCGATGTTCCGCGCGCTCGGCTGCTCATCAATCGTGATTTTCATTACCGCTCCTTTCGACGGCTCAATGATATCCGCCCTACAGCGACGACCCTGCGGCCACTGACGCGCTGCGCCCCCTCGAGGCGCGCGTCTGCGAGCCCTAAGTAAGGCTGGGAAAGCGTCATGCGAGCCAGGGCGTCCCTGTGGGCACCCCGGCTTTTGTAAGGATCTTACGCGCGTATCACGTGAGCTTGTTTCCGAATACGTCTACCAGCAGCTTGACGAGCTCAGCTGGACTCTTGCTGATGTCGCCCCTGAGCCACACGCGGATGAGGCCGTAGGCAGCCGATGCAGTGACGACTGCATAGAGGTAGCGGGCCTCGTCACCGCCTTCGACCCCAAGCCCTGCCAGCATTGCGTCGTCCGCCGCAAGCTCGTCGACCATCTCCTCGGCGAAGCGCACGACGTTGTTCTCGGCATTCTCCGAGAGTAGGACCATGACCTCGGTATGGCGTTCGTTCAGGTATTCGAGGCAGGCCTCTACCCCGCGTGCCCTGTCTTGCCCGCCAGTCTGATAGCTTGACTCAAACACCTCTTTGAGTTGCCGTCCGTAGTCGCGCGTTATGGCGCGCAGCACCATGGCGGGTGACTGGTAGTGGTTGTAGAAGGTGGCGCGGTTGACGCCCGCCTCACGGCAGAGCTCACTTACCGTGATGCGGGAGAGCGGCTTGTCGGTCAGGCAGCGTACCAGCCCCTCCTTCAGCATGCGTTCGGTGAGCGCGACGCGAAGATCACTTTTCATGGGTCACCCCACTCTTCGACAAAGTATGGCAATCTGTCGATTACCTTACGAATACTTCCAGTTCTGCTCATTGATTCTAGACATTTGTCGATTAAAAATACGAGTACTGCCTTTCCGAAGAACGCTTGGCCTGCGGGCGAGGCAAAGTCCAAAGAGTTCAGGGGGGATAGTCCATGCTGTTTGACAGTCTCGACTGGATGAAGCGCAGCACCATCATGCTGACAATCGTCCTGATGTTCGTGGGGTGGGCGCTGCTGTTGATGCCGGGGGAATATGTGCCCTTCCTAAGCAGCGCCCTAGGATTCTTCCTGCTGGTATCGGCCGTCGTGTCCGTCCTCACCTTCGCTGAGAGTTCAAAGGCGCTGATCAGCTACGTGAGGTTGGTCGGAGGCCTTCTGGGAGGCACGGTCGGCCTCATGCTCTATCTCATCGACGGGGCCTTTGTGGCGCTCCTGACGATCCTCATGACGGTGGTTCCCGTAGTCCTCGGCCTGTACGGCATCTTCCACGCGTTCGCGTTCGCGCGCCGTTCCGGCAGGCGCGGCTGGTGGGTGCTCGTGATATTCAGCTGCTTCCTGCTTGTCTTCGCGCTGTTCGGCATACTCAACCCGTGGGCAGGTGACCTAGGAGGCACCATCAAGGTGATCGGCGGCAGCATCATGTACTCCGCGCTGGTCACTGCTTTGAGCCTCGTCTGGATCTGGCCGTTCCGTCACGAAGAGGAGGCATAAGTCCATGGCAGACAAGACGAACCGGGAAGACAAAGTGCCCTCGTGGGCGCGCCGCAGCGCTGAGATCTTGAACGTCTTCGCCAACCACAATTTCTATGTGAACGGCTTCACCCCCTATGAGCTGCGCACGACCTTGGAGGACCTCGGCCCGACCTACGTGAAGATCGGCCAGATCATGTCGAGCAGGACCGACATGCTGCCCAAGTCGTATTGCGAGGAGCTCGAGAAGCTGCGCAGCTCGGTGGCGCCCCTTGACGCCGAGACGGTCCGCGCCGTGATCGAGGAGGAGACGGGCAAGCGCATCGAGGACCTCTACCTGGAGTTCCACGACGAGCCGCTCGGTTCTGCGTCAATCGGGCAGGCGCATTACGGCGTGCTGCTTGACGGGACGCCCGTCGTCACCAAGGTGCAGCGCCCGCTGATCGCCGACATGATGCGCCGTGACTTCGTCCTGCTCAAGAAGCTTGCCGGCATGGTGGGCGTCATGGGCGAGGAGGACGAGGCACAGGGTGCGGTGGACCTGCGCGCCGTGGTCGGCGAGCTCGAGAAGGTGACGGAGGAGGAGCTCGACTTCCGCGTGGAGGCCGAGAACACCCGCACCTTCCGCGCGCGGTGCATCGAGGATGACACGGTGGTGTCGTGCCCGACGATCATCGACGAGCTCACGACCGTGCGGATCCTCACGATGACCTTCGTGGACGGTTACTCCATCTCCCACGTCGACCGCATCGAGGCGGACGGCTATGACCGCGTCGAGGTGGGCCGCGCGCTCACCGAGAACTACCTGCACCAGATCCTCGACGTGGGCGTGTTCCACGGCGACCCGCACCAGGGCAACATCATGCTCTCCCAAGGCGTTCCCTACTGGATTGACTTCGGCATGATGGGCCGCATCGACGAGCGCAGCATGGGCGTCATCCAGGACCTCATCTTCGCGCTTGTGATGAAGGACTCCGAGGCGCTTACCAACGCGGCGCTCGCGATCGGGAAGCCCCGGGCGCACCATGGAGACTGCCGCCTCAGGCGGCGGCTCCTCATGGCCGCGACTGGCGGGGCGCGGGCAGTTACGTGCGGGGTAGGCGGTGCCTACAGCGTGGTCCTCCCGTAGGCCTTCTCCCAGTTGGAGGTGA
>CACYAX010000248.1 GCA_902772435.1 uncultured Coriobacteriaceae bacterium | reverse complement strand
GAAAGGACCCACCATGAGCGATGTCAACGACACCACGCGCGACACCTCCGGCACCGACATCCGCTACCTGCGCCTCCTCTCCCGCGAGTTCCCCACGGCCCAGGCAGCCTTCACCGAGGTCATCAACCTCGAGACGATCAGCGACCTGCCGCGCGGGACCGAGCACTTCATGAGCGACGTGCACGGCGAGTACGAGGCCTTCGAGCACATCCTCAACAACTGCTCCGGCGTCGTGCGCGAGTACGTGGACTCCATCTTCGGTGACGACATGGACGACTTCGTCAAGGACGAGCTCTGCACCCTCATCTACTATCCCGCGGAGCGCCTGGCCGAGCTCCGCCGGAACCACCTCAACCTGTCCCAGTGGTACAAGGCCACGCTCATGCGCCTCGTGCGCCTCGCACGCGTGCTCTCGGGCCTCTATACGCGCTCCAAGGTGCGCAAGGCCCTGCCCGAGGACTACGCCTACATCATCGACGAGCTCCTGCGCGCGTCGGGCCCTGGCGAGCGCAGCCGCCACGAGTACCACAAGCGCATCATCGACTCGATCATCGAGAACGGGGCGGCCGATGACTTCATCTGCTCGCTTGCGGCGCTCATCAAGCGCCTGGCGGTCGACCGCCTGCACCTGGTGGGCGACGTCTACGACCGCGGCCCGCACGGCGACCGCATCATGGACCGCTTGATCGCCTATCACGACATCGACGTGCAGTGGGGCAACCACGACATCGCGTGGATGGGCGCTGCCGCCGGCTCCGAGGCCTGCATCGCCTCGGTGGTACGCACGCAGATCCGCTACGGCACGCTCGACATGGTCGAGAGCGCCTACGGCATCTCGCTGCGCGAGCTCGCGCTCTTCGCCGAGCACACCTACCGAGCGGACGACGTGATCAGCCCGCTCGAGAAGGCCATCTCGGTCATCCTCTTCAAGGTGGAGGGCCAGCTCATCAGGCGCCATCCCAACTACCGGATGGACAGCCGCCTCCTGCTCGACAAGATCGACCTGCTGCACGGGACCGTCCGCATTGACGGCGAGGACTACGAGCTGCGTACCTGCGATTTCCCCACGATCGACCCGCACAATCCCTACGAGCTCAGCACCGACGAGCGCTCGGTCATGGACGGCCTCGTGGCGGCGTTCCGCGATTCCGAGCGCCTGCACCGCCACGTGTCCTTCCTCTACGACCACGGCTCCGTGTACCTGGTGTGCAACGGCAACCTGCTCTTCCATGGCTGCGTGCCGCTCGAGGAGGACGGCTCGCTCACCGTGGTGGTCGCCGACGGCGTGGCCCGCTCGGGACGCGGATACCTCGACTGGTGCGACCGCGTGGCCCGCCGCGCCTGGCATGCCGGCGACCAGAAGGCGCTCGACTGGATGTGGTACCTCTGGTGCGGGCTGCGCTCGCCGCTTGCCGGACGCGTGGTCAAGACCTTCGAGCGCACCTTCGTGGCCGACCGCTCCGCATGGGTCGAGCGCGAGGACCCGTATTTCGCCCTCACCAACGATGCCGCCGTCTGCGAGCGCGTGCTCGCGGAGTTCGGGCTGGCAGGACCCTACTGTCACATCGTGAACGGGCACAAGCCCGTGCTCGAGCGCAAGGGGGAGAGTCCGGTCAAGGGTGGGGGCAAGCGCCTCGTGGTGGACGGCGGGTTCTGCAGCGCCTACCACCGCACGACGGGCATCGCGGGCTACACGCTCATCTCCACGCCGCGCGCCCTCTCCATCAAGGCACACCGGCCCTTCCTCTCCGTGGAGGCGGCCCTCGCGGTCAACGCCGACATCCTCTCCAACACCACGGTGATCGAGCGCTACGAGCGCGAGCTCAAGGTGTCGGACAGCGACACGGGTCGCGAGATCGAGGAGCAGGTGGCAGACCTCAAGGCCCTGCTTGCGGCCTATCGCACGGGCGAGATTCCCGAGCGGCGCGCGTAGGGCACGCACACTTTGGGGCAACGGGGTTGTGGGCACGGGCCGGCGCACGTGCCCCGCGCTCGCGTGGCTCAAAAAAGCCTTGTAAGCAATGACCTTTTTATAAGTGCCGCGTCCTTGCGCCCGCATGCGTGCTATTATGTGGCGCTAGTGCTGTGATGGGGACGCGTCGGTGAGTGGCGCGCAATCTGGAGCGAGCGGGGATGGTGAGAGCCCGCGGTTGCGTACTTGCCGGTATCACCCCGGAGCTGCGGCCCGAACGCCCGCCGCCGTGAGGCTGCGCGCAAGTAGACGTCGCCGGGATGGCCACCGAGAAGGGCCAGCCGAGTAATGCGGGCAACCGCACGCTGGGTGAGAAGAGCGAAAGTCTGCCGCAAGCACGGCTCTGGCGCTTCGTCCCAGCAGGGACGGGCGCTTTTTTGGTGCCCATGGAGAAAGGGAGCAAGGTGGCCAACGAGTACCGCAAGACCATGAACCTGCCGAAGACGGCCTTCCCGATGCGTGCGAACCTCGCGCAGCGCGAGCCGGAGCGTCTGAAGGCGTGGGACGAGGCGGGCGTCTATGAGCTCGCCCTCAAGAAGAACGAGGGGCACGAGAAGTTCGTCCTGCACGACGGTCCTCCGTATGCCAACGGCCCCATCCACCTGGGACACG
>CACYAX010000247.1 GCA_902772435.1 uncultured Coriobacteriaceae bacterium | reverse complement strand
TACAACGTGGGCGGCGTGGTGGGCGTCTTCCCGCTTTCGGGCAAGCCCATTCCCTTCGTGAGCTACGGCGGCACCTCGGTCATCTCCAGCCTCATGCTCGTGGGGTTCATCATCTCGGTCTCCCGCCACTCCGCCCTCCCGGTGACGGAGTTCGAGCGGGAGCGCGCGCAGTGGGGCCTCGTGGATGACGGGGGAGGCTATGACGACCGCTCCATGGTGGGCGACCCCACGCCGCGCTCGGCACGGCAGGCGGGTGACCCGGGCTTCTCGGTCGTGCGGGGCGGTTCCTCGACGCGCCGCAGCTCACGCTCGAGCTCGGCTGCCCTGGGGGGTAGCGCCACAAGTCCTGACTCCATCCGCGCCTCGCGCGAATTCGAGGAGCGCACGGGCGGGCGCGTGACCAAGAGTGCCGGCGGCCGCACGCGAATCGACCTTGGCCCGAGCGGTGCGGACCGCCTGCGGGGCAAGCGCAAGTAACCACGACCCGAACCGATGCGACGGCCCATGCGGGCGGAAGGGGAGGAAACCATGTCAGGGAAGCTGAACATCTCCATCGCGGCAGGCGGCACCGCCGGCCACATCAACCCGGCCCTCGCGCTTGCCGAGGAGCTGCGCGACCGCGGTCACGAGGTGCGCTTCTTCGGCCAGTCATCGCGCCTCGAGGCGACGCTCGTGCCCCAGGCAGGCTTCGCCTTCGACACCATCGAGGTGACGGGCTTCGACCGCAGCAAGCCGTGGACCCTCGTCTCGGCGCTCTGGCGCATGGCGAAGGCCGAGCGGAGGCTGGGCAAGATCTTCGCCGGGAGCGCCAAGCCCGACGTCGCCGTGGGCTTTGGTGCCTACGTCGAGCTACCGCTCGTCAACTGGTGCGCCAAGCACGACGTGCCCGTGGTGCTCCACGAGCAGAACAGCGTGCCCGGGCTCGCCAACAAGGTGAGCGCGGCCAAGTCCTCCGCGCTCTGCCTGTCGTTCCCCGTCGCGCGGGCTGCCTTCGGCAAGGCGGCGGACAAGGCGGGCCGCGTGGTCAACACGGGAAACCCCGTGCGTCGCTCGGTCGTTGAGGCCACGCGTGAGGAGGGCAGGCGCCTGCTCGGCATCGCGGACGACGAGACGCTGCTCCTCGTGTTCGGCGGTTCGCTCGGCGCGCGCCACCTCAACCAGGGTGTCTGTGCCCTGAAAAGCGAGCTGCTAGGCCGTGAGAGGCTCCGTATCGTCCATTCGACCGGCAGGGACGAATATGACTCCGTAGTGGCAGCATTGGGCCTCAGCGAGGCCGAGAAGGCCCGCTGGCAGGTCATGCCCTACATCGACGACATGGGCCACGCGCTGGCCGCCGCGGACCTCGTACTCTCCCGTGCGGGAGCGTCCTCCATCGCCGAGATCGCGGCCAAGTGCGCGCCGAGCATGCTCGTCCCGTACCCCTTCGCCACGGCCGACCACCAGACCACCAACGCCCACCTGCTCGTCGACGTGGGCGCGGCCGAGCTCGTGAGCGATGACGACGTCGACAGCCCACTCTTCTCCGATGCGCTGCTCACGCTCATCGACGAGCCCGCGAAGCGCGAGGCCATGCGCGCCGCCGCGGCGAGCCTCGGCCAGGCCCAGGCCGCGGCCGCCCTCGCGGATGTCGTGGAGGCTTCCGCGCGCTAGCGCATACCTGGGTTGTGACCACAGCCACATGCCCTGTGCCGGGCGGTCCCGCCTCGGGCAAGCCCGCATGCCGGCGCTGCGGGGTGGGTGCTCCTCCCGTGTGCGTTAGGGGGATACCCGCCTTCATGCGCGCCCGCGTCCATGTGGTCAAGTAAAATTGAAGGTCACGAATTGCTGCCGACATACCTGAGAGAGAGGCAAGCATGCGCAACCAATCTGCGACAACGGAGTTCCGTGCCGTCCACTTTATCGGCATCGGCGGAGCCGGCATGAGCGGCATCGCCCTCGTCCTGCACGAGCGTGGGTTCAAGGTGACGGGCTCGGACCTCAAGGCGTCCAGCTATGTACGTGGCCTGGAGGACGCGGGCATCAAGATCCGCATCGGCCACGAGTCTTCCACGATCGATACCTTCTCGCCTGACGTGGTGGTGACCTCCTCGGCCATCCCCGATACCAACCCCGAGGTCATCCGCGCCCACGAGCTCGGCATCCCCGTGTGGCCCCGTGCCAAGATGCTCTCCTGGCTCTCCCAGGGCGCCCTCACCGTCGCCGTCGCGGGCACCCATGGCAAGACCACGACCTCGTCGATGGTGGCCACGATGCTCGACCATCTCGGCTGGGACCCGTCGTTCCTCATCGGCGGCGTGGTGGAGGAGTACAAGACCAACGGCCGCAACGGCGACGGTGGCTACTTCGTCTGCGAGGCCGACGAGTCCGATGGCTCCTTCCTGTTCCTCAACCCGCGCGTGGTCGTGGTCACCAACATCGAGGCTGACCACCTCGACCACTACGGCACCCTCGAGAACATCGAGAAGACGTTCTGCACGTTCATGGGCCTCGTGGGCGACGAGGGCACCATCATCATCTATGGTGACAACCCGCACTTCGTCGAGCTCGCGCAGTCCACGGGCCCCGCGAGCGACCACACCCTCAAGAGCTCCCTCACGGTGCGCGTGCCCTCCGGCGAGCTCGTCAGCGTGACCATCCCGGCGAATCCCGGCCGCCACAACATGGCCAACGCGACGGCGTGCATCGCGGTCGCGGACGTGCTCGGCGCCGAGCTTGCCGCCGCAGGCGAGGCGCTCTCCCAGTTCGGGGGCGCCCGCCGGCGCTTCACGCACGTGGGCGACGTGGACGGCATCACCGTGGTGGACGACTACGGCCATCATCCCACCGAGATCCGCTCCACGCTCAAGGCGGCGCGCGACCTCTGCTACGACCGCATCGTCTGCGTCTTCCAGCCCCATCGCTATTCGCGCACCAAGGCGCTCGCCGGGGAGTTCTCCACGGCCTTCGACGACGCTGACGTGCTCATCCTCATGGACGTCTTCTCCGCGGGCGAGATGCCCATCCCGGGCGTCTCCGGCAAGACCGTGGCCCAGGGCGTGCGCGAGCACGGCGGCG
>CACYAX010000246.1 GCA_902772435.1 uncultured Coriobacteriaceae bacterium | reverse complement strand
ATCATGCGCGACCGCGTCCCCTACGAGGAGCCGCCCGTCATCGAGAATGTTCAAAACTCTCACCCTGACCCCTTGACAGAACTATAGGGACACCCCCCTTTGAAACAGGTTGTTATAACCCATCATAGTATAGTGGGTCATCATGTCATGTACCTGATACGATGCGGGCGGACGGAGAAACCACGCTGAGGGAAAACACGACAAAAGCAGCACATTTGAGGCTTTAGCCCCTGGTGACCAAACCGTACAGTCGCACAGCGTTGTCGCGGAAGACGGCCTGCGCGATGGGCGCAATCGAGGGATCGCCCGCCAGGCCTTCCTTGTTGCGCGCGACGATGGGCGTGGGCGTATAGGGCGTGTCGCTGCCGTAGAGCAGATGCGTGGGATCAGCGATGTGCAAGAGACCCTCGAGCATGACCGGACGCGCGTCTCCCGCCACGTCCCAGTAGAGGCTGCGGAGGTTCTCCATCACGTTGATGGGTTCCATCAGGCCCGCGGGCACGAGCACCTGAGAGATGCCCGTCACGCGGTATGCCACGGGCGGGATGAATGAACCCGCATGCGGCACGACCCACTTGATGCGCGGATAGCGGTCGATGACCCCGTGCGCCATCAGGTTGAGGATGGCGCGCGTAGTGTCCGCGATGTACTCGAAGAGCGGTGCTGGACCCGCGGTGAAGATGCCCTGCGGCACGGCGGACGGCAGTGACGGATGGATGGTCACCACAGCCGCACGCTCCTCGAGGAAGGCCATGAGTGGCTCAAGCGACGGGTCACCCAGGTAGATGCCCGCGCCATTGCTCGGCAGCTTCACCCCGAGCGCACCCAGCTCGTCAAAGCCGCGGCGCGCCTCCTCGATGGAGGCCTCTACCGCAGGAACGGGCAACGTGGTGGCAAAGCCCAAGCGATCGGGATGACGCCAGCAGATGGCGGCGAGCTCGTCGTTGATGGAGCGCGCGAGGCGTGCTGCCAGCTCATCGTCACCGCGGTTTATGTGCGGCGTCGAGATGGACAGGATGCAGAAATCCTGGCCAGTCTCCTCCATGAAACGCAGATGTGCGTCCTCGCTCCATGTGGGCGTGGGAAAGCCGTCCTCCTCGACCGCGTTCACGCCCAGCTCGGCCAAAGCATCGAGGTATGCCTTGGGCAACGCGTGCGAATGGACGTCAATGCTTGCGATAGCCATCACAGTTCCTATCCCGTGTAGGCGTCATCCATACCGTTCTTGAAGTAGCCTGTGCGCTCGGCTTCGGCGAGCCAGGCCTCCTCCTCGGGCGTGTCGGGCAGGTCCTCGCGCTCGATGAGGAAGACCACCGGACGCGTGCCGTCGTTGCAGCAGGCCACCATCTGGCGGTCGTCGGCAGTCCAGCGGTGCATGATCGAGCCACCCTGCAGCGCCGTGTACACGTAGCGGCTGATGCAGTCCCAGGCCTCCGCACAGGGGAAGTCGCGACCTTCGGGACCCGCTGCCTTGCCGAAGCGCCAGAAATCATCGCGGCCGCCATCGCGCCAGAACTCGAAGGTGTCCCCCACCTCAAACACGCCGCACGGACCCGAATGCGGATCGGCAAGATAGGTCTCCTGTAGGTCACAGAAGCACTTCTTGTCGAGTACGGTGACTTTCACGTGATGTCGCATGCGCTCCCGCCTTTCAATTTCAGCAGATAATCTCGTGAGCTCCAGTTGCTACGGCCTCTCATAGGATACCTTTTGATGGCCACCAAACTCTCCCCCGATTCTACGCGCCCTCCCCCCTCTCTGTATACCAATGCTCGTAGAATGAAACCATCAACGTAAGGGGTAAATCACCAGCTCATCCGCCCCAAACGTGTAGACTATTCACAGTCCATTTCGCTGACAGCAAAGGAGTCCACCATGGCAGACCGCGTCCTCAACATCGGCTTCATTGGCAACGGCAAGGGCACCAACCGCTATCACGCACCCTTCTCGATCGTGCTCCCTGACAAGTTCCGCATCAAGACCATCTACGCGCGTCACGCGGGCGGTCCGTGGCCCGCATGGCCCGGCACCGCGTACACCACCGACATCAACGAGCTGCTCGACGACCCCACAATCGACATCATCGAGATCAGCACCCCGCATGACACGCATTACGAGCTCACCAAGATCGCGCTTGAGGCCGGCAAGCACGTGGTCTGCGACAAGGCCTTCGTCGGTACCGTCGCAGAGGCAGAAGAGCTCTACGCGCTGGCCGCCGAGAAGGGCGTCACCGTGCAGTGCTACCAGAACCGTCGCTTCGACTCCGACTACCTCACCGCGCGCAAGGTCATGGAGTCCGGCAAGCTGGGCCGCGTGTACGAGATCGTGACGCACTACGACTACTGGCGTGAGGCCTTCTTCAAGATGACCCACGAGGCGCCATACAGCAAGCTCAACGGCATCGTCTACGGCCACTCCTGCCACTGCGTGGACCAGCTCATCGACTGGCTGGGCATCCCCGACCGTTGGCACGCAGAGGCCCGCCAGCTCGGTGGCGAGGGCACGCCCGACATGTACTTCGACTTCGACCTCTACTACGACGACCTGGGCATCAAGGCAACCGCTGCCTCGAGCTACCTGGCCGCCATCCAACGTCCCAGCTTCGAGGTCTATGGCG
>CACYAX010000245.1 GCA_902772435.1 uncultured Coriobacteriaceae bacterium | reverse complement strand
CAGCATGAGCATGAGCTGCTTGGTGCGAATTGCCGAGTATTCAACCGCGGTGTTTGCTTTCAGCACCCTGGGTGCTGAAAGGGTGCTGAAAACAGCACCTCGGCCAGCAAACCCACAACATCCGGTATTAACCGGTATTGTTTCGTTGCTGCAGGTAAACCCTAGAAAATGGCCCACTATGGTCAAGGGTGTTCGACTTCGCAAAAACCGCCGAATCCAGCTCGTAATGCGTAGGTCTCGGGTTCGAGTCCCGATCCCGGCTCCATTGTTTCCGCAGGTCAGAGGCCTAGTGCCTCTGACTTTTTTGTTAAAGGGTGCTGAAAAGGGTGCTGAAAGGGTGCTGAAATAGGCTATGAAAGCCGATGAACAGACGGGAAGAAAGCACAGAAACCACATCACTTGGACACCCCTTTCCAGCATAGGAAATAGAGGGGTTATAGGCCTTCGATTTGTATTTCTCCAAATTTGAGCCTACCGGGCGCAGAACAACTCGAGGAAGCGGCCGGCGCTGAGCGCTGGCGGATCCGGTGTGGTCGGTATAGTCTGTCAGGGCTTCCCCGTGTCTCTACAATGGCTGCATTTGACACGGGGAAAGAGGATGGTCCAACGCTGGTGGCCGACGAACCCGGTTTGGCCCTGTGCGGCTGTCCATATGATCTGTATTGTCATGCCGCCGAGTTCGCTGGCGCCGACTGATAGCCGATAGGTTGATGTCGAGGCGTGCTTGGCGCAGTTCTACCTCGGCCCCCAAGCCGAACGTACCGTCGCTCGTCATGACCCCTGCCGGAGGGATAGGGGCCTTGGGTGCCCTCGCGTTTGCGGGCGATGTCCCTTACCTGCTTCCTGGTCCTACAAGGGCGACTTGGCCAGACGGTGGCCTAGCGTGCGTCGGCGGCCCGCATGATCTCGAACGCCGCATTGAGGCCAACGCCAAAGCGGTTGACGCCGAACTCGAGCATGGCATCGACGGTTGCGAGGTCGCGGATGCCGCCCGAGGCCTTGATGCCGATACGCCCCCTGTTGACGCGCGAGACGATCTCGACCTGGTGGATGGTCGTGACATGGCCGCCTCCGATGGAGGTCTTGACGTATTGGGCGCCCCCCTCGATCACGAGCTCGGTCGCCTTGGCAATCTCCTCGTCGGTGAGGACGGGGGACTCGATGATGCACTTGAGCGGGTGGTCACCGATGGCGTACTTGACCGTCGCGATGTCTTCGACGACCTCGTCGTACATGCCGCTCTTGAAGTAGTGCAGGTTCATGACCATGTCGATCTCCTGGGCGCCCAGTGCGATCGAGTTGGCGGCGGCGATTGCCTTGATGTTCGCCGGCTCGCAGCCGTCGTCACCGCAGCAGCCCGAGCCAGCGATGGTGGAGGTGCCCTTGACGCCCGCGACGAGCATGGGCACGAAGCAGCGCGGCCCGATGACCGAGTAGAACTCATATTCGCGCGCCAAATCGAGCAGGTCCTCCATGTCCTTCTTGGTTGCCAGGGGGCTGATGGAGGTGCCGTCGAGCATGCG
Source organism: uncultured Coriobacteriaceae bacterium (assembly GCA_902772435.1). Classification (GTDB taxonomy): domain Bacteria; phylum Actinomycetota; class Coriobacteriia; order Coriobacteriales; family Atopobiaceae; genus UBA1367. The sequence goes on along the minus strand of CACYAX010000245.1, from coordinate 1,098 downwards.
GCAGAACTCCTTGCCGGTGATTGCCATCTCGCTCGCTCCTCTCGGTGTCGTCGCGCCTACCAGGCGCCCATGTAGGTGATGGTCTCGCTTGCGGTCTCGGCGCCCAGCCGCATGCTCTCCTCGAGGGAGAGCCCGCGCGCGATGCCGGTGATGAAGCCGGCTATGTAGGAGTCGCCGGCACCCATGGTGTCGACCACCTCGACAGGCACGATGCCGCAGGTGACGAAACGCTCGCCGTCGAAGGCGACGGACCCGTTGCCGCCGAGCGTGGCAAGCGCGACCTTGGGGCCACGCGCATGCATGCGACGCAGGTAGTCGCGGATGTAGGTGTCGTCCTCGGTGTAGCTGAAGATGGCGTAGTCGCAGTTCTCGATGGCGACCTCGGTGACGGGGTTGTCCTCGAGCTTGTCTGCGAAGTCGAAGCTGACAGGTACGCCGCGCTCGCGAATGAGGTGGAGGTCATCGTGGACCATGCCCCACATGGCCGAGTGGACGAGGTCATAGGTGCACAGGAAGTCGATGTCGGCGGGAGAGAGCTTGAAGTCGAGCATGACGCCGTCATGGTAGTCGCCGAAGACGCGCTCGTTGTCGACGAACTCGACCTCGCTCACGGCAGTCTCGCCGTGAAGCACCTGGATGTGGCTGGTGTCGAGGCCCTCTGCGGCAAGCTTCTCGATGACGCGACGCCCATACTCGTCATCGCCCACGGCACCCACGAAGGCGGTCTCGACACCGAGGCGAAAGAGGTGGACGCCCACGTTGACGGCGTTGCCGCCAGGGTAGGACGTGCCGAGGTTGTTGTAGACGTCCATGTCGCCGTCGCCGACGGTCGCGATGCGCGCCATATGGCCTCCCTACTCCAGCACGTAGCTGGCGACGATCTCGCCGTAGTAGGCGACGTGGGTGTCGCGGTTCGACCCGCAGCTGTCGGACGGGACGTCCTGGGGATAGAAGCGCGCGAGCACGTCCTCGGGCATGAGCGAGAGATCCTGGGGGCACCGGTAGGCGACCTTGCACTCCAGGGTGATGGGTGCCTCGGCCACTGCCGGCACGCCGTTGGCCTGGGCGTCGACCAGCGTGAGTCCCGCCTCGGCGACC
>CACYAX010000244.1 GCA_902772435.1 uncultured Coriobacteriaceae bacterium | reverse complement strand
TGGCGGCTGATGGCGACGAGAACAGCGAGTCGCTCATGCTCGCGGTTGCCTATCGCTCAGGTGAGCGGCAGCTCACGGCGCTCCTCACGGGTGATGCGGAGCACGAGGAACTGGCGTCTGTGCTAGCGCGTGGGGACGTGGGCGACATAGACTTCCTGAAGGTAGGTCATCATGGCTCGGAGGAGTCGCTTACCGCAGAGGAGGCCGATGCCTTGGCCGTCGAACTTGCCGTCGCGAGCGCGGGGAAGGGCAATTCGTATGGCCATCCCTCCGACGCGTGCGTAGATACCCTCGAAGACACGGGCGCGACGTTCCTGTGCACCAAAGACGTGGGGGACGTGGAGGTCGTGCCCGAGCGGGAGGGGATATCCTATCGCTGCCAAACCCCGGGGAGTTGAGGCGCCTCGCATGGCTGCGTGCCTCACGGAAACTCATGGCATTGACGGGGCGCGCCGCGCGAAGCGGGCGCAGTTGTGTCATAGTAGGGAAGCTGAGAGGAGGAACGCGTATGTCCGAGCGTGGCGGTCTGCTGCCTGCATATCTCGTCGTGGGAGCCGATGAGCTCAAGCGACAGGCAACGGTCAAGCGCCTGAAGCGGCGCCTGGACGAGGGCTTCTCCGCGTTCAACCTCGACGAGCGCGTCGGCAACGCTGACATCGAGGCTGCCGACCTCATCGCGTCGCTCAACACCCTGCCGCTTGGCGACGTATTCCGCCTCGTGCTCGTGGAGCGGGCCGACAAGCTGCCCAAACCCGTCTCCGAGGCGCTCATCACCTATCTCGCCAACCCCAACCCCTCGACCGTCCTCTGCCTCGTGGCCGAGTCGCTTGCCAAGAGCACGCGCCTCTACAAGGCAGTGGCCAAGGTCGGCAAGCAGGCGGTCATCGAGTGTGCGCCGCCCAAGCGCTGGGAGCTCCCACCCCGCGTGGTCAAGATGGCCAGCACGTACGGCGTCCGCATGGACCAGCAGGCGGCAGAGGAGCTCGTGAGCCGCGTGGGGGAGTCCATGACGCTCATCGACGCGCAGGTCAAGGTGCTGGCAGACTATTGCCGCGACCGGGGGACCATCACACTTGAGGACGTGGAGTACCTAGTGGTGCGCACCGCCGAGGTGAAGCCCTGGGACTTCCTCGATGCGGTGAGCGCCCGCAACACGGTCAAGGCGCTCTCCCTCTACCAGCTCATGCAGAACCCGTCCCACATCGCGCTCTGCTCCATGCTCTCCACGCGCATCACCGAGCTCATCTGCGCCCGCTCGCTCGACGAACGGGGTGAGGGGCCGCTGCTCGCGCAGGAGCTGGGCAAGCAGTCATGGCAGGTCAAGAACCACATGGCGTGGGCCCGGCGCTTCCGCGAAGAGGAGCTGCGCACCGCGCTCATCCGCTGCGCACGTTGCGAGCGTGACCTCAAGACCGGGCTTGATCCCGACCTGACCTTCACCACGCTGGTGCTGGAGATCTGCCGCACGTAGGGCCAGCTTTACGCTGGTATTTGAGATTGCCGCATGCGGGGCGAGCCTTGCCTTTGCGTTCGGTTTTGCGGCAGTGACGCGTCCGTCGGCGACGGTGGGCGCCCGAGACCTACATCACCTGATGCAGTGCGTCCGCCAGGGCGAGGTACTCCTCGACGGACGAGCAGTGCATGGCCGCGTCGCGCCAGGCTGACGCATGGGGCATGCCCTTGAAATACCATCCCGCGAGACTCCGTGCCCGCGCGAGATGCGCATGGGTCACGTCGAGCAGCTTCACGTGGCAGCAGAAAGCGGCCAAGCGTTGCGCGGCACCGTGGATTGCGGGCCGATCATCGTCCTGCGCTCCCTCAAGCAGGTGCAGGGCATCCGTGAAGCACCAGGGGTTGCCGTAGCTCCCGCGCGCGACCATGACGGCCGTGCACCCGGTCTCCTCACGCATGGCAACGGCCTCACGGGGCCCGCGCACGTCGCCCGATCCGATGACAGGCACGTCAACGGCCTCGACGACGCGTGCGACACAGCCCCAGTCGGCTTCGCCGCGGTAGAGCTGGCTGGCCGTGCGCCCGTGCACCGCGATGGCAGCCGCGCCTGCCGCTTCCATGGCTTTGGCGAAGGTGGGTGCCACCTCAGGCTCTCCCGTCCGCCTGCCGGCGCGGATCTTCACGGTCACGGGAACCGACGTCTCCGCGATGCAGGCCCGCACGATCTGCGCCGCAAGCTCAGGCTCGTCGAGGAGCGCCGAGCCCTCGCCCTTGCGGGTGACCTTCGGCACGGGGCAGGCCATGTTGATGTCGATGAGCGAGAGCTCGTCGCCGAGGCGCTCGCTCACGGCGGCCGCTGCCTCGCGGAACTGCTCCGGCTTCGAGCCGAAGAGCTGCACGGCGAGGTCAGGCTCGTCGCTATGGGGCAGGGCGAGGTCCCAGGTCTTGTCGCCGCCGTAGTGCAGGCCGGCGACCGACACCATCTCGGTGTAGGCGAGGGCAGCGCCGCCCGCACGGGCCATGATGCGATAGGCCGCGTCGGTCACGCCTGCCATGGGTGCCATGAGGAAGGGGTTGGAAGCCAATCGCTCCGCGAGGCTGCCTTCGCGCCCGAACGGCTTGGGCTGCGCCGAAAGGCCGGCTGCCTGCCCAAACTCCTTCAAGATGGCAATCGTGGCGCCCGCGTTCTGCCG
>CACYAX010000243.1 GCA_902772435.1 uncultured Coriobacteriaceae bacterium | reverse complement strand
ACGCATGCCACTAGCCCGTCTATTTCCGCTTCCGTGCAGTGATGGCAGAAGCGCAGTACATCCTCACGGTCCTGCCATCCCAGCAGGTAGTCGCAGGCCCCGAGGCCGGCGAGCCCCCGCTGGTCGCGGGCCCGCTGGGTGGCCAGCTCCGCCTTGGTGCGCAGGCGCTCGTCGTCGGCGAACTGCCAGAACGAGACGAGGGCGTAGCCGCCCGGCGCGAGCTGCCCCGCGAGCATCCGCATCAGGGCCTGGCGCTGCTCTGCGCGCGGCAGGTGGTGCATGAAGCCGAAAGAGACCGCGAGGTCCATCGGGGGCAGGCTCCCAACAGCGCGCTCTTCGTCGTCAGACAGCGTGCCTGCCACCGTGTGGTCAAGCAATCCCACGAGGTCCAGCTGCTCGAGCTCGTAGCTGACCGCGCCTGATGGGGGAGCCTCCTCGAGGAGGGCGGAACAGCTGTCCCACGCCCAGATGCGCGCCGCAGCGCCCTGTTCGGACAGGAAGCGCCCGAAGCGCAGGTTCCCGCAGGCCACGTCCCAGACCCTGAGCTCCCGTTGCGTGGGCAGGTCCATGAGCCGCCACGCCTGCTCCCATCCCTGCCAGGGGGCCTGGCGCGTGGCCGAGAACGAGGGCGCGACCGCGGCGTAGAACGCCTGCGTGAGCTCGGAGAGCGTTTGCGCTGTCTTGGTATCCATGGCTGGTCCCTTTGCCGTGTCGCGACCTCTACGCCTATACTACCGTGCTATGGAAGAAGCGCTGCGCACAATCATCGATACCATCCGCTCCCACGGCCACGCCCTGGACGCCCGCTCGCTCGAGCGGATCCTGCGCCGGTGCAACCGTGGCGTGGCGGCTGAGGCACGCATAACCAAGCGGGCGCTTTTGCCCTTCTACCAGCGCACGAAGGAGCTCGATGAGCCGCGCTGGCGCTCGTGGGAGGTCGATCCCGCGACGGAGCGCGCGCTGCTCGCCACCCTCAAGATGAAGCCCCGGCGCACGGCCTCGGGCGTGGCGACCATCACGGTCATCACCAAGCCGTGGCCCTGCTCGAGCGACTGCCGCTACTGCCCCTGCGACATCCGCATGCCCAAGAGCTACCTCTCCGACGAGCCGGCATGCCAGCGCGCGGAGCACAACTTCTTCGATCCGTACCTGCAGGTAAAGGCCCGTCTGCACGTGCTCGACGCCATGGGGCACCCCACCGACAAGATCGAGCTCATCGTGCTCGGCGGCTCGTGGGGCGATTACCCGGAGGCCTACCAGCTGTGGTTCGTGCGCGAGCTGTTCCGCGCCCTGAACGACGGGCTGCCGTATATGGGCGGGCCTGAGTTGCCTAACGCGGGAGAGGGGCTGCCGAAGCGGGGACCGGGCGAGTTCCTCGACGGTCCCGACGCGCCGACGCTGCGCGCGGAGCGCATGCGCGACGCACGTGGTGACGAGGGCGTGGAGGGCGCCACAACCCTCGGGTCGACCGCGCGCGAGCGGGCCCATGCCTACCTCGCCCTTGGCATCAGTTCCGATCCCGCGGTCCTCGCAGAGGAGTGCCGGCCCTTGCAGCAGACCATCAACACGGGGCACGCACGCTACAACGAGGCCTTCGCGCAGCGCTACGGACGCGGGGCCTGGCAGCGCATCGCCGTGGCGCAGCAGGCCACCTTCGCGGAGCTCGAGCACGAGCACCGCGTCAACGAGTCGGCGGCACACCGGGTGGTGGGCCTCTGCATCGAGACCCGTCCCGACCTCATCGAGCCGGATACGCTGCTCCTCGCGCGCAGGATGGGCGCCACGAAGATCCAGATGGGCATCCAGAGCCTCGACCAGCGCGTGCTCGACCTGAACCGGCGCCATGTGCGCGTAGAGCAGATTGCCCGGGCGTTTGCCCTGCTCAGGCGCTTCGGCTTCAAGACGCAGATCCACTTCATGGCCAACCTGATGGACTCAGACCCAGCGGCTGACCGGGCTGACTACCAGCTCCTGGTGCGCGACGAGCGCTACCTGCCGGACGAGGTGAAGCTCTATCCCTGCTCCCTCGTGGAGAGCGCGCGGCTGATGGACGACTATGCCGCGGGGCGCTGGCAGCCCTATGCCGAGGAGGAGCTCGTCCAGCTCATGGTCGATGACGTGCTGGCCACGCCCGCCTACACGCGCATCTCGCGCATGATCCGCGACATCTCGGCCACCGACATCGTGGCCGGGCTCAAGAAGACCAACCTGCGCCAGATGGTGGAGGCGCGCCTCGCTGCCGAGCACGCGGGCGCGGTGCGCGAGATCCGCATGCGGGAGATCGCGACCGACGACGTGCGCCGTGAGGACCTCCGTCTCGAGGCCGTGCCGTACCACACCACGGTGAGCGACGAGGTCTTCCTCCAGTGGGTCACGCCGGAGGGGCGCATCGCGGGCTTCCTGAGGCTCTCACTGCCCACGGCGGGGCCCGAGGACGCACACGCGCCTATCCCCGCCAACGAGGCCATGATCCGCGAAGTACATGTGTACGGGCGCGTGGCAAAGCTCGAGGCGACCGAGGCGGGCGCGGCCCAGCACACAGGCCTCGGCAAGGCCTTGGTCGAGGAGGCATGCTCCCGTGCGGAAGCTGCGGGCTATGTGGCCATCAACGTCATCAGCTCGGTCGGCACGCGCGCATACTACAGCA
>CACYAX010000242.1 GCA_902772435.1 uncultured Coriobacteriaceae bacterium | reverse complement strand
AGTGCACCACCACGGGGTCGCCGACCTCGCTGATGTCGAAGAGCTCGGCCGCCTTGTCCGCCGGCAGGTTCACGCAGCCGTGGCTGCCGTTGGTCTGGTAAACCGTGCCACCGAAGCTGTAGCGCCAGCTCGCGTCGTGCAGCGCGATGGAGTCCCAGATGAAGGGCATCCAGTACGTCACGTACGTGGTATAGCCCGGCTCGCCGGTGGTCTCGTTCTCCTCGCCCACGAGCTTCACGTTGCCCTTCTCCTTGTTGGAGTTGAGGAAGTAGACGCCCGTCGGCGTGTCGTGGCCCTTGCTGCTGTTGCCCGTCACGCAGTCGCTCTCGAAGATGAGGTTGCTCGAGCTGTCATAGAGGCGCACGTGCTGCTCGCTCAGGTCGATGTCGATGTAGCGGTTGCCCCAGTCCTGCCCGCCGGGGTTGAAGGTCTCGGCGGCGTCGATCACCGGCACGTCGATGGTGCCGGCCTTGCCCGCGTTCACGTTGTCAGCGATGAGCTGCGCGGTCTCGGCGCCGTTGATGTTCCAGCCGTAGGTGCCACCCGAAACCGTGATGTGCTTGCCGTCGGGACGGGTGAACGAGCGTTCCCTGCCCAGGCTGTCAAGCTTGTCGGAAAGCTCGCCCTGGGCCCACTCGGTCAGCGCGTCAATGTCGAGCGAGACCTCGTAGTCGTCCGAGATCTTGGCGAAGCGGCCGATGAGCTCGGAATCGAAGGTGAAGGCGTCCTTTCCGTCCATGCGCAGTACCTGCGTGGCGCTCAGGCAGGTGTTCACCCGTTCGAGCCCGGCGGTGAGCTTCTCGTCGTCAGCGTAGACCGTGGGCTTGAGCAGGTCGTCCTCGGTGAGCGTGACGCTGGTCTCGAGCTTCTCGATGGCCTGGCCCGCGATCTTCATGACGGCATCGCGGTCGAGCGCCGTGCCCTGCACCTCAGGCGTGATGGCGAAGAGCTTGGTCTCCTTGTCGTACTCGAGCTTGGCGTCGGCCGGCTGGACGGCCTGGCTGTTGTAGTTGTCGATGGCGCTTCCCAGCACGCTCTCGAGCTTGTGCTTGTCGTACTCGACCGCGATGTTGTCGGGGGAGAGCGTGCGGCGCGAGACGAAGGCGACCGGCCAGGTCCAGGGGTTGGTCTGGGCGAGCGCGGCCTTGGCGTAGGCCTTCCCATCGGAGTCGATGCCCACGGAGTCGGCGTCGATCTTGAGCGTGAAGTCCTGGCCGGAGATGTTGAGCGCGTAGTCGGTGGCGGACTGGCCGTACGCCTCGGCGACCTCGTTCACGGTCTTGAGCGAGACGTCGTTGCCGTTCAGGCTGGTATTGGGCAGGAAATGGCTCGAGAAGTACGTCGCGCCGTACACGTAGGCGCCGCCGAACACGGCGAGCACGATGAGCGCCGCGATGACCGCGCGCCGCGCGCCGCGGGACTCGCTGTCCTCGGGCGCCTGGTAGGTGGGCTCCTCGTCGTCCGTCTTGACGGCCGCGTGCTTTGCCGTCTTGATGTCAGACTCGGTGGTGTCCTTCAGTTTTGCGAAATGACTTGCCGTCTTGTCCGTTTTAGCCACGTTTGTCACCCCCGTTGACGGCCAACCCTCGACGGTTTGGCCTCGACAGGTTATGGTACCCCATGTTGGGCTTGTGTGGGAGCAGGGGAGGCAAGGTTGGACGTCGTACGCATAATGGATGCCGCGGACGGGCGGATCGCGGCATATGCGCAGCTCACGGACCATCAGCTGAGGAGCCGCCTGCGGCGTGAGCAGGCGATGGTCATCGCCGAGTCGCGCATCGTGGTGGAGGTTGCGCTCAAGACCGGGCAGGAGTTCGTGTCGATGCTCATCGACGAGCGGCACCTGGACGCGCTCGCGCATGTGACCTCGCAGCTGGGCGACGACGTGCCCCTCTACGTGGCTTCGCGTGACGTGATGTCCCAGATCGTGGGGTTCAAGGTCACGCGGGGCATCATGGCGGCGCTGCGGCGGCCGCGCGAGCTGTCGGCTGACGAGGTGCTGCGCGATGCGCGGCGCGTAGCCGTGCTGGACGGGCTCGTGGACGCGACGAACGTGGGCGCCATCATGCGCTCGGCTGCCGCGTTCGGGGTGGATGCCGTGCTGCTCTCGCCGACTTGCGCCGACCCGCTCTCGCGCCGGGCGTGCCGCGTGTCCATGGGCACGGTGTTCCAGCTGCCGTGGGTGCACCTCGGCGAGGCGGAGGGGGAGTGGGGCCGCTGGCCGGAGGGGGCGCTTGGGTCGCTGCGTGCCGCGGGCTTCCACGTGGCGGCGATGGCGCTCGAGGACGGCGCCACGGTGCTGGACGACCCCGCGCTTTGCGAGCATGAGCGGCTTGCGTTGGTTTTTGGTACGGAGGGTTGGGGCCTGTCGCGGCGGACGCTGGCGTGCTGCGACGAGTGCGTGATCATCCCCATGGCCGCGGGCGTCGACTCGCTCAACGTGGCCTCGTCGAGCGCCGTGGCCTTCTGGCAGCTCTGCCGGTAGCGCTGGCTGCCGCGCTGGTACACAGGACCGTCGGATGTATGTACCAGTCTGTCGGAAAAGTCCTGCGGGCAGGACGAACCCGACAGGGACGGGGCCGTAACTGTCGGGAAAGTCCGGGCTAAGGCACCAACCCGACAGGAACGGGGCCGGAACTGTCGGAAAAGTCCC
>CACYAX010000241.1 GCA_902772435.1 uncultured Coriobacteriaceae bacterium | reverse complement strand
TCGCCGCAGGGAGGGTTGAGATAGAGATAGGCCCTGGCCCGAATTATTTTGGGTCAGGGCCAACTTTGCCTCTTGACAATGTCCTGCTCATATTAAAGAGGCGCGCCCCCGAAGGAACGCGCCTCAACGTATTGCTTGGAAGAGGATTCTTACTTCTCGCCAGAAGCACGCTTCTCCTGGTACTCGGCGGCAAGACGCATCTGGACGTCATGCGGCACCTGCTCGTAGCCGTTGACCTCGATCTCGAACTCGCCCGTACCACGGGTGAGGGAGCGCAGGCGGGTCGCGTAGTCGGTGACCTCGGCGTACGGCACGGTAGCCTCGACCATGGTCTCGCCAAGACCAGCGGCGCCCATGCCCTCGACGCGACCGCGGCTCGCGGAGATGTCACCCATGACGGAGCCGGCATAGCTCTCGGGGACGGTCACCTTGAGGTGAGCCATCGGCTCGAGGAGGACGGGCTCAGCCTGGTTGACGGCGTCCTGGAAGCCCAGGCGGGCAGCCGTCTTGAAGGCCATTTCGTTGGAGTCGACCGGGTGGAACTGGCCGTCGTACACGGCGACCTTGACGTCGATGACGGGATAGCCGGCGAGCACGCCGCCCTTCATAGTCTCCTGGACGCCCTTGTCGATCGCGGGGATGAAGCCACGAGGAATGGCGCCGCCGACAACCTCGTCGAGGAACTCATAGCCACCGTCGGGGTTCGGCTCGATGCGCAGACGGCAATCGGCGAACTGGCCGGAGCCGCCAGTCTGCTTCTTGTGACGGCCGTGGCCCGTGGCGACGCGGCGGACGGTCTCGCGGTACGGGATGCGCAGCTTGACGGTGTGGGCCTTGACGTTGGCGCGATCCTCGAGGCGGTCGATGAGCACGGAGATCTGCGCCTCGCCGATGGCGGAGAGCACGGTCTGGCCGGTCTCCTCGTCGCGCTCGACCTTGAGCGTGGGGTCGGCCTCGGCAGACTTCTGCAGGAAGTCGTACATCTTGCCCTCGGTGCCGCGGGTGTCGGGCTCGATGGCGATGCGATAGAGGCTGTTGGGGAAGCGGAACGCGGCGGCCTCGACCTTGCCGGTGACCGACAGGGTGTCGCCCGTGAGGGCATCGAGCTTCGGGACGACCACGATGTCGCCAGCGGCAGCGTTCTTGACCTCGCTGGTGTCACGGCCGGTCATGCTGTAGAGGTGACCGAGGCGCTCGCCCTTGCGGGTGCGGGCGTTGGTGAGCTCGAGACCCGGGGTAACGGTGCCGGCGAGCACCTTGAGGAAGGAGAGCTTGCCGTTCTGCGGGTCGTTGAGGCTCTTGAAGACGAAGGCCACGGGGCGGTCGTCGTCCGGGGAGATGTCGAGCTGCTCGCCGTTGATCAGCGGGATGCGGCCGAAGTCGGCCATGGTCGGGAACCACGCGACGATGGCGTTGAGCAGGGAGATGACGCCCTCCTCCTTGACGCCGCACGCAGCGAAGACAGGCACGAAGACGCGGTCCTTGATGGCCTTGCCCAGCAGGCCCTCAAGCTCGTCGAGGGTGATCTCTTCGCCCTCGAGGTACTTCATCATGATCTCGTCGTCGGCCTCGGCCACGAGGTCAACGAGGGCCTCATGCGCAGACTCGGCAGCGTCGACGAACTCGGCGGGGATCTCCTCCTCGACGACCTTGGTGCCCTCGAGGTGGCGTGCCTTCATGTGGACGCAGTCGATGATGCCACGGAAGGCATCGCCCTCGCCCATGGGGATGGTCACGGCGCCGAGGCGGTTGCCGAAGCGGTCCTGGAGCTCGGCGAGACAGTTGTCGAAGCTGACCTCAGGCCTGTCGAGGCGGTTCACGACGACGGCGCGGGCGAGGCTCAGGTCCTCGGCGGCGAACCAGAGGCGGGTGGTGGTGGTCTGCGGGCCATCGTTGGCGTCGACCACGAAGAGGGCGGTCTCGACGGCGCTCATGGCCGCGTAGGCATCGCCCACGAAGTCGGGGTAGCACGGGGCATCGAGCACGTTGATACGCGTCTTCTGCCACGTGATGGGGGCCATAGAGGTCGAGATCGAGAATCCGCGCTCGCCTTCCTGACCGTCATAGTCCAGCGTGGGCTTGGTACCAGCGTGGCCACCGAGACGGGACGTCTTGCCCGTCAGGTGCAGCATGGCCTCTGCCAGCATGGTCTTGCCCACGCCCGCTTGGCCGACGAGAGCAACGTTCTTAACTGCTTTTTCTGCCATGGTTCCTCCAATGCTCGTCGCGTTACTACGCGTAATCAGCAACTCTATATACGATACACGTGTTTATGTTTGCTGTACATAACCCATCGGCCAGCGATGATTATTTGCGCTCACATATTCCCTCGTGTGCTTTGCCCTATCGGCCATCGAAAGAAGCTGCACTTCCAGCAATTCTCTCCACTAAGTATGGGACAGCGTTTGGAGTCGCTCGTAAAATGTGTTGCTACGTTATATGAACAAGCTGTTCATAACAGAGAGGGGTCAACATGGAGAACGTCGTAACTGCCGTCTTCGAGGTCGAGAGCGAGGCCTATCAGGCCTTTACCGAAATCCGCCAGAATTCGGACGGAAAGGGATACACCGTGGCAGAGGCAGCGCTCATCAAGCGCGCCCTGGTCCGTGCCAAATTCGTCCAGGCCCGAGCTGCCGAACTGCTGGACATCTCCCGCACCCTCATGTAAAAAAAAAAAAAAAA
>CACYAX010000240.1 GCA_902772435.1 uncultured Coriobacteriaceae bacterium | reverse complement strand
TGGAGAAGTACATCCCGCGCCAGGTGACCAACCTCATCTGCGGCGCCCGCCCCAAGCTCTACGGCGACGGGCTGAACGTGCGCGACTGGATCCACGTGGACGACCACTCCTCCGCCGTGTGGACCATCCTCACGAAAGGCCAGGCGGGGGAGACCTACCTCATCGGTGCGGATGGCGAGAAGAACAACCTCGAGGTCATGCGCGCCATCCTCGTGGCGTTCGGCATGGATGCCGACGCGTTCGACTGGGTGCGCGACTGTCCGGGCCACGACCGCCGCTATGCCATCGACTCGGCCAAGCTCCGCCGCGAACTGGGCTGGATGCCCACGCACACGAGCTTTGCCGACGGCCTCGTCGAGACCATCACCTGGTATCGCGACAACGAGTGGTGGTGGCGTCCGCTGAAAGAGGAGACGGAAGCCAAGTACGCGCGTCAGGGCCAGTAGGCGCTGGGCTGCCGCTCTTGCCTGCGGGCCATCTGGCCGGTATTCCCCACGTGGCATATCACGTCTGCGGGGAAGACGTGTACAATCGATAGCTGTGAACCGAGCTGCCCGCACGCAGGCCGTCTGGCGCTGCGTGCGCGTCTTTGCCCGTCTCGGCCTGGTGTCCGCGCGGTGCGGCGCCTGCCGGGGCGTCCGTCGTAAAGGAGTGTCCCGCCATGTTCTGTCCCAGCTGCGGAAACCTGATTGACAACGACTCCGTCTACTGCCCGTATTGCGGAACACCCCTAGCCAGGGAAGGGCGCGCCACGACAGCTCAGCAGGACGACACGTGGGGTGCGGGGAAGCCCATGCGTGCCACGACGCAGATCATCACCGACACCGGCGCGGCGGGCGACGCCGATCCGTGGCAGGGCGTCCCGCAGCCGTGGGAGGAGCCGCAGCAGGTGCCCCAGCAGGTGCCGCAGGCTTCCCAGCAGCCGTCGCAGCCCAGCCAGGCCTCGGGCATGCGCAACGCCCTGATCGCGGTGGCGGCCGTCGCGGCGCTCGCCGCCCTGGTCATCGGTGGTTTCTTCCTGCTCAGGAAGCCGTCGGTCGGCCCCGAGCAGCTGGTGGGCTACCTCGCCGTGACGGAGAAGGCCGATGGCGGCGACTACGCGGAGAAGATCGCCATCGAGGTCGACGGTGACGGTGAGGCCCATGTCATGATCGCCGGCTACCACGTGGTGGGCACGATCGTGAAGGACGGCGAGTTCAACGGCAGCATCCAATATGGCCTGGACAACCCCCACTATTCGAGTGGTGCTTCGCTCGAGGGCCTTGCGATCACCCTCGCCGCCCCGCGTGGCGCGAGCCAGGGTGAGCGCGTGGGCGTCTGGGCCATCTGCGTAGAGGACACGCGCGAGGGCCACGCCTACCTGCAGAGTGACATCGCCGTCATCAACGAGGACAACACGGCCACCTACCAGATCCTCAAGGACAAGAACTGCTTCGACGGCAGCTGGAAGAAGCCCGAGAAGACGCGCCAGACCTGGACCAAGATCGACCCGAACGTCTACTCCTTCGTGACGACGGAGACGGGCTATGTGCGCGAGGTCGCGTTCCCGGGAGACCTCACGGAGTAACGACTCGCGGGGACCAGCTTTTCCAAGACGCCATGAACGTGGGGCCGCGCAGACATGGTCTGCGCGGCCCCGCTCGTGTGCGGATGGCATGTGGCGTTCGCGGGCATGCGCCCTCAGCGAGGCCCCGACGTGAGGGTGACCCCGCTAGCCCGTGATCGCGCCGAGGAGCTCGAGGCCGCTCTCCACCAGCGTGAGCGTCTCGTCGACCGAGGTCAGGACCTCGTCCGTCTGGTCTTTGAGCGCGGAGATCTCGGTGAAGGTGGGCGTGGGCAGACCGTTCACGGTCTCTACGGAGCGCGTGATGACGGGATGGATGGTGCGCACGAGGGTTATGAGCTGCTCGAGGGAAGCCCCGATGGTATCGAAGTTGGCGATGAGGTCCTCGGGCGAGAGGAGCTCAGCGTTGTCGGCAATGGGGTTGAGCGCGTTCTCCGAGACGTCGAGGAGCACGTCAGAGAGGGTGCGGACCACTTTGACGTCACCGCCCACGCTGGGCAGGTATTCGGCGATGGCCCAGAGCGGACCTTTGGTCTCGTTGTGGATGGTGGTTGCCGACGCGTTCACCTTGGCGACGGTGCTGCGCAGGGTCTCGGGGTTGCCGGAGGTCAGGGCGCTCTCGAGCGTGTCGAGCGTCTCGACGAGCGTGGCGGCCTCGGTCCTGACGCGCTGCGCCGAGCGGTGCAGGAGGTACGCGCTGAGGCCGAGGGCGGCCACGAGCGCGATGATCACGCCGATGACGATGACCTTCGCCTTGCCACGCTTCTTCGGCTGTTCGCCAGAGGGGCTGTTCTGGGCGTATCGCTTCTCTTCCATGGGTTCCTCCTGTTCAGGGGCCTCATTGCCATGATACGACTTTGCTCTTAGGTGCGCGGCGGCCGCCAGCGGCTGCGGACAAAGCTGTAGGTATCCTTGGGGATGAGCGGCACGGCTTTCCCATGCGCTGCGGGGCCTTGGCAACATGGTTCTGGGCGCATGGCAAAGCGAACTCGTATGATGCGGGAGCCTTTGCAACACGGTGCCGCGCGCGGCACCCCACCGAACACACTGTGTCAACTTCGGGTGCACCGTGCATTGTCGTCCTAAGGCTCGGCTAGAATGGAAGTCCGAAAACCTCTGCATCGCGTCATCGCCTTTCAGCGAAAGGACCCTCC
>CACYAX010000239.1 GCA_902772435.1 uncultured Coriobacteriaceae bacterium | reverse complement strand
ACGCGGCCCTGGGCGACGCGGGAGATGTGGAGCAGGCCGTCCTTGCCGGGCAGGAGCTCGACGAAGGCACCGAAGGCCTGGATGCCTACGACGCGGCCGGTGTAGATCTCGCCGACCTCGGGAACCTTGACGATAGCCTTGATGCGCTCGGCAGCGGCCTCGCCAGCGCCGTTGGTGCCGGCGATGAAGATGGTGCCGTCCTCTTGGATGTCGATCGTGGCGCCCGTGTCGTCCTGGATGCCGCGGATGACCTTGCCGCCGGAGCCGATGACCTCGCGGATCTTGTCGACGGGGATGTTGATCGTGATGATCTGCGGAGCAGTGGACTTGGTGGTCTCACGCGGCGCGGGAATCTGCTCGAGCATCGCGTCGAGGATGTACATGCGGCCCTCGTGCGCCTGCATCAGGGCGTTGCGCAGGATCTCAGGCGTGAGGCCCGTGGCCTTGTTGTCCATCTGCATGGCGGTGATGCCCTTGGTGGTGCCGCAGACCTTGAAGTCCATGTCGCCGAGGAAGTCCTCGAGACCCTGGATGTCGGTCAGGACGACGGTCTTGCCCTCCTCCTGGATGAGGCCCATGGCGACGCCGGAAACGGGGCGCTTGATGGGCACGCCGGCGTCCATGAGGGCGAGCGTGGAACCGCAGGTGGAGGCCATCGAAGAGGAGCCGTTGGACTCCATGACCTCGGAGACCACGCGGATCGTGTAGGGGAACTCCTCCTCGGAGGGGATCACGGGCTGCAGGGCGCGCTCAGCGAGGGCGCCATGGCCGAGCTCGCGGCGCTTGGGGCTGCCGATGCGGCCGGTCTCGCCGGTGCAGAACGGCGGGAAGTTGTAGTGATGGATGTAGCGCTTGCCATCGACGGGCTCGATGGTGTCGAGACGCTGCCACTCGTTGAGCATGCCGAGCGTCGCGACGGAGAGCACCTGGGTCTGGCCACGCTGGAAGAGGCCGGAGCCGTGCACCAGCGGCAGGTAGTCGGGCTTGACGAACAGCGGGCGGACCTCGTCGGCCACGCGGCCGTCGACGCGCTCGCCGGTCTCCACGACCATCATGCGCATGGCGTGCTTCTCGAGGCCCTTGAGCTCAACCGCGATGGCACGGCTCCACTGGGCCTGCTCCTCCTCGGTGAACTCGGCCTTGATGGCGGCCTTGAGAGCCTCCACGTTGGCGATGCGGGACGCCTTGTCGGCATCCTTGAGGGCGGCGCTCATCTCGTCGTAGTGGGCGTTCACGCGCTCCTGGACCTCGGCGATGGGCTCGTCGAGCACGTACTCGCGCTGGGCGATCTCGCCGTTGGCCTCGACCCACTTGTCGAAGAACTTCTTCTGCTCGTCGCAGAAAGCGGCGATGGCCTCCTGGCCGAAGGCCATGGCGGCAAGCATGTCCTCCTCGGAGATCTCGTTGGCGCCCGCCTCGAGCATGGAGATGAAGCTGGCGGAACCGGCGAGCTCGAGGTCGAGGTCGGAGTTGTCGCGCTCCTCATACGTGGGGTTGACGATGAACGCGCCCGTCTCCGCGTCGCGGCCGATGCGCACGCAGGCAAGCGGGCCCTCGAAGGGCACGCCACCCACGGTCAGGGCCGCGGAAGCGCCCATGATGCAGATGGTGTCGACGGAGTTGACCTGGTCGGCCACGAGGGACGTGGCGACGACCTGGACCTCGTTGCGGAAGCCGTCGGGGAACGACGGGCGCAGGGGGCGGTCGATCATGCGTGCCGTGAGGGTCGCCTTCTCGGAAGGACGGGCCTCACGCTTGAGGTAGCCACCGGGTATGCGACCCACGGCGTACATCTTCTCGTTGTAGTCGACGGTCAGGGGGAAGAAGTCGTAGTCCTTGCGCTCCTTAGAAACGACGACGGTCAGAAGGACCGTGGAGTCGCCGCATTTGACGAGGCACGCGCCCGTCGCCTGCTTCGCGAGCTCGCCCGCTTCGAGCACATAATGCTTGCCGTAGAGGTCAAACTCGTGTGTAACCTTTGCCATTCTAAATTTCCTCTCATCTCCTCCTGCCCCTTTGCAGGAGGGCCACAAAAGAGAGGGCGCCCGCAGGCGCCCTCCCACTTACACGCGTCTTACTGGATGTTGTCGCGGATGCCAAGGCTCTTGATCAGGGTACGGTAGGCCTCGATGTCGCCCTTCTTGATGTAGGAGAGAAGACGACGGCGCTTACCGACGAGCATGAGCAGGCCACGACGGGTGTGGAAGTCCTTCTTGTGAGACTTCATGTGCTCGGTCAGGCCACGAATGCGCTCGGTGAGGATAGCGACCTGGACGGCGGCGGAGCCGGAGTCGTTCTCGTCCTTGCCGTACTGGGCGATGAGCTCGGCCTTGCGCTCCTTGGAAACTGCCATGATGTACCACCTTTCTACACAGATTCGCCCCGAACTGGGATGGCCGTCTGGCAGTGGCGGGCCTCCAAGTACGGGGTACTGACAAGCTGGTACTTTAGCACAACGGGGAGGGATTGGCCAAAAGAGCCATCCCTCCCCTATTGCTACACGAAATCTGCGCTGGTAAGGCGCTGAAAGTACCTATGCGTAGGTGTGGATCGTCGTTCCGTAGGGCATGTTGTCCCAGATCCACTTCGCGTCGTTGATGTCGAGGCGCACGCATCCATGCGAGAGGCTCATGCCGAGGCGCCCATCCTGGATGTTGAACGTGCCCTGGTCGTAGATGACAGAGTGGAAGAGGTAGTCGCCGTATATCTCCGTATAGTAGTAGCAGCTGTAACCATA
>CACYAX010000238.1 GCA_902772435.1 uncultured Coriobacteriaceae bacterium | reverse complement strand
AAAGAGAGGGGTGCGTTTCCGCACCCCTCTTGCTTCTTCATCGTGGTGGCCGTACGCCTACCAGCCCTCACCGATCTCCGTGATTTCGGTCTCCTCGTAGGAGGAGTCGTCAGCGTAGGTATCCTCGGTGTAGGTCTCTTCCGTCTCCTCGGTCTCGTCTGTGGTGTCGGTGTCGGTGTACCAGTTGTAGTAATAGTAGCCCGAGTTGACGGCTGAGTCGGTGTTGGAGAAGACCCACTCGCTGTTGTCCTTGTACTCGGGAGTGTATCCGCAATTGGGGAACGACTCGTACTCGGTGCCGGCGAGCAGCTTCTCGGCAAAGCGACCGAAGACGGGCGTGGACGTGCGGCCAGGCTGGCCCTCGTAGCCGAAGACGTAGATGCGCTGCTCCTCGAGGTATCCGCACCACACCGCGCAGCAGACCTGGGGCGTGTAGCCGCAG
The DNA here is from genome assembly GCA_902772435.1 of uncultured Coriobacteriaceae bacterium. Lineage (GTDB taxonomy): Bacteria > Actinomycetota > Coriobacteriia > Coriobacteriales > Atopobiaceae > UBA1367. Next base: position 2,554 of record CACYAX010000238.1, on the reverse strand, counting down.
AACCAAAGGTCGCGCGCGTCGTTGGTAGTACCGGTTTTGCCGGCGATGGGCTGGTTGATGCTGTAGTTGAGCACGGCGGAACCCGTGTGGCCGTAGGTACAGACGCTCTCGAGGACCTCGGTTACGGCCTCGGCGACCGCCGGGTCGAGCACCTGTGTCGGGTTGTCCTTGTGTTCGTAGACCACGTTGCCGTTGCGGTCCTCGATGCGCGTGATGGCCACGGCGTCACGATGCATGCCGTCAGCGGCGAGCGTGCAGTAACCCTCGGCCATGTCGATCGGCGGGATGCCTGCGGAGCCGAGTGCTACGGAGGGATAGGGCGGCAGGTCGACGCTGATGCCCATGTCGTGGGAGGTCTGGATGACGTTCTCGATGCCGAGGGTCATGGCGACCTGGGCGTAGGGCGTGTTGAGGGAGTCCTGCGTGGCGGCCTTGAGCGACACCGTGCCGTAGCTCGCGCCACCATAGTTCTGGACTTCCCACTCGTCCGTGATCTGGAGCGGGGAGTTGCCGTTGAGGTAGATATCCGGGTTCATGCCGTTTTGGACGGCGCACGCGAGCACGAAGGTCTTGAAGCTGGAGCCGACCTGGCGGCGTGCCTGGGTTGCCGTGTTGAACTGGCTTATGTTGTAGTCACGCCCGCCGACCATGGCCTTGACGTAGGCGTTGTGCGTGTCGAGGGCCACGAAGCCGAACTGGAGCTGGTCGTCACCGAGGTACTCGAGCTGCTCGGCCACGGCCTCCTCGGCGTACTGCTGCCACGTGGGGTCGATGGTGGTGTAGACGTGCAGGCCGCCCTGGAGGATGGTGTTGGAGTCGAAGTCCTCGAGCAGCAGCTCGCGCACGTAGTCGGAGAAGTAGGGGTAGCGACCGACCGAGTCGGGATAGTCACCATGGTTGAGCACGAGTTCCTCGCCCTTGGCGGCGTCGTACTCCTCCTGGGTGATGTCGCCTCCTTCGAGCATGAGGGAGAGGACGACGTTGCGGCGCCAGACCGCGCCTTCGGGATTGACCGTGGGGTCATAGGCAGACGGTGCCTGCGGCAGGCCCGCGAGCAGGGCAGCCTCCGCCAGGGTGAGGTCGCTCGCGTTCTTGTTGAAGTAGTTGATGGACGCGGCCTGGATGCCGTAGGCACCGTCGCCGTAGTAGATGGTGTTGAGGTACATCATGAGGATCTGGTCTTTGGTGTACATCTTCTCCATCTGGATGGCGATGTAGGCCTCGCGCACCTTGCGCTTGAGCGAGTAGTCGAACTGCTCGTCCGAGAGGACGGTGTTGCGCACGAGCTGCTGGGTGATGGTCGAGGCACCTTCTGAGCCACCGGCGAGCTGCACGAACACGGCGCGGACGATGCCCTGAGGATCGACGCCATTGTGCTTGTAGAAGCGCTTGTCCTCGGTGTCGATGGTGGCCTTGATGACGTACTGGGACACCTGGTCCATCTCGATCGTGCGACGGTTCTGCAGGTAGTACTCGGCGATGACCGTACCGTCTGACGCGTAGAGCGTGGTCGGCTCAGGCACGAGGTAAGCGTCTGCCGACTGGTAGTCCGGCAGGTCCTTGAGCCAATCGTTGACCGTCAGCGTGAGCGATACGAAGAGCGTCGCGACCAGCAAGGCCATGAATCCGAAGAATCCGGCGATGCCGAACGCGACTACATGAGTGCGTGAGTGCTGGTGAGCCCTGCGCGTGCGGATGCCCATGCAACCTCCTAGGAAAAAGACAGATAGCAGCATTATAGTTTCTCTTGCGTCGTCGCGAGAACGGATATTCAATGAGCACAGATACCCTAGGTTTTTCAGGCCTGTGAATCTGGCGCCCTCGACGCGCGGCCGCTGTCTTCTCGTGGCGTCCGATACGCTGTACCCCCGAGCTGAACAGGTCTTTTGCAAGACAACTGCGGGGTGAAGGGGTGTTCTCCTTAACGAACGGGGCGCTTGGTCGGCGCCGTGTGCTCGACAAAGCTTAATGGAGACTACGAGGAACGGCCCCTGTGAAGCATATGCCCGTATTGGATGTCCGCCACGTGCCGAAGGGCCTTGTGGCTTACAATAGGAGCGTGTCCGTCGCGCCAACAGGAGGTCTTTGATGCAAGCCGCGCCCGTCATCAAACTGTTCGTCTCCAGCCACGAGAAGGACGTCCACTTCCCGGGCATGATAGGCGATGATACGGGCGACAACATCTCCGAGCTCAACCGCTCCTTCTGCGAGCTGACGGCACAGTATTGGGCTTGGAAGAACTGTGATGCCGACTATTACGGGTTCATGCACTACCGTCGCTACTTCCTGTTCACGGACGAACGCTTCGACACCAACCACTTCGCCGATGTGGCCTTCACGACCAATGACGAGGCGATGCTGGCGCGCATGGGCTACGACGAGGCCACCATCCGCGAGCACGTGGAGCCCTATGACCTCATCGTGCCAGAGCGGGGCTCCTTCGTGGACGGTTCGAGCATCCGCGCGCAGTACGAGCACTCCTGGCAGCATCACATAGAGGACCTCGAGTGCGTGCTCGACATCATCGCGGAGCGCCATGGCGAGTTCCTGGACG
>CACYAX010000237.1 GCA_902772435.1 uncultured Coriobacteriaceae bacterium | reverse complement strand
CGCAGCACGGCAATGCCTGCAGGGGCACCTAGCCGGCCACTTCGCGCAGGCGCTCCCAGATCTTGACCATGGCGAGCGTATCCAATTCGCAGTAGCGCAGGAGCTGCTCGCGTGCGCGCGCGGCCTCCGCGGGCGCCATGTGCTCCAGCTCGGCGAAGGCGTTCATGGCCTCGCTGCCGTTGTGCACGCCGTCGAGCGCGTGGTAGTCGAGCTCGGGGTCGTCGGGAAAGAGCGCGGGAAGCACGGCCTTGATGGAGTTCGAGCCGCCCATCGCCCGCTGGTAGTAGGCGCCCTGCGCAAAGGGGACGAGCAGGTCGGCCATGTTGTCGGCGATGTCCATGAGGTGCCCGGCGAGGTCGGGAAACGCCCCGGCCATCTCCTTGATCCGCCCCTTTTCGAAGCTCATGTTGTAGGCGAGGGTGCAGGCGCCCGAGGGAATATCGCTCACTAGGTGCTCGGCCACCGCGCGGCGCGGGTCGCTTCCCGCCTCTGCCAGGAACTCGTAGTGCTCGAGCTCGGCATCTGGGGCGCGCAGGACGTGCAGGGAGTATTGGGTGGGAATCTGCTGGTACGGGCGCACGCCGTCGAACGGTGGGATGGCGGGCTGGTAGGTCTCGAAGTCGAGGAAGTAGAGCGGGTAGCTGAGCGTCTTGAGGAACCGGGCCACGGCTGCACGGTCAATGACCTCGTCGAGTCCTTCGGTCTCGCAGCGTACCTGCGCGACCTGGCGCGGGCTCTTGATGGCGCCCGCCGCGGTCGCATCGCCGAGCGTGAGTATGCCCCTGTCCATGAGCGCGAAGGCCTGCTTGCCGGTGATGCGGTTCAGGTCGAAGACGCTGGGGCGGGGGATGTGGCGCCAGCACCAGCCGCGATACCCGCACTCGTACGGCTTCTTGCACTGCTCGCCGATGGTGATGGCGGGCTCGTCTGCCTGCACTGCCGTGGCCTTGAGCAGGGCGACCTCACGCGCGATGTCACCCTGCATGGCCATGACCTCGCTGGTGCAGTCCTCGGGCGTGAAGAGTTGCTGGAGGTCGAGCGCGCCGTGGCGCACGTACGCGCCGTTGAGGTGCATGAGGCTCACGCTCTTCACGTTGAGGCCAAGCATCGAGAGCACCCAGGTCTGGAACGCCATGTCGTGATAATAGATCTCGTTGATGTGGGTGGACGACTTGACTTCCACGATGCGCACCCCGTCGGGCTCGACGCGGAGGATGTCGACCATGCAGAGGTTGCCGTCGTAGGAGAAGGTGGCCTCGGCGATGTTGGGCGTACCCTCATCGAGCAGCTCCTGCGTGCGTGCGATCATGCCGTCATAGTCGGTGTCGTCGAAAGGGACCTCAACGAAGGGCCCGTAGTACCCCATGGCAAGGTCACCGACCTCATTGCCCGTCTTGAGGACGGCCTCGTTCATGACGGAGGGGTCAAACTCCTCCGGCATGTGCTGTTCCATCCAGAGCATCTTGGGGCACTGGACGCCCCTGGTATAGCGCGACTTCGAGAGATTCATGCGCGGGCCTCCCGGCATAGTGCGTTCTGCGATGATCGTCAGGTACGAGTATACGCCGCACGGCGGACACGAATGCGGACGCATCACTGCACGTACCGCGCACTGGCGTCCCCGCAACCTGCGCTAATCGACTGGTAGGGAGCCGCGCCAGGGGAAGGTGTTAATATATTCAAATGGCCTGGTGAGAGGTGGGGGAATGAACCGCTTTGATAACGATCCTGTTCCTGTGCTCGTGCAAGAGGCAGTGGGTGAGGTTCGCGCGGCTCAGGCGGCTGTGCGCGGTGCGGTAGAAAAGCGCGTGGCAGAGCATCGTGCGGGCGGTTCGGAAACGAAGACCAAGAAGAGCGCTGCGACGCGCAAGAGAATCATGGACGCTGCGAGCGGACTCATGCGTGAGCGGGGTAGCGTCGATTTCCAGATGAACGAAGTCTCCGACCGCTGCAACATGTCGAAAGGCGCCCTCTACTACTACTTCAGCGACCGCGAGGAGCTGGTCCAGGCGGTCTTCGCCGAGGTGTTTGACGAGACGATCGAAGCCCTCGAGGCGACCTGCGACCAGGCGGAGACGGGTCGCGAGGCAATCCGCCTTCTGTGTGCCGAGATCGTACGGCGCCTTGATGCGGGCGGACCCTTCACGCTGGCCATCTCGAACGAGATGGCGGTCTCGCGTGACAAGGCGCTGACCGTTGCGAGCGAGCGCCTCGGCCGCATCGTCAAGCTCGTGTCGACGCAGTTCACGCGCGCCAAGAGCGAAGGAATAATCCGCGAGGACGTTGACGCGCGGCTGGCGGCGACCCATGTCGTGGGCGGTTTCCTCCTCGCTTCGGTCGCTGCGCTCGATCTCGGCTATGACGACGATCGCGAAGGCATGGTCAGCGCGCTCGTGCAACTGTCGCTGCGCGGCCTGGGTACCGAAGGCGCCGTGCTGTAACCGTGCCCGCACCATCCTTCCTGCTCTTCTGAGGGCGTTGCGGGGAGCTGCGGCGCGACGTCTGCCTTTGTGTAACGAAGCTGTTTCCGGGGATTACGCTACGTCGCCGCTTCCCGTAGACTGCACAGCAACCGAATAGCGTTGCCAAACCAATGACGCGGAAGTAAAACCTGCAGAGGCGCCTACAGAGAGCACGGGCAGCTGAGATCCGAGCGGTAGCTGGCAGGCATAATGGACCCGCTGAGGGCGCGAAGAAACCACGGGGACGTGGCGGAAGTCGCGACGGCAGCCCGCCGTCATCGGGCAGGGAGTGATGGCTCCCACAGAGAGAGCGGACC
>CACYAX010000236.1 GCA_902772435.1 uncultured Coriobacteriaceae bacterium | reverse complement strand
GGCGAGCAGCGTCGTGCTCGCAACGTCGTCAGCGATGCCCGCGGCCATCTTGGCCATGAGGTTGGCCGTGCACGGCACCACGAGGGCGAGGTCAGCCCACTCGGAGAGCGTGATGTGCGGAATGGAGCCCTCGGGATACTCATAGAAGCTCGTCGCAACAGGATGGCCCGAAAGCGCCTCGAACGTGGTGGTGCCCACGAAGCGCGTCGCGTCCTCGGTCATCACCACCCGCACCTCGTAGCCAGCCTTCTGCAGGCCACGCAGAACCTCGCACGCCTTATAGGCCGCAATGCCGCCCGGCACGATGAGCAGCACGTGTTTCTGAACGTCACTCATAGATGTCTTCCGTTCCGATGTCGCGCACGACGAGGATGCGGTGGCAGTACGGGCACTCCGTGATGCGCGGCCCGCGCACCAGCTTCTGGAAGATGGCGGGCTGGAGCTTGACCCTGCACGTGGAGGGCACGTTGGACGAGAGGCTCTCGACCGCGAGGCCACCGAAGCGCTTGACGGCCACGTCATAGCGGGACATGACCTCCTCCGAAATGTCCGCGACGAGCGAGGCGCGCTCGGTCAGCAGCCCGTTGACCTGCGCCTGCAGCTCTGCGCTCTCGCTTTCGTAGGACTCCTGCTGGGCCTTCTCCTCGGCGAGGAGCTTGGCGCCCAGCTCGCGCGCGTTCTTCTCGGCCTTCTGCGCGCGCTCGAGGCGCTCGGCGATGTCGATGTGGTTGAACTCGAGCTTCTCCTGGCGCTTGGCAAGCGAGGTGAGCTGCGCCTCGAGGTCCTGGATGCGGCGATAGCCCTGCACGCGCTCGTTGACCTCCTCGTGTACGCGCTGCGTGGCGGCCAGCAGGCGCTCGTGCTCGCCCTCGTTGTCCTCGAGCTCCATCTCGACGTCCTTGCGCTGGCCCACGATCTGCTTGATCTGCGTGGCCAGCTTCTTCTTGGCGAGCGCGATGGCACGGAGCTTCTTCTGCTGCGGCATCGCGGCAAGCGTGCTCCTCAGCCTGATGAGCTGGAGGTCCACCTCCTGGAGGCGGAGCAGCGAGCTTTCCTGGGTCATATCGGTTCCCTTTCCGAAAACGAGCGTTTCATCATCTCGGAGCCCCGGGCTTCCCTGCCTGGGACGTCACCTATCTTCTTCTCTCTGCCACCACGGTCGTGAGGGCGTGCGCGAACGCGTCAAGCTCGCTCTCGCCCACCCGTTCGTCAAAGCTCACGCGCAGCGAGCAGAACGCCTCGTTGCGCGGGATGCCCATGGCGCTCAGCACGTGGCTCGGGTCAAGGTTGCCCGAGGAGCAGGCCGAGCCTGCCGAGACCTCGAAGCCCAGCTCGTCAAGCGAGAGCACGAGGGTCTCCGAATCGACGCCCGGCGCGATGAGCGAGACCATGCCGGGCAGGCGGGCACTCCCATACGGCGTGTCGACCGTGGGGCGGATCCCCGTCTCCGGTGTGCAGAGCGCGTCCTGGAGGCGCTTCGCACGCGCCGAGACCTGCGCCGCATGCGCCTCAAGCGCGTCTGCGCAGGCACGGGCAGCCGCCGCGAACGCGAGCGCACCGCGCACGTCCTGGGTGCCCGCCCGCTTGCCGCCCTCCTGGCCGCCGCCGAAGCTCTGGGGCCGTAGGGGGACGCGGCCGCGCACGGCGAGAGCACCGATGCCCACGGGCCCGCCGATCTTGTGGGCCGCGATGCTCACCGCGTCCACGTCCGCCACCTCGAGCGGGATGCGCCCGAAGGCCTGCACCGCATCGGTGTGCATGAGCGCGCCCGCTGCGTGGGCGGCCCGGGCAATCGCGCCGACGGGCTGCACGATGCCCGTCTCGTTGTTGGCGCTCATCACCGAGACGAGGGCCACGTCAGGCCCCAGCAGCGCCTTCACGGCGTCCGCGGTCACCTGGCCCGCACGGTTGGCAGGCGCGATGCTCACCTCGAACCCACGGTCACGCAGGCTCGGGGCGACGTCGAGCACCGAATCGTGCTCAATGGCAGAGAGTATCACGCGCACCCGCTTGCGGTCGCGCGCACGCGCACCTTCGGCAAGCCCCCAGAGCGCGAGGTTGTTCGATTCCGTGCCGCCCGAGGTGAACACGAGCTCAGAAGGCCTGAGGCGCCCGCCGAGGCAGCGGACGAGGTCGGTGCGGGCACCGTCCATGGCGCGCGCCGCGAGGCGTCCCATGCTGTGCAGCGAGTTGGGATTGGCGCCCGCGTACGCGCTCTGCTCATACGCCTCTTCCGCCGCACGGGCGGCCGCGCAGAGCGGGGCCGACGCCGCGTAGTCGAGATAGACGCGCTCCATCAGGCCCTCCGCGTAAGGCCGCGACGCCCTGCCGCACGGAGCTCCTGGATGGCACGCGCACGGTCGTCCGCCTTGAAGACGGAGCTGCCGGCAACGAGCACGTTGGCGCCCGCGGCACAGATGGCCCCGGCGTTCTCGACCGTGACGCCGCCATCGACCTCGATGAGCGGGCTCACGCGTCGATCACGGCAGAGTGCGCGCAGCTGGCGCAGCTTGCGGTACGTGACGTCGATGAACTTCTGGCCCCCAAAGCCCGGGTTGACGGACATGAGGAGCACCATGTCCACGTACTCGATGACGGCGTCGAGGGTGGAGATCGACGTCGCGGGGTTGATGACCACGCCCGCCTGGGCACCCGCGTCCTTGATGGCCGCGAGCACGCGGTGCGCGTGGTTGGTGGCCTCCATGTGGAAGGTGACCATCTTGGCGCCCGCCTGCGCGTAGCGCACGGCGTCCGTGTCGGGATTGGAGATCATGAGGTGCGCGTCCACCGGGACGCTCGTATGGGAGGCGACCGCATGCAGGATGTCCAGGCCGAAGGTG
>CACYAX010000235.1 GCA_902772435.1 uncultured Coriobacteriaceae bacterium | reverse complement strand
GGTCTCATGATCGTTCTGATAGCCGTGCAGCAGCAGTACGCCGGGGGCAGGGTTATCCTTCGTCGCGCTGTACGGGGTATACAGTTTGTAGGCGATCTGTCCCACGTCCGAACTGTCGATCACGCCCTCCGTGACCCGGGCGGTGTTCATGCAGATGTGCCTGCTGTCCGCGCCGCTGTTCAAAAGAGAAAACGACGCCATCACCTCACTGTCCATCGTCTTGGCGCTGATTCTGTTCATCAACCCCTCCGCCGCGGCGGGAGCGTAGGCTCCCACGCACTCGAGCACGCGGTTGTAGGCCCAACGCCCATCCTCTGCCTCGAGGATGCCCTTGTCGAGCGCATAGGTGACCAGCCAGCTGGCCGCAAGAATCTGATTGTCCACAAGCAAACCCTTCGTTATGAGAAGGGGCCTGTCCGCCGGGTTCTCCCGTCCGGCAGGCCCCGTCAAGACCTTACAGGCGCCAGCTGCGCGCACCGTCATGGTCAACCGAGCAGACCATGCAGGAATCTTTGCCCAGCGCCGCTTCCATGCCCGCGACGAACACGTCGACCTGCGCCTCGGGCAGGAAGGCCTGGATGGTACCGCCGAAGCCACCACCGTGGATGCGCACCGCGGCCTGCTCGCCCGCGAGCTCCTCGGCAAGCGCCAGCGCCACCATGGAGGGCTGGCCCTCGGCGCCGTGCACCGAGACGTTCTGCAGGTACATGGCCGAGCTCGCACCCGACTGGCGCGTGAGCTCGAGGAAGCGCGGCATGTCGCCCGCCTTCAGCGCGTCAGCACGCTCGGCAACGAGGCGCTCCTCGCGGTAATAGTGCAGGGCGCGCAGGACGGGGCGGTCGCCGAGCTTCGCGCGCAGCTGCGGCAGGGCCGCGATCACGTCACGCTCGTCAAGCTCGCCCAGCAGGTCCTTGCCGAGCTCCTTCGCCACGGCCTGCATCTCGCCCGGCACGGCAGCATACTCGCTGGTCAGGGCCGCATGGTCGGAACCGACGGCCACGAGGCAGATGCGATAGCCCGCCTTTGCGAAATCGAAGTCGATGCACTCGGCATCGATGGCGCCCGGCACGGCGAAGCTCATGTGCTCGATGCTGCCGAGGGCCGAGGCGGCCTGGTCCATAAGGCCGCAGGGCTTGCCGAACCACTCGCGCTCCGCGCGCTGGCTCATGATGGCCAGCTCGTCGGGAGCGACGACGCCCTTGGCCCAGAGCACGTTCATGCCCTGCGCGAGCTCCAGCTCGAAGGCGGCAGACGAGGAGAGGCCGCTGCCCTTGGGAACGGTCGACTTGATGTAGGCGTCGAAGCCCTTGGGCGCGAAGCCACGCTCCGCGAAGAGCGCCGCCAAGCCACGGATGAGCGACACGCTCGTGTTGTGCTCGTCCGCGCGGGGCGCGAAATCGCCCAGGGGCAGCTCAATGAGGTCGTAGCCCTCGCTCATGAGGCGGATGACGTCCTTCTCGTTGGGCGAGAAGATGCCCACGATGTAACGGTCGACCGCCGCCGCGATGACCGAACCGCCCTCGTGGTCAGTGTGGTTGCCCGCGATCTCGGTGCGGCCCGGGGCGCGCACATAGAGGTACTCGCGCCAGGAAGCGGAGCCGAACTCCTGCGCGAACTTCTCGCGCAGCTCGGTGACGACACCGCCGTCAACGTCGTAGTAGCCCATCGTTATGCCTCCCTTTCCACGTAGCGCTTGAGCGCAAGCTTGAAGTCGTAGAGCTGGCCGGCGTCCCACTCCCCCACCGCGTCAGAAGTGAAGAACACACCGCCGAGCATGGCATCGGACGCGAGCAGGTCGGCGCGCTGCTCGTCGGTGAGCTTCACGTCACGGCGCAGGAAGAAGACGTCCGGATCGTTGCGGAACACGCGACCATCGAGGTGCGCGCGGGCCTTGGTGTTGGCGAGGCTGCGCTTGGTGCTCACGCGCTCGCGGTGCAGCGTGCGCATGTAGGGCACGTCATCCCAGTCGAGGCCCACATCGGGCCCGATACGGCAGTACTCGGTGCGGCCGAACGCGGAGACCAGCGGCACGCCGCACAGGTCGAAGTAGGTGCCCTCGGGCACGCAGCTGCGCAGGAAGTCGAGCGCCTCGGCCATGCGCTGGCCGCGGTTCTGCGTGGCGCTCGGCAGCAGGCAGGCCGCGTAGAGAAAGTCGAGCTTGAGCAGGCGGAAACCCCACTCACGGGTGACCGTGGAAAGACAGGTGCGCACGTATTCACGCGCCTCGGGGACGTCGAGGTCGAGCGCGTAGGCACCGCTCCAGTTGCTGCCCGCGTGCACGAGCTCGCCGGCCTCGTCATGCAGGAGCCAGTCCTTGTGGTCGTGGTAGAGGCGGCTCTTCTCCTCCGCCATGAAGGGCGCGAGCCATAGGCCCGGCATGAGACCCGCCTCGGCCGTCTTGGCCGCGAGGGGGGCGAGGCCCTTCGGGAAGCGGGCGTCATCATACTCGAGCCAGTCGCCCACGCGCGTGTAGCCGTCGTCAATCTGGAAGACCGGCTGGCAGGCACCGAGCTCACAGCCGCCCAGGAGCGTGATGACCTCGTCGAGGTCCTGCAGGAGCTTGTCGGCGCTGATGTTGCCGTAGTGGCGATACCAGCTGGAATAGCCCACGAGCGCGGGGGCCACGCGACGGGTGATGCCCGCGAGCTTCAGCCAGCACGCGAAGGCCTCGTCGAAGGTGCCGCGGCAGACGGCCAGCGAGAAGACCTCGCGCTCCTCACCCGCCGCGAGCACGCCGCGCGGCGGCTCCTTCTCGAAGCGCAGGACGGCCTCGAGGTCCTCGTGGATGACGGTGAAGCCACCGTCCTCGTCGAGCCCGCCGAGCAGCGTGGTCAGCGCGCCCTGGCGCAAGTACCCGTAGCCGAAGCCAGGCTGGTGGCCCGGGCGCGCGTCCTGCGCGACGAAGCGGTAGTCGCCGCTGCTGTCGAGCACCCAGCGGTCGACGACGGGCTTGGGCACGCCCACGAGGCCGCGCATGCCATCATGCGGGTCATGCTCTACCGAGTCGGTCCACGAGTTGTAGCCATTGAGGTACAGCGCGCGGGCGTCCTCGAGCCCTACGCCGCGCAGCTCGTAGGTGACGGCCGTGAGGGTAATCTCCGAGGCGGGACACACCGTCGCACGGCGGGTCAAATACTCCGCACCTTTCTTCGTGCGTACCGCGATGCCCAGCTCGCGGACCGCGTCAGCAGGGCGCGCCATGCCTTCGGCGTCGACCGTGACCTCGCGGTCGAAGCCCGCGGCGTTGAGATAGCAGATGCGGAGATTCCAGTCCTTGGCAGCCATGCTTACTCCTCGATCAAAGACGGGTCGTCGGTGCGTTCGGCGGAAGATCCGCCCAGCAGCGCCTCGGTATGGGCCGTGACGACCTTGAGAACGTCACCCTCATGATAGCGCAGGAAAACAAGGCCACCGAGCAGGCAGAACGCCGTAGCGACGAGCGCGGTGACGCGGTATCCCGTCCCGCCGAACGTGGCGATGGACGAGAAGAGGATCATGGCGAGCGACTGGCCGAGCGTCATGGAGAAGGTGCGGGCCGCGTAGAACATGCCCTCGCGGTTCTCGCCCGTCTCCACGGCGTCCGCCTCGGCGATGTCAGCGAGCACGGCCTGCGGCAGGATGCCGAGGATGGCCATGGGAATGGCGGCGAGCACGGCCACGAAGCCGCCCCAGACGAGCGCGGGGATGCCGAACATGCCGCAGACGCTCGTGACGCCAAAGGCCAGGCAGAAGAAGAAGAACGCGAACGCCACGAGCTTCTTCTTGCCCATCTTCTTGGCGAGGATGTTGACGGGAGCATAGAAGAGGAGGCTGATAACGGTCATGCCCGCGAAGAGCACGAAGTTCATGGACTCGTCGAGGCCCATGAGGCTCGTCACGTAGAAGGGCATGCCGGTCTGGAACATGGTGATCGCGACCCAGTAGAGGATGTCGGAGACCTCGAAGGTCTGGAACTCCTTGTTGGAGAAGGTCTTCATGACGGAGGCGCCCATGGGCGTGGAGGAGGGCTCGGTCTCGGCGTAGAGGTTCTCGTCGATGGTGAAGGCCGGGACGAGCATGCAGAGGCAGGCGATGACCGCCAGGATGCAGATGGTGATGCGGTAGGAGTTGGCCATGCCCAGAGGGCCCTGGAAGAAGCCGGCGATGGTGGGCACGAGGTAGGCGGTGGCGGTGCCCACGAAGTAGGTGACCGAGATGTAGGTGGAGAGGTTGACGCGCAGCTCCTGCGTGCGGCCGAGCTCCGGGATGAGCGCGTTGAACGGCGTGCAGTAGAGGGAGAGCGAGACGTAGAAGAGCACGAGGCAGATGAGCAGCATCACGTCGTTGAAGGCCTCGCTGCCCAGGCACGGCACGGTGAAGACGATGACCGTCATGGCCGCGAACGGGATCGCGAAGCGGCGCAGGAACGGGATGCGGCGGCCGCGCGGGTCGTCCAGCGAGTCGGAACGCGAGGCGATGTACGGATCGATGAAGCCGTCCACGAGGCGGCAGAAGGCCGTGATGAGGCCGATGACCGTCATGCCGGCGAACACGATGCCCTGCGTGATGAAGAGCGGCATGCCCTGGGCGATGACCTCCTCGCTCGGCATATAGAAGTACAGGAGCCAGTTGCTGACGATGCCCGAGAGCATGGCCCAGCCGAGCTGGCCGATCGCGAAGTTCCTGAGCACGCGCCCATCCGCGAGCTTCTTCTCCATGGTTTCCTCCGTCCTTTGGCGACCGGCGGCCGCCACCTATCGTGTGCGTCCACCCCCCTTTGAACTAGACCCCAATAGTTGGACGGT
>CACYAX010000234.1 GCA_902772435.1 uncultured Coriobacteriaceae bacterium | reverse complement strand
TCACCTGGAGCTCGCCCACGAAGGGGCCCTCCGCACCCGTCACGAAGATGAAGGTCACGTACGCGCGCGCAGCGCCCGTCTTGTCCCAGAGCACATAGCTGTAGCGCATGCAGTCGCGATGGAAGAAGTCGCGCTCTCCCCACTCACCGTTGCCCGCATACTTCCAGTCGGCATCTTCACGGAGCATGGCCAGGTTATGTGTAGCCGCAAAGGCATCATAGAGCCCGCGCACGGCAGCCACGTCATGCTCGCTGTTCACGCGGGTCACCCGGTAATCGCACGCAAAGCCGCGCAGCTGCTCGATGGGCACGCGCTGCGTCATCCTGCGCGCCGCCAGCTCGAAGCCGAACTTGCGATAGAACGCGAAGGAGAAGGGAATGAGCACGGCCAGCTTGTCGCCGCGCTGCTTGAAGTCGCCCAGCAGCTCCGCCATGAGCGTGCGCACGTTGCCGCCGCCGCGACCCTCGGGCAGCGACCCCACCATGTGAACCTCGCCCACGGAAAGTGCCTGCCCGCCGAACGCGAACTGGTGGCGCAGGGTGGAGATGCTGCACACCAAGGTGTCAGCATCATCGTAAATACCCCAGGTCACCTCGGGAACCGCTGCCGCACCCGTCGCCTGGTCAGCCGCCTTTTTGCGCGCCTCGTCCTCGTCCCAGGGATGCAGGAACGCCGTGGCAAGCACGCGCTCGCTCTCGAACAGCTCGTCAGCGGTGGTTAGCTTCTGTATGCGCATGGTTCCTCCTCGTGAACGCGTTCAATTCCACCTTACCACGTGACATGCGTAGCGGCGTCGCCATTAACGAGCGGTCCGTTTCGCTGGACGTACCCGCAGCCCATTGCGTCCATGAGGACGAACCATTCACCATCGGGTCTTCAACATCAACCAGAACTACTTGCCTTTGCATTTCGCGGATTCTATAGTGACAGTGATGAGCGACATCCGAGCGTAAGGAGGTGCCCCATGGATGCCAACGCCGACAAACCTTGCATAGACAACCGCACCATGGGGACTGGCCAGATCGGATAGCTTTCTCTCGCCCTCTTTCACCAGCCATCTCATGAGGGCACCCACCGACACACGAGCCCCATGGCGCCTGGAGCATCATGCTGCCAGCCTTGGCACATCTTGCGACACACCGAAGGAGGCTCACTATGACCAACGTGAAGAAGCGCGCCGCCCGTCGCGCCAATCCGACTGGCGTGCTGGAGCAGACGTTGCTCGCCTACATTGCCACCCTAGACACCCCCGGCGTCTATGAGGAATTCCATACCCGGCGCAGCGGCCTTACGCCAGACGAGGTGGAGGTCTCTCGCGAGGAACATGGCGCGAATCAGATGGCCCAAGCCGAGCGCGTGCCGGCGCCAGTGCGCTTGCTGCAGGCCTTTGGCGACCCCTTTGTGCTCATCCTTCTGGCACTGGGAGCCGTCTCGCTTGCCACCGACGTGATCTTTGCAGCACCGGGTTCCAAAGATCCGGCAACGCCCCTGTTGATTGCTGCCATGGCGCTGGTGTCGGTCATCCTGCGCTTCGTGCAGGAGACGCGTGGGGCCGACGCCGCAGCCGCCCTTGCCGAGAGTATCGAGACAACTTGTTGCGTGGAGCGCACGGGCGCAGGGCGCACCGAGATTCCTCTCGACGAGGTCGTGGTAGGCGACGTCGTGCACCTGGCTGCAGGGGACATCGTGCCCGCCGACCTGCGCATCATTGCTGCACGCGACCTGTTTGTGGGCCAGTCGGCGCTTACGGGAGAGTCGGACGCCATCGAGAAGAACCCTGCACCGACCGACGGCCTCGTCCCGCCGCTTGAGGCTGCGAACCTCGCCTTTCTCGGTACGACGGTCATCTCCGGAACGGGAATCGGCGTAGCCGTTCGCGTGGGCGAGCAGACCGAGCTGGGCAACATCGCCGCACGCCTCGACGCCTCCGGCAAGCAGACCGCTTACGACCGCGGCATCCGCGACGTGTCCCTGCTGCTCGTCCGCCTCATGGTCATCGTGGTCCCCATCGTGTTCGTCATCAACGTGCTGACCAAGGGCAATTGGCTCAGCGCCCTGTTGTTCTCGCTCTCGGTCGCCGTCGGCCTGACACCCGAGATGCTGCCCATGATCGTGACCACCTGCCTGGCCAAGGGCGCCGTCGACCTCAGCCGCAGCAAGGTTGTGGTCAAGCGTCTGGACGCGATCCAGAATCTGGGGTCCATTGACGTCTTGTGCTGCGACAAGACCGGAACGCTGACCGAGGACCGTGTGGTGCTTGAGCGCCACCTCGACGTTACCGGCCACGAGGACATGCGGGTGCTGCGTAACGCCTTCCTCAACAGCCATTTCGAGACCGGCATGCTCAACCTCATCGACGCGGCCATCATAAAGTGCGCGCACGACGAGACCGGCTTGGACGACGAATCCCTTGTTGCTGACAACTTCCTGGTGGATGAGCTGCCCTTCGACTACGAGCGTCGCCGCGTGAGCGTGGTCGTGGGTGACGAAGAAGGTCACACGCGCATGATCACCAAGGGAGCGCTCGAGGAGATCCTGTCCATCTGCAGCAGCGTGGAGCTGAAGGGCGAGACGGTTCCCCTCACGAGCGAGCTCGAGTCCGAGGTGCTTGACCGTGCGCACGAGCTCTCCGACGACGGTATGCGCGTGCTTGGCATCGCCTGCAAGGACGACCCCGCAGGCGTCAGCAATCTGACCGTCGAGCATGAGCGCGAGATGACCCTCATCGGGTACCTGGCGTTTCTCGATCCGCCAAAGCAGGATGCGGGAGCGGCGATCGAGGCTCTGTCGGCGCACGGCGTTGCCACCAAGGTGCTCACGGGCGACTCCGCGCGCGTCGCCCGCCACGTCTGTGACGAGCTTGG
>CACYAX010000233.1 GCA_902772435.1 uncultured Coriobacteriaceae bacterium | reverse complement strand
TCACGGCCGAGGAGCTGGAGAAGCGCAAGTTCGCCGCGAGCAACGAGGCCTATCTCGACTCCAAGACGCGCATGTACAGGGCCATGGGACGCTACCAGGCGGCCGTGGCGGCCCTCATGGGCACGCTCTACACCGTGATCATCGTGGGCGGCGGCTGGCTCATCGCGCAGGGCCGGCTGCAGGCGGAGGACCTCGCCACCTTCGCGCTCTACATCTCGCTCTTCACGGCGCCGATCGAGAACATCCTCAACTTCACGGAGACCTTCCAGAAGGCCTTCGCGGGCTTCGCGCGCTTCGCGGAGGTGCTGCACACGCCGGCCGACGTCGCGGACGCTCCCGACGCGGCCCCGCTCACGGTGCGCGCGGGTGCCATCAGCTACCAGGACGTGTGCTTCGCCTATCCCGACGAGCCCGACGCGCCGGTCATCGACCACTTGGACCTGGAGGTCGCGCCCGGCAAGACGGTCGCGCTGGTGGGGCCCTCGGGCGGCGGCAAGTCGACCACCTGCGCGCTCCTGCCGCGCTTCTATGACGTGACGGCGGGCAGGATCCTCATCGACGGCCAGGACCTGCGGAGCGTGACGCAGAAGAGCCTGCGCCGCGCCATCGGCCTCGTGCAGCAGGACGTGTACCTCTTTGACGGCACGATCGCCGAGAACATCGCCTACGGGCGCCCGGATGCCACGGCCGCCGAGATCGCCGAGGCGGGCCGCCGTGCCCGCGTGGACGAGTTCGCGCTCGCCCTGCCCGAGGGCTACGAGACGCAGGTGGGGGAGCGGGGCACGCGCCTTTCCGGCGGTCAGAAGCAGCGCATCGCCATCGCCCGCGTCTTCCTCAAGGACCCCGCCATCCTCATCCTCGACGAGGCCACGAGCGCCCTCGACAACGAGAGCGAGCAGGCGGTGCAGGCCTCGCTCTCAGAGCTCGCGCAGGGGCGCACCACGCTCGTCATCGCGCATCGCCTGAGCACGATTCGCGACGCTGACGAGATCGCCACCGTGGAGGACGGGCGCGTCGTCGAGCGCGGCACCCACGAGGAGCTGCTGGCCCGTGGCGGCACCTACGCGCGCTACTACCGCATGCAGTTCGGGGAGTAAGCCCAATCCCCTCATCAGTTGACTGAGCGCCCGTGCGGATTGTCCGTATGGGCGCTCAGCGTAGGGCAAGCAAAGGCTGTTAGCTTCGGTGGCTTTCATGCGGCCAATGGGGTCGGTTTGGCGTTCCTTGGTCCCTACGAGGGCAGGTTGATGAGGGCCAGCGCGAGGATGACGAGGGCGAGGGCCGCGTGGTCGCGCTTGGTGAGTCCCTCGTGCATGACGAGCTCATTCGCCGTGTACACGATGAGCACGACGCCCATGCTGAATCCCGTGTACACCACGTAGGCGGGCAGTTCGAGCAGCGCACGGAGCATGAGGTCGGTCGAGAAGAAGTTGAAGAAGCCGAGCATGGTCCCGCAGGCGATGTCGACGATGGCCGGCCTCTCATGGGCGCGCAGCAGCATGACGAGGCAGATGGCGAACGCCGTCGCGAAGGTCATGAGGATGAAGGCCTCCTCGTGGGCGGGGTTGCCGGTGGCCTCGAAGACTTTGGGCATGGTGTCGGCGAGGCCTCCTGCGATGACCATGGGCACGAGGAGCTTGCGCGCAGAGTATGCCGGCGTTTCCGTATCCGCCGCAGCCCTTTGTGGGATGCTGAGCAGCACGGTGGCCATGACGGCCGCCACGATGCCCGCCGTGCCAGCCAAAGTGGGGTACTCGCCGAACAGCGCGATCGAGAGCACCATGGGGATGACGGCGCCCATACGGGTGAGCGAGGAAGAGACGGTCGCGCCGTTCACGCGCACGTTGAGCTGCAGCAGGGCGAACGAGGTGATGAAGAGCGCGCCGGTGACGAGCCCGAGCACCCACTCATGGGGCGTGACCTCAGGGAGGGCGAGCCCGGCCCGGATGGCCGAGAGCGCGGAGAGCACGGTTGCCGCCAGGTAGTTGAAGAGCAGCAGCGCCCATGCGTTGTCGCTGCGTGCGCCCGCGAACTTCATGGTGAGGGCGTTGCCCGCGCTTGCGATCGTTGCCAGCAGAAGGAAGAGCATCGGTGAGACTCCCTGTCGTCGGTGCCAACCTGACCATGGTAGCAAAGGCGGGGTGAGCGTCCGCCCTCATTCGCGTGTCTGGTGCGCGTCCCTGAGGCGGGACGCGATGCGAAGGGAAATCGTCTGCAGGGGAGCGCCGGCTAGGAGTCCGCCGCATCCCCCTTCAGCAGGCGCCTGCCCGTCAGGTAATTGCGCACGGATATCGTGATGATGCCGATGAACAGAAACGCGCTGCTGATGGCCGTCAGGGCGAGCATGCGCCCCTCTGCGGTCGTGTCCTTGATGGAGACGAGTGCGTTCTGCATGGTGATGATGGCGAGGAGCGCGTCCATGAGGCCGATGGAGCGCAGCTCGCGGGTGAGCACGTTGGTGCTCCGCCTGCTCCGGATGAAGTTGATGCAGCTGCGCGTGATGCGGTAGCAGGTGTAGGTGGCAAAGCCGATGACGGGTATGAGGCCCATGTTGACGGGCTTCTCGAGCTTCACCATGAGCGAGATGGGCAGGACCAGCGTGAGATTGATGGCGATGAGCGCGACGGACGTGAGGTGGAACGTGGTGCGCGTGAGCCGGCCGTCATGGCCAGAGGGCATGCGGTGCATGTGGTCCTGCGTGAAGATGACCACCGCCCTGATGAGCGAGAGCATGAGGTAGTAGGCGCAGATGCTCCCGTTCCAGAGGGACTGGTGCTGCACGCCCAGAAACCCGTTGTAGAGGGCGAAGAAGACCGTGGCGGACAGCGACAGGCCAGCGCTGAAGAAGGTCTTGTAGTCGAAATCAGTC
>CACYAX010000232.1 GCA_902772435.1 uncultured Coriobacteriaceae bacterium | reverse complement strand
GGCGCACGGCTGAAGCCGCGCGACGGAATCTACAAGGCCGCTGGCAACGAGGGCATCTACTTCGCCAGCGGTGGCTGCATCGAGTTCCAGACGCGCACCACGTCGGGCGCACGTGGCTCGACCTACGACGTGATCGTGGTGGACGAGGCGCAGGAGCTGACCTATGACCAGCTCGACGCCATCAAGCCAACCACGCTGGCGTCCGAGTCCGGTGACCCGCAGATGATTTACATCGGCACCCCGCCGGGGCCCGCATGCCGCGGGGACGTGTTCCGCGACATGCACGACCTCGCGCACTCCGGCAAGTCCGGCGCATGGTGGCTCGAGTGGGCCGTCGACGCCGTGCCCGACATGAACGACACCGACGCCGTGCTCGAGCTGGCGTACCTGACCAACCCAGCGCTGGGCTACCGCATCCGCGAGGACGTGATGCTCGACGCCATCGACGGTTACAGGGCACGTCCCGACAGCTTCGCGCGCGAATACCTGGGTTGGTGGTCGCCGACCGCCGGGCGCATCAAGGCCGTCATCGACGCCACGGCGTGGGCATCGTGTGTCACAGATGCCCCTCTGGAGCCACAGAAGGCCGCCTACGGGGTCAAGTTCACCCCGGACGGCGCAGAGGTCGTGCTTGCGGTCGCGGAGGTCGCAGAACGGCTCACGCACGTCGAGGTCATCGAGCGGCAGGGGATGGGGCGCGGCACGGCGTGGCTGGCCGACTGGCTGGCCGAGCGCACCGCGAAGGCTTCGTGCGTGGTCATCGACGGGCGTGCCGGCTCACAGGCGCTCGTGGAGCGTCTCGACGGGCGCTGCCCGCGCGGCTTCGTGCGCGTGGCGAGGATGCAAGACGTCACCGCAGCCGCGCAGATGACGCTCGACGCCATCAACGGGCAGACGCTCACGTGGTTCGCGCCGCAGCGGCAGCTGGACGAGTCCGCGCGCGGCGCAGTCCGCAGGCAGATTGGCTCCGGCGGCGGCTGGGGCTTCGGCGGGGACGACCCCGCGCCGATAGAGGCATGCTCGCTCGCCCTCTGGGGCGTGCACACGTCCAAGCGTGACCCCAACAGAAAGCAGAGGATAGGCTGATGTACCTCGACTTCGGAAACATCCGCGACGCCCGCGGGCTCGGCCCCGCCGAGCGTGCCATGGTCGGCGACCTCGTGGACGAGCTTCACGCCCACAGCTCCAAGAACCGCCTGAAGCGCCGCTACTACGAGGGCAGGGTGACGGTGGCCGAGTGCAACCTCGGCATCGCCATCCCGCAGTCCGTCTCCGGCTTCGAGATGGCCTGCTCGTGGCCCGAGAAGTCCGTCACCGTGCTCAAGGACCGCAGCCGCTTCGACGGCTTCGTGACCCGCGACGGCGGCAGCAGCGACGTGCTCGACCACGTGGTGCGCGACAACGGGCTCGTGAGCCAGTACGGCCGCGCCGCTGGCGACGAGCTGATGCACGGCGTGGTGTTCCCGACCTTCAGCGCCGCCAACAACCGCTCCGGCGTCTCCATCCGCTTCCACTCCGCCGAGACCGCCACGGCCATCTGGGACGGCGGCCTCCAGCGCGTCCGCTGCGGCCTCGCCGTCATGGGCGCCGAGCGCGAGAGCGGCTCCGTCGTTCCCAGTGTGGTCAACCTGTACACCGACGCCGCCATCTGGGTCATCGTCCGCGACGAGCGCGGCAGCCAGTGGACCGCCCACGAGTTCCCGCACGCCATGGGAAGGCCGCTTATGCTGGCCATGTCGAGCGAGAGCGACACCAACACCCGCCCGTTCGGGCGCTCGCGCATCTCCGGCCCCGTGCGCGACCTCACGCGCGGCTACATCCGCACCATGGCGCTCGCCACGATCGCGCTGGAGTTCGCCACCTCGCCGCAGAAGTACCTGCTGGGCATCTCCGACGAGCAGTACGACGCGCTCGTCTCCGAGAAGTTCCGCACCTACGTCGGCAGCATGCTGCTGGCCACGCGCGACGAGAACGGCGAGATGCCGCAGTTCGGGCAGCTGGCGCAGGGCACCATCCAGCCGCACGTCGAGATGCTGCGCATGCTGGCCACGCAGTTCGCCAGCGTCACCAGCCTGTCGGTCACCGACACGGGCGTGGTCAACGACGCGAACCCCACGAGCGCCGACGCCGTGGCGGCCGCCAACGAGAAGCTCATCATCCGCGCGCAGAACCTCAACCGCGAGAACGGCGAGTCGCTGTACCAGATGGCGCTCATGGCGCAGGCCATCGCGGGCAACAAGTCGCTGTCGGCGCTCACCGACGAGGAGCTGGCGGTCATGCCGCACTTCCTCAACCCCGCCATGCCATCGCAGGCGTCCACCGCCGACGCCGCTGTCAAGATTGCCAGCGCCGACCCGTCGTTCGCGGGCACGATGGTGTTCTACGAGATGCTGGGCTTCGACGCGCCGACCATCGCCCGCATCATGGCCGAGCGCCGCAGGCAGCTGGGCGCGAGCTTCCTCACGGAGCTGACCGATGAGGCTGTCTAGGCGGCAGTGGCGGCGCTACCAGCAGGCGCACGCCGACATCCAGCGTCGCGCGTCGGAGGAGGCCATGGCCTACTTCGACTCGCTGCCGTGGGACGAGGACCCGACCCTCGCCGAGCAGCTGATGCAGGCGAAGGTCGCGGAGCTCGTGGAGCGCTACGGCCTCGCCGACGGCGAGGTGTCCGCCATCTACTACGACGAGCTGATGGCGCTCCAGGGCGCGAGCGTCCCGCCAGCCGCGATAGCCACCCCGCGCACCGTCTGGGCGGCGCAGGACACCTCGGACGCGCTCAGGCACGCCACCACGCCCGAGACGGCACGCGAGGCGGTCGGCGGCACCACCGCACGCGCGGTCAAGCGCTGCGGGCTGGAGACCACGCAGG
>CACYAX010000231.1 GCA_902772435.1 uncultured Coriobacteriaceae bacterium | reverse complement strand
CGTACAACCGACGGATGTTTGCACCAGTTGGCACGTACAACCGACGGATGTTTGCACCAGTTGGCACACAGGACCGACGGATGTTTGCACCAGTTGGCACACAGAACCGACGGTCCTTTGCACCAGTTGGCACATACAACCGTCGGATGTTTGCACCAGTTGGCACACAGGACCGACGGTCCTTTGCACCAGCTAGGACACGGTCACGATGACGCGCTGGTAGGCCTTGAGATGGTGCGCCCCGCTGTCGGCGACCTCGGCGATGAGGTGGATCGTGTCGCCGGGCTGTGCGTCGGCGGGAACGACGAAGCTCACCTGCGGGCTCTGCGCCCCGTCCAGCGCGATCGTGTCAAACGGGCTCGGATCATCCACTTCTGCCGTGCGGTCGAGCAGCAGGCCGAGCGAGTCATCATCCACGAGCGCGGGTGCGGCCTTGCCATAGGTGTCAGCCTCAAAGTAGCGCCACCAGCGGTAGGATAGTTCGTCGCCATCGGGGTCGGACCCCACCGCGGTGAGCGAGACCGTCTCGCCAGCCCGCGCGCTCACGTCCACGCCCTCCTCGATGCGCAGGCTCGGCACGTGGTTGGCCTCGGCAAACGTGGGTGCGAGGCACCAGTCCACACGGGCTGCGAAGTCGTTCTGGATGTCGTCGAACCAACGCGTGAGGGTATAGGAGGCCTCGAACTGCTCGGCGTGCGGGTCGTAGTCGCCCACGGTGTTGCGGCCCGCCGCGTCGAAGCGCCCGCCCCAGCCACCGTAGCTCGGATCCTCGAGCGCACGCAGCCCGCGGTCCACGAGGTAGAGGAAGCTGGGGGAGTCGCCCTCGGAGATGAAGTCGAAGCGCTCGTACTCGGGGTTCTTCTCGAGGTATTCCCAGGTGCCGCGCTGCTCGCTCGGGTCTTCGCCCTTGAGCCACTTGCCGTCGCCCATGAGGGCGTAGCGGTCCATGAGTGGGCCCTTGTGGTCCACGAGGTTCTTGAAACACCAGTCGGCGTGCAGCGTGGTGTTGAGCGCGTCGGGGTGCAGCTGCCAGGCGTAGGCGAAGTGCCAGAAGTTGCTCGTGTCGTTGAGGACGCGCAGCTCGGGCCAGGCCTTCGCGATGTAGGCGCCATAGCTCTCGTCCTGGTCGAGGATGATGTAGAGCACGAGCTTGTCGAGCACCTTCTGGCGTATGGCGGGCCACGCGCCCGTACCGGCATATTCTTCCTCGATGGACTTGAGCGCGCGGGCCGTGGTGTTGGTGCCGCCCCAGGTCTGCACGTAGAGCGTGCGCGGGTCGTCGTCGAGGAAGAGCTCCTTCAGGAACTCCGAGCCCTCGGTGACCTCGTCCATCTCGCCGCGCATGCTGATGTTGCCGATCTTGGTGACCTGCTTGAGGTACTCCGCGCTGGGGTAGTTGGGGTTGTGCACGAGGAGGTTGTCTAAGACCTCAGCGTAGGCGTCGATGAAGTCGAAGAGCCACTGCGTGCCCGTCCAGCGGAACGGTTCGATGCCGCGCGCGGGGTCGCCCGCGTAGTGGTACTTGGAACTCGTGAGCACGATGCCTGCGACGTCCATGTCCGAGGCGTACAGTAGCGCGCGGATGACGGAGTTCTGGTCATCCACCTCCCCGTCGGTGGTGATGACGGTGCGCGGCAGCGCGCGGAGCCCCGCCGTGGACAAAGGGGATACTCCCTTTTGTCCATGGATGGACGTTGGGGATACTCCCTTTTGTCCATCGGGCGAACTGGGAGAGAGCAGCGGCGCCTCCTTTTGGGCGGGCAAGCTGGGCTGCGCCGGCAGCGTGGGCTGGGCAGGCAGGCCGGGCTGCGCCGGCAGCGTGGGTTGGGCCGACAACTCAGCCTGCGCCGGCATTTCACGCGTCGCCCTGGCAGGCTCTGAGAGCGCGGGGCGGCCGTCCTCGCGCGTGTCATAGATGCTGATGATCACGCCGCCCTCGGCGTTGGCGCCTTCTCCCCGGAAGCGGTTCTGATGCAGGTAGGGGGCGAGGGCAGCGCTGTCGGTGCGCATGGTCGGCACGGTGGGGAAGGGGTCCGGCACCTTTCCGCCCGAGAACCACGCCTCGTTCTCAACGTAGATCCCGCACGCCGCGCCGGTGAAGTCGTAGCCGCGCAGCAGGTAGCGCGCGGACATGTGGCGCACGCCCGCGAGGTCGGTGGTCTGCGTGTCCACGCCGCCCGGTGCGACCTCCCCGTTGAAGAGCGTTCCCGTGGCATGCCCCGAGAAGGGGAGCATGGCAACGTTTCCCGCGGAGGTGTGGATGCTGCTGATGTCTGTGGGATCGAGCTTGACGTGCACCCTCAGTATGAGGTGGTCACTCATGACAGGTCCTTCTCGTGGCGCGTCCTTTGCTCTCAAGAATACCGTTTTGGCAGGCGTCGGTACGAACGGGCACCCGCGTTTTGGACACATGGCCTCGCCTGCTGGGGGCGCGTGCCGATGCGCCTTGCGGCTTTGCTGCGCGTCCCACCGTGCCGAAGCGCCTGGCATCCATACGGCGCACCCACGGCACAGAAAAGCGGCCCCTCCTTTCGGAAGGGCCGCTGCTTGTTGGTTCGTGATCGTGCTTAGTCGTCGTTGCCGGTGAGCTCGAGGATGCGGAGGAAGAGGTTGACGATGTCGATGTAGACGGTTGCCGCATTGTCGATGGCGTTGCTGACGGTGGGCTCGCTTTCTTGCGCCTTCACGAAGTCGTAGCCGATGTAGAGCGAGAAGACGATGGTCATTGCCCAGGTCATCCAGCCACCGATGGGGAGGTGCAGAATGAACATGCAGACGAGCGAGATGATGAGGTCGGCGATCAGGGCGAGGAAGAGGAACGAGCCAAGCTTGCGTACCACGTTGGGGAAGGCGGTTGCCATGATTCCCATGAGGACGGTGACGCCACCGGT
>CACYAX010000230.1 GCA_902772435.1 uncultured Coriobacteriaceae bacterium | reverse complement strand
GCCCCCGGCGGGGCCGGGAGCCATTAGCTGCCGCCCGGCAGGGCCGGGTCCCATCTGCTGCCGCGCGCTCTGACGACGATTCCCCGCGCCACTGATTCAAGCGCGGGGAATCGTCGTTGGTATGGCTTGCGGCCTGCAATAATGAGAATACCGGATTGCCACGTCGGCGACGCCAGCGCCGCGCTTCCTCGCAATGACAACGAACGATGTGTTATGTTGAATGTCATTACGAGGCCCGCAGGGCCGTGGCAATCCGGGTCCTCTTCTCTTTTCACATGGAATCATATGCCGGGAGCCCCCGGCGCGCCTATCGGCTGTAGGCCTCGATCGCCGCGATGGCATCGGGGAAGCGCTCGCGCATCTGGCTTTCGCTGAAGTTGAAGTAACCGGCGCAGTGCTTCAGCACCCGCGACGGGCGCAGCGCCACGTTGTCCAGCAGCGACTCCAGCAGCGACTTGTAATGGGCCTGGCTGAGGTCCAGGTTGTCCAGATAGTCCGGCAGCACGGGCCGGATGCGTTCAAACTGCGCCATGACGGCGTCGTGCATGCTCTGGCTGGACAGGTACGATCCCAGCGCCTTATTCAGGTTGTCCAGGAAGCGCTCCCGCAGCCTGTCGTTCTCGCGCTCCACGTTCTGGCGGACGAGATGCTCGGCGTTGAGCTTCATGACCAGCTTTGCGTTCTCCTTATCAAGTGCGTCGATGCTCACCTGCATCAGACGCTCGCGCTCGCACTGGTCTATGTACTCTTGGTCAGTCAGCACGTGTAGGATGTCACCCTTCTTGAGCCAGTGAATCTGCTCCCGCAGCTCGGCGTCCTCGGTTTTTAGGTCGGCGTAGCCGTTGCCGTCCCTGCTGATGAGCACCCACCCGCTGCGCCCGTGGCGCATCTCCACGATCTCGATGGTCTTGCCGTAGCCGTCCATCACGTCCCCGACGTGGATTGGCACGCCGTCAGCGTCCACGGGTAGCGGCGCGTAGTCCACGCCCCACAGCGTCACGTCCTCGCGATTGTCCACCGCCACCTTGAGCCTGTCGGCGAACTCGACGGCGCCCTCGGCGTCCTCGCGGCCGTTGCGGTAGTCGCGATCGCGCAACTCCCCGACCTCGCGCTCGATTTCGTCGATGTAGCCAGCCAGCACCGCCCTCGTCATGGCGTTGACGCTCGCCGCCGTCAGCACGTACTCGCGCATGTTGTCGATGCTGTTCATCGCTCCACTTCCCTCCACACGTACGCCTTGCCACCGCGCATGCCTGCCTTGACGCCGCGCAGCTTGTCGGGGTGCGCCTTGATGTACCGCTTGCATGCGTCCACGATCGCGCCCGCCTTCCTGCCGTCGTACTCCAGCACCGCCACGTCCATGCCACGGCGCACGAACTCGCGCATGTCGGCTGCGACGTACTCGTTCGCGGCGAACCCGCCCCTGCGCACCGGCAGCTCCTTCACCGGCCTAATCGCCATGTCCGTCCCTCCACGTCTCGTCTATGTCCGCCATCACGTTTTTCACCCTGTCGCGCCCGTAGCCGTCGGGCAGGTGCCACCAGTGGCGCATCTGCGAGACCATCGCGTCAGCGATGGCCCCCTTGCTGCTCGCGCCGCCCAGGGTGCCGTTGAACCACCTGCGGCCGATGACGCGCAGCTCGCGCACGGTCATGGCCCCGAGGTGGTCGCGCAGCGCGTCCCAGCTAGGCTCCATCGCGCACCTCCCTGCACTCCCCGTCCAGACGGTCGCACTCCGCCATCACGGCGTCGCGCCAGTCGTCCAGCCACTCGCCCTCGACCTGCCAGCCGTGGTAGTACGGCACGACGTGCGCCACGATCGCGGCGCTGTCCATGTCCTCCACGAGCTCGCGCAGGCGCTCGGTCGGTCGTTGCATGTTGTCCTCCTCCTTCAGTCCATGTCCGAGCGGAACATGTTCCGCCCGCCGTTAAACACGATTCGCGCGTCCTCGTGGCTGCGCCCGTGCCTGTTCTTCAGCACGCTGGCCACGACGTGCCGCTCGACGCTGCCGGTCTGGTCGCGCTCCTGGTCTCGCGTGAGCAGCACCACGCACCCTGCGTCGTAGCCCACCTGCGAGGTGCCCTTCAGCCAGTCCAGTCGCGGCTCCCCGCGCTCGTTGGCCGTAATCTTGCGAATCTCCGACAGCACGAGCATGGGTATGCGGTTGCGCTTCGCGCAGGCCATGAGCGCCTTGGACGTGGCGCTGGTCTGCTCGTACTCCGAGCTGCCGCGCTTGTCCTCTGGCGGCTCGAGCAGCCGGAGGTAGTCGATGACGGGGAACGGGCGGATGCCCTCGCGCACCAGCTGGTCGACCTCCGCGCACAGCGCGTCCACGCCCCTCGGCTGGTCGACGATCGCGTACCTGCCGAAGTAGCGGCGCTGGAAGTCGGCGAAGGCCACGAGCGCGGCGTTGTCGGGGTGCTCCTGGGACAGCCGGGCAGACGCATCCTTCAGGCGCCGCTCGTCCAGACCGACCTGCACGAACCCGTCACCACGGGGAAACGCCGCCGCAAGATACTTTGCCCGCACCTCTGGGTTTCTGGCATGGGGACGGAACGGCTGGGACACGGTCGCCACTACGCCATTCGTAAGCGCCATGAAACCATCCATCACGGGATCGTCGGCCATGACTACACCAAGGCAATGCGGGTCGCTCGATGCTACGATCACGCCTTCACGCGAAACCAGGTTCACCTCGTCGATGTCCAGCTCCTTCGCGCCCGCCTTCATCCGCTCCATCGACATAGGCTTCGGTCTGCCGATGTGCCTTACTGCGGTACGGGCGACATGCCCGAGCATAGTGTCGATCGCCCCCGCAACGGTGTCATGCACATCCAGCACGCCGTAGTCCAGCTGCGCCTCGGTCTTCTCTTCAGCCTGCCGCGTGCCGATGCTCCACGTCACTAACATCAATGCCGCG
>CACYAX010000229.1 GCA_902772435.1 uncultured Coriobacteriaceae bacterium | reverse complement strand
GCGTCTCCGCAGTTGGGCGACCTGCCCGTTTCATACGACTGGCCCTTTCCGCCCGGAATCGCCCTCCGAGCCCGCGTCGTATGAAGCCCGCCCCGCGTCACCGCAGCTGACCGGCCCGCCCACTTCACCCACGGCGTAACAAGCCCAGTGGTACTAGGACGTTTTACCGACAGCCTTCTTGTGGTGCCGCACGCTCATAGTACAGTTGTGGTGCATCCTCGCGAGACGCGCTGCCACGCAGAAAGGGGTCGCCATGAGTGTCGTGCGCTGTTCGCTTGCCGTGTCCGTAGCCTTTTGCCTCGCCCTCTGTGGCTGTGGGGGAGCGGGGTCACAAGTCCAGGGCACCGACAATGTCGGCCAGCCCGAGGCCGAGCAGGCCGATGCGCAGGACCAGTCCTCCGCCGCGCAAACCAATGCCCAAGGCCAGCCCGGACCCGGGCAGACCAGTGCGCCGGATCAGCCCGAAGCCGCTGCCAGCAATGCCTCCGACCAGGCAAAGGACGCCGCAGTCACCGCGCTCTCCAACAGGCTCGAGAGCATGCGCGAGCGCCTCTACGTCTACCGCGATTTCAGCGACTCGGAAAACCATTTCTCCCAGCGCATCAAGATGTGGGGTCTTGACGAGCGCGCTGCCCATGACCTCGAGGAAGACTGCGCCGACAGCCCGCATTCCGGCGCGACCTGCATACGCTGCGAAAATGACACGTCGGCCCAGAGTTGGAGTGGCTGGGTGTTCGTGAACGGCTATGTTCCCGAAGGCCAGGCAGAGCCCGTCATCAACGACGAGAGCGCGGCCTCGCGCGGCGTGGACCTTACCGGCGCGACGGAGCTTCACTTCTGGGCGCGCGGCACGAAGGGAAGCGTCGTGGACTTCTTCTGCTGCGGTTTTGGGTACGACGGCTCGGGGAGGACCAAAGTTCAGAACAATGCCGACAGCTGTGGCACGCGTGCGCTCCGCAACGTGACGCTCACGGACGAGTGGAAGGAGCACGTCATACCGCTCGAGGGCTATGACCTCTCCAACATCGCCTGCGGGTTTGGCTACGCCATCGACGACGCCGACTACAACGGCACCCCGGCCGTGATCTACCTCGACGACATCTACTTCACGGGCACAATGGAGAGCCAGCAGAAGGCCCCCATGCTGCTGCGTTCGTACGACACCGATACTCTGGAGATCAAGAATGCCGCCTTCAGCTACGACAACGCGCTCGTGGCCATGGCGTTTCTGAGCGAGGGCAAGACCGAGCAGGCCGCCGAGCTGCTCGACGCCCTTGCGTGGGCGATCGAGCACGACCGCTACCAGCCGGGCCGCGTGCGCAACGCCTATGCCGCAGGCGACATCTCTCCGGCGCCTGGTTGGGGAGAGGATGCCAAGCTCCCAGGCTGGTATGACGTCGAGGCGCGGTCGTGGTATGAAGACGCCTACCAGGTGGGCAGCAACGTGGGCAACAGCTCCTACGTGGCGCTGGCGTTCATGCACTACATCGAGGAAGCTCACGATGCGGGGCGCTCCGATCGCTATCTCGCCTGTGCGCAGAGCCTGATGGACTGGGTCATCGCCGACTGTTCCGACGGTGGTGACGGTTTCCTCGCCGGCTATGACGGATGGCCCGAGAACGGCAGCGAGACGGTGCATACCTATAAGTCCACCGAGCACAACATCGATGCCTATGCTGCGTTTGCGCAGCTCGCCCAGATGACGGGCGATGCTCGCTACGACGATGCGGCCCAGAGTGCCCTGCGCTTCGTGGAGAGCATGTACGACGACGAGGCGGCCTTCTTCTACACCGGAACGCAGGCGGACGGCAAGACGCCCGACACCGGTAACGTGGTACTTGACACGCAGGTGTGGTCGGCGCTGGCGCTCGGCGACGCCTTCGCGCCCTACGAGCAGGCGCTCACGCAGCTTGACGGCATGCGCACCGCGGCGGGTGGCTATCGCTTCCACGCATGTGATGAGGACGCCTACTGGTGCGAGGGGACGGCCTTCACGGCGCTCATGCACAAGCTTCGCGGTGAGGATGACCTTGCCACGGCGGCATTTGACGCGCTCGTGAACGCGCAGCTGGAGAGCGGCCTTTTCCCTGCGGCAACGGCTGATGACCTCTCGACGGGCATCTATCTGTCCGATGGCTCACCTTGGCTCTACGGCACGAGCCCGCACATCACGCCCACGGCCTGGTTCGTCATGGCCCGCAACGGCTACAACCCGTACGCCTTCTCATAGCTTCGCGTCGGCGTGGACAAAAGGGAGTATCCCTAATGTCCAACCGTGGACAAAAGGGATACTCCCTTTTGTCCACGCAACGTTGGGCTAGAGCACGAAGGTGCGGATGACCTCGGCGACGGCGTTCTCGTCGCAGGTCGCGGCGCACACGTAGTCACACTGGGGCTTCATGCTCTCCACGGCGTTAGCCACGGCGGCACCAACGCCCGCGGCCTGGATCATGGAGAAGTCGTTCCAGTTGTCGCCGATGGCGATGGTGTCTTTGGGGTCCACGCCCAGCAGCTCTGCCAGCCGCAGCAGGCCCGCGCCCTTGGTCACGCCACGCGGGTTGAACTCGAGGTAGCGGTTGGACGAGTAGCTCACGTCGAGGTCGCCCGTGACGTCTGCCAGCTCACGCTCGATCTGCTCGAGGTAGGGGATGTCGGTGTTCTGGTAGAGGAGCTTCACGATGTCCTGCCCGGCGAGGAAGTCGAGCGTGTCGTGGTCGATGGGCGTGAGCGCCATGCGGCCCGCCTGGAACTTGGCCTCGTCGTCGTTGTAGCGATAGGCGTAGCACATGTCGGTGGTGTAGACGTGTATGCACACGTCATAGGCGAGCCCGCGCGCCCACAGCTCCTCGGCCTTGGCGCGCTCGAGGCCCTGGTAGTGGATGATGCGGTGCCCCGCGTTCTCGGTGATGCAGCCGCCGTTGAACGAGATGGTGTACTCGCCGGCTGCTCCG
>CACYAX010000228.1 GCA_902772435.1 uncultured Coriobacteriaceae bacterium | reverse complement strand
GAAGGGCGAGCTCGACGACGACACCATCCCCACCTGCGAGCTCATCATCCTCGCCGGCTATCCCGCCATGAGCGTCCAGTGGCTCGAGGAGAAGGCCCCGCTCATCAGCGCGGGCGCCATCGTCATCGACACGGTGGGCGTCAAGCGCGTCATCTGCGACCGCTGCTTCGCCCTCGCCGAGCAGCACCCCTGGACCTTCGTGGGCTGCCACCCCATGGCGGGCACCCAGTTCTCGGGCTACGCCCACTCCCGCGCCACCATGTTCAAGGGCGCGCCCATGGTCGTGGTCCCGCCCGCGATGGACGACTTCGAGCGTGCCGACATGCTCGAGCACCTGAAGGAGCTGCTCGCGCCCTGCGAGTTCGGCACCTTCACGCTCGCCACGGCCGGCGTGCACGACGAGGTCATCGCCTTCACCTCGCAGCTCGCACACGTGGTCTCCAACGCCTACGTGAAGAGCCCGTCGGCGCGCCAGCACCACGGCTTTTCCGCCGGCAGCTACCGCGACCTCACCCGCGTGGCGCGCCTGAACGCGCCCATGTGGACCGAGCTCTTCCTCGATGACGCCGACAACCTCTCCCGCGAGATCGGCACGCTCATCGACAACCTCCAGCAGTACAAGGACGCCATCGACGAGGGAGACGCCGAGCGCCTCGAGAAGCTGCTCGCCGACGGCGACCGCATCAAGCGCGAGATCGAGGGCCGCTGATGGGAGTGGCCGAGACCGTTCGCGTTGACGCGCGCTCGCGCAGCTACGACGTGGTCGTGGGCTGGGGCCTGCTTGCCAGCCTCGGCGCGCGCGTGCACGCCGTCTGCAAGGCCGAGAACGCCTTCGTGGTGAGCGACAGCAACGTCGCACCCCTCTACCTCGCCGCCTGCGAGGCGTCGCTCACGGCGGCGGGCCTGCGCGTGGCGAGCCACGTCTTCCCCGCCGGTGAGCAGCACAAGCGCATGGGCACCTTCGAGCAGATCCTCGAGGACATGGCCGGCGCGGGGCTCACCCGCGACGACGTGGTCATCGCGCTCGGCGGCGGCGTGGTCGGCGACATGGCCGGCTTCGCGGCGGCAAGCTACATGCGCGGCATCGAGGTCGTGCAGGTCCCTACGACGCTGCTCGCCATGGTTGACTCCTCGGTAGGCGGCAAGACGGCCATCGACCTCAGCACGGGCAAGAACCTCGTGGGCGCGTTCCTGCAGCCCTCGCTCGTCGTTGCCGACGTGAGCCTGCTCGCCACCCTCGATGACGAGGTCTTCACCGACGGCATGGGCGAGGTCGTGAAGCACGGCGTGCTCGCCGACGAGGAGCTCTTCGACGAGCTGGCGGTACACCCGCTCCTTCCCGGCACCTCGGACCTCGCCTACCTCGCCCACATCGTGGCCAGAAACGTCGCCATCAAGCGCGACGTGGTCAACGCCGACGAGACCGAGCGCGGCCTGCGCCAGACGCTCAACCTGGGCCACACGCTCGGCCACGCCATCGAGGCGGCACACGACTTCACGCTCGGGCACGGCCACTGCGTCGCCGCGGGCCTGTGCTGCATCGCACGCGCCGCGGAAGCGCTTGGCTGGGCCGAAGCCGGACTGAGCGCGCGCATCGACCGCTGCGTCGCCGCCCAGGGCCTCCCCATCGACACGGAGGTCGCGCACCAGACGCTGCTCGTCTTCGCCACCCTCGACAAGAAGCGTCACGGCGACGGCGTGAACGTGATCGTGCCCACCGGCATCTCCCGCTGCGAGATACGCCGCGTGAGCCTCGCCGCGTTTTCCCATATCATCGATTTAGGCTGCGGGACATCGCCCGCGTAAGCTCTTGGCGCGCCGAGGAGGGAGTCCCCGGCGCGTCGCCGCATCTGCACCCAAGACCCGGCGCACGCGCGCCCGACGCCAAAGGAGAGAGAACGTGAACGTACGCATCTACCCCCATGAGCTCTCGGGCACCGTCCGTGCCATCGCGTCCAAGTCGGTGGCCCACCGCACGCTCATCATGGCCGCGCTCGCCGACGGTCCCTGCGACGTGGACTGTCTCACGAGCTCGGCCGACATCGACGCCACGGTCTCTTGCCTCGAGGCGCTCGGCGCCCAGGTCACGCGCACCAAGCTGGGCTTCAGGGTCATCCCCCTCACCCGCGGCAACATCTCCCACGAGGTGACGCTCGACTGTGGTGAGTCCGGCTCGACCCTACGCTTCCTGCTGCCCGTCGTGGCCGCCCTCGGCGTCCCCGCGCGCTTCCTGATGCGCGGGCGCCTGTCCGAAAGGCCGCTCTCGCCGCTCGACCAGCAGCTCGCCGAGCACGGCGTGGCCATCGAGCGCGCAGGCGACCAGCTCGTCATGGCGGGCCAGCTCACGCCCGGGCGCTTCCTGTTGCCAGGCGACGTGTCCTCGCAGTTCGCGAGCGGCCTGCTCATGGCCTCGACCCTGCTCGACGCGCCCTCCGAGGTGTGCCTGCGCAAGCCCGTCGAGTCGCGGCCCTACGTGGAGCTCACCGAGCGCACCATCGAGACCTTCGGCGTCGACGTCAAGGTCGGCTCCGCGCACATCGACGCCACGCCCTACGAGCGCTTCTCGCTCCGGGGCGGCCACATCGGCTCCCCCGGTGACGTGCAGGTCGAGGGCGACTGGTCAAACGCCGCCTTCTGGCTCGCCGCCGGCGCGCTCGGCGGTTCGGGCGTCTCCGTCATGGGCCTCGACGCCCTGAGCCCCCAGGGCGACCGCCAGGTGCTGGCAGCGCTCGCCATCCTGGGCGCCCGCATCTCCCGCTCCCGCGCGTCAGCCGCTGCCAAGTGCGACGACCTGCTCGGCTGCCGCCTCGACATGGGCGCGACCCCCGACCTCGTGCCCGCGCTCGCCGCCGTTGCGGCCTACGCCGAGGGCGACACCTATCTCGGGAGCGTCGCGCGCCTGCGCCTCAAGGAGTCGGACCGCCTCGAGACCGTCTGCGCGGCCCTCACCGCCATGGG
>CACYAX010000227.1 GCA_902772435.1 uncultured Coriobacteriaceae bacterium | reverse complement strand
TTATCGCTCGCTGCCGAGAAACTGAAAGAGTGTCAACTGCGACCATTTTTGCCATCCAAACGGAATCACATCCAGGGAGGCAAGATGGCGCAACAGATGACAACGAGGAACCCGCGAGAGCCCGAGCTCATATCAATAAGGGAAGCCGCGAGGATGCTCAACGTGTCCACGCGGACGGTGAACAGGCTCTGCCTCGAGGGTAGGGTCAAGGCCGTGCGCGTGGGGTACCAGTGGCGCATCAACCGTCGTGCTCTCCGCGAGTACGCAGGGCTCGACTAGCATGTCCGAGGAATCGCCCTCTTACTCTCGCGTCTGGGGACCAATCGTGCACGCCATGGTCCAGTCGGGAGCCTCGGGGCAGGAGTGGGCGGTGCTTGTCGCGCTCCTGCGCTGGCAGAGGGAGGGCAGCAACATTCTCTCCATGAGCGTGCCGACGATCTGCAAGTACACGGGGCTTGACGAGGACACCGTACGCCACAGGCTCTCAAGCCTCTCAAAGCGCTACTTCGTGAGCGCCGGAGGCAACGAGTTCCCCATCCTGGAGGTCATAAAGCCCGCAGGGAAGGGCCGGACGGCCTTATACGCCCTCTGCGTGCCCCGTCTGGGGCCCGAGGACGGATCGAACATGCTCCCGCGCCAAGAGCGCGTCGAGTGGGAAAAGAGACGCGGGGGTAACGACAACGTATGACGTGTTTGTCATACGGAGCTTTCAGTAACCCAGAGAATTCCATCGAATGACAGGTTTGTCATACATTGAGCTGCTTTCGTCCCTTTGTGGACGGATCGGACGACCTTCAGCGTGTGACGTCTCTGTCACACGTTGGCCTGACAGAACGACACTCCCATGACACCATGTCAGAGGAGCGTCAGAGCGGGGACAAACTCGTCATCAAGAGACAACGGTCACGAAGACAATGCCGTCAGCCAAACGGACAGATTTGTCACGCAGCCCATGACAGGGATGTCATCCTAATAAGAACTGTCATAAGAACTATTTGTAAGAACGCATGCCCGCATGAGACCAAGAAGCACATGATTGCTTGGCATGCCACAAGCATTCTGATGTCATCTGGCAATTACACGATACGGACGTCGTTGAGGCCATATATGGTTACCGAGGAATGACATAGCGTTTCAGCAGGTAAACGACTTGCTCTAAGACCATATTCGGCCATTGCAAAGTAATGGTGGCGGTTTGTTCGACTACACCATCTCAAGATTATAGAAGGGCTTAGAACAGGTCATCTACCTGCTGGTTTACCACTGAGGAAGCCTTCGCCCAGTCGTCGATGGACTTCTCACGGCCAAGGCCAAGGGCAGTGAGCGCGCGCTCGTGCCCCATGTGCCCGAGCTTGACGAGTGGGCAGCGCGGGAGGACGCCGAGCTTTACGAACTGGCACGATTAGCCACCGCGCCTGAAAAGACCTCGTGGGACGTGCTGGACGAGGCTTTCCTAGAAGCAGTCAGATCACATTGACGGTGATGCACAAAGCGAATGTGTTTTGAAAGGCTGTCTCTCCCGGGGAGGGGACAATCGCACGATGTGTTCCCGCCCGTGACGGATTTGCCGCCTTTCTTTGACGACTCGGTCGCATGACGTGACGCCACCGTCACACATCAAGAATGAGATTGTCAACATAGAGGGGCTGAGCCGTGTTTTCCTATAATGCCGCACTCTGGCCAATTCGCGCGGCCGCGTCACGCAGGTCATGCCCGACCTAGGCCAGGGGGAGGAGGTGATCCCGTGAGGAAGGCGATCCTGGTGGTGCTCGGCGTCATCGCGCTGACCGCCTACGCCTGCTGCCGAGTGGCGGGCGAGGCGGACCGGATGGAGGGATACCGCCGGTAGGGGCGAAACGATTCGCTGGTGCGACAAGGCGGCAGTCGGAGAAAGATCCGGCTGCCGCCACTATAATATGGGGAGACTAATTCGGTTCCCGTTCCTTGGAGGCATCATGTCCTTGCGCGATGAGTATGACCGGCTCGTCTCCGAATCGAAACCTGCGGAGAAGACCCCCGAGCGCATAGCGCGAGAGGAGGAGTATCGTCTGCTCACCAGCCTCGGGTGTCGACTTGGGAGGTGGACTGCGCGGGAGTTCGGCGACTACTCTCAGGAAAGCGAAAAGGCGAACACGTTCCCCCTCAAGGACATGGACGGCGAAGGCATCGAATACGCTCAGCTCATAAAGGAAGGGCTGTGGAAGAGCACGAGCCTTGAGGGAAGCCCATACGAGATTGCCCTCGAGGATGCAGTTGTGGTGAAGTGCAGGGCGAACTTCGTCGCGCACATCCGCACCCCGCAGGGAGGGCACTACGCCTTTGTCCCCTCCGGCGCCCTCACGCACTTCGACGGCGGCTTCGAGGCGACGTCGTTCGCATGGGCAAGCTATGGGACCAACCCAGAGCGGCCTATCGGCGGGATTGCCCACCTTCTGTACGACCGCAAGGTCATAGCGGGGAACCACAGGAGGCAGCAAGAGGCCCTTGAGACGGCGCGGTCAGAGGCTGCAGCCCGTATGGAGACCATCAGAGAGCTCGCGCAGGGCTGCTCCCAGGAGTTCGTCTGTATCAACGTGGGTGCGCCAATCATGTTCCGCGACGGCTGGGTCTTGCCGAAGGGTATCACCTTGGAGGTCATCAAGAGGCTCAATGGAGACTGAGCGAAAGCCTGATGTCTACGCCCTGCCCTTTCTATGACCCGTAGTGCCAGAACAGCAGGATGATCCTCGCCACGAACCTTGCCCACATCAGGAAGAACTTGCCTATCGCACCCAGAACACGCTTGGCCACGCCCATCTCACACGCTCCCTAGAAAGAGTCCTCGTCACCATAGACGTTAGCAGCCAGAGCGGACACAAATTCGTAGCTGGCCTCCGTCATGCCGAGCATCGCGTACATGCGCCCTTCGTCCCCCTCGTGCGCGCCGTCGGGCCCCAGTGCCCTCATGAGCGTGTCGTGCAT
>CACYAX010000226.1 GCA_902772435.1 uncultured Coriobacteriaceae bacterium | reverse complement strand
AAACGCTATGT
Source organism: uncultured Coriobacteriaceae bacterium (assembly GCA_902772435.1). Classification (GTDB taxonomy): domain Bacteria; phylum Actinomycetota; class Coriobacteriia; order Coriobacteriales; family Atopobiaceae; genus UBA1367. The sequence continues at coordinate 2,965 of CACYAX010000226.1, read as the reverse complement.
TTGACGAAAAAGACCTGATTCTCGAGGCGAAGCACGTCACGCTTGCGCACCAACGGCTCCCCGCCCGTCAACATGTAGAAGTGGCAGCCGAGCTCCGCGCCCTGGGTCACGAGACGGTCCATGTCCTCGTACGTCAGGTTGAGCGAGTTGCCGTAATCCGCTGCCCAGCAGCCGACGCAGTGCTTGTTGCATGCGCTTGTCGGGTCAAAAAGGATGATCCAAGGGACGTTGCAGTTGTAGCGGTCGGCATTCACCATCGTCGTGCGCAGCCCCCTGAACGCCGACTCGTAGCCTGCGTTCAGCAAGAACGTGCGCAGCACGTTAGGGTCGCTCTTGTCGATGACGTCAAACAGCCACTGCTGCCACTTGGACCCTGGATGCAAGGCGGCGCGTACGCCGTCAACGGAGTTGGGAACGGTATCTTCTAGCAATGGCTCAACCAAGTCGATGAGCCTCCCGATGGCCTTGTCTCGATTTGACCCCGCGATGCTCCTCATGACTTGATTGATGGCAATTTCGAACGTCTTGCGTTCAGCAGCATGGGCAATAGTCGATTGCATGTGCCCCTCCTCTCGCCAGGCTTTATGGCTCACGAGAGAGGTTATTGCCACTCAACCACGGTGCATACTGTCCAACAGCCTAGTGGTGTCTAGTTTTTCGACACTCTTACCTACTTGTATAACGCCGTCGGAATACGTCTCTGAGGTTTGGGTATGCTTCTCATAAGGAGGAACCGCCATGTCCAAAGCCGACCTGACAAAACGTGCCCTGTCCGAGGCGCTCTCTGAGCAGTTGAAGGAAAAGCCCTTCGAGCAGATCACCGTGACCGATATCGCCCGCAAAGCCGGCCTGAACCGACAGACGTTCTACTACCACTTCCGCGATCTGTACGATCTCATCGCGTTTTCCGTCAAGCAGCGCATCCATGCCATCCTTCCCGACATGGAAAGTACGGAGGACTGGGAGTTTGACCTCGTGACGGTTCTCACGGCACTCCGCGAAGAGCGGGACTCTGTTTACAAGCTCGAGCACTCCCTCGACCAAGGGTACGTGAAGCGCTTCATGAGGGAGCACATCAGCGATCTAGTGGGCTCGTTCATCATGCGGACGCAGTCAGAGGAGCGCCTCACCGAGGAAGATTGCCGATTCATCGCCCAGTTCTTTGGCGCCGGCCTCATCGACATCCTGGACAGCTGGGTGGACGAGGGCATGCTTGAACCGCCAGAGCACCTCGTGCAGCGCCTTTCGCTGTTCTTGACAGACAGCATCGAGACGGCGGTAGCCCGTCTCGCAGAAGCCCATTCGGCACCTCTTACCTGAGCGATAGCGTCAGAAACCTACAGCTCCTCGGCGAGGTAGCGGCCCGTGACGCTCTCTGGGCAGGCAGCCACGTCTTCCGGCACGCCCGCGCAGACGATGCGGCCGCCCTCCTCGCCGCCGCCCGGTCCCATGTCGATGACCCAATCCGCGTTGGCAATCATGTCCAGATCATGCTCGATGACCACCACCGTCGCACCGTTCTCCACAAGGTCCTGCAGCACGCCGATGAGCACCTCAACGTCCAGCGGATGAAGACCGATGGTGGGCTCGTCAAAGACGAAGAGCACGTCGTCCTGGCGGCGACCAATCTCGCTCGCCAGCTTCAGGCGCTGCGCCTCGCCGCCCGAGAGCGCGGGCGTAGCCTCCCCCAGCGTGAGGTACCCAAGGCCAAGGGTATGCAGGATCTGCAGCTTGGCCGCCACCTTCTTGAGGCGTTGCAGACGAGAGAGTGCCTGATCAACCGTCATGGCCATCAGCTCGGGCAGGCTCACGTAGTCGCCCTTCTCGCCCGTGCTCGTCCGCAGCGTGTGACGCTTGACGTTCCACGCAAGCGGCGCATAGCGTGAGCCCGCGCAATCGGGGCAAGGGATGCCCACGTCGGGCAGGAACTGCACGTCAAGTGATATCTGGCCCGTGCCGTCACACGTGGGGCAGCGGAGCGACCCCGTGTTGTATGAGAAGTCGCCCGCCTTGAGGCCATATGTCTTGGCATCGGTGGTCTGCGAGAAAATGCGCCGCAGGTCATCGAGCACGCCGGAGTACGTGGCCACCGTCGAGCGCACGTTGGCGTCAATCGGCGTGGCGTCGATGAGGTTGGCACGTCGCAGGCCCTCGGCATCGACGGCGCGCACGGATAGAACAGCTCATCAGAGCGCAGGTCAGCGTGGCATGCGGCAAACACAGCGCAGCTTGCGGAGTGAGTGTGGATAACGGCCCAGATGTCAGGACGGTTTTGGTAGATGGTCTGATGCATACGGCGCTCGCTTGAGGGGTGCAGGCCCTTCTCATAGCTCCCATCGGCGACCGAAATCAGGACGACCTCCTCGGGTTTGACACGGAAGTAGTCAACACCCGAAGGGCTCATGAGGAAGTGGTCATCGTCCACGCGCAGAGACACGTTTCCCCAGGTCGCCTGTATCAACCGATGCTCAACCAGCAGCTGCCCGTAACGAATGACTTCGGCGCGTGCTTCAGCGTAGTTCATCGCTCGCCTCCTTCTCATGCTGCGAGTAGGACGCAAGGTATACCGCATGCTCCACCATACACAGCGCAGGGTTGAGGTAGTGCAGCTGGCCCACCTTCGGCGCCAAGAGCTCTGCACGGCAAGCCTTCTCAACCAGGATGGCTGCAGCTACCACCTCTCCCTCATAGCGTCCCGTCACCAGAAAGCCCTTGTCCTTGATGAGATAGGCACCAGCAGGACCGTGGGGAATCCTCACGCAGGGAACCTGTGCGCCAAAGAGCTGCGCCATGTCATCGCACGATGCCTTAAGTGCCGCATTCTTCTGCGCAAACGTGCGCGTGTAAGGGCCTGAGCCAAAGACGGCAAACGGTGCCGCGATGTTCTTGAACAAAGGCGAGCTCACCAGTTCACCTTTTGCATTGAGAACGACTCGGTTGCCCCCGCCGGAAAGCAGCACGAGTG
>CACYAX010000225.1 GCA_902772435.1 uncultured Coriobacteriaceae bacterium | reverse complement strand
GCGACGTCGCGCGGCGCCTTGCCGAGCTTCTTTTCGGCGGGTTCGGGATCGAGCAGCTCGGCGGAGATGTCGCCGTCGCCGCCCAGATACCGGTCAATGGAGCTTGCCGCGTCGCGGCCCTGCGCGATGGCGGCGATGACGCTCTTGGTTCCCGTGACAACGTCGCCCGCGGCAAAGATGCCCGCTTCGCTCGTCATGTTGTTGCCATCGGCCACGAGATACGGACCATGCGTGAGCTCGAGACCCATGTCCATGGTGTCCTCGGGCTTCTGGCCCACGCCGAAGATGACGTAGTCTGCCGGGAGCGTGAGCTCGCCACCCTCGACGAGCTCGGTCACCGCGCGGTGGTTCTCGTCGAAGTAGAATTTCGCGATCTTGTGGAGGGTCATCGAACCGACCTTGCCCGTACCGTCATCGTTGATGGAGGTGAAGGCATAGGCGTCATGCAGGACGATGCCCTCCTCAGCCGCCTCCTCGCGCTCCTCGGGCGTGGAGGTCATGACGGCCTCAGCCTCGAGGCAGGCGATGTCAACGCTGGTGGCGCCCAGGCGCACGGCAGTGCGGGCGCAGTCATAGGCAACGTTGCCGCCGCCGAGCACGACCACGCGGCCACCGTCGACCGGCTGCGGGTTGCCCTCGCGGCTCGCCTTGAGGAACTCGGTGTTGACGTAGACGTTCTGCAGGTCATGGCCCTTCATGGGAAGCACGTTGCCCTTGAAGGTGCCCACGGTGACGAGCACGGCGTCGTAACCCTGCGTGAGCAGTGCCTTGACGTCCTTCACGCGCTCATTGCAGTGCAGCTCGATGCGCGGCTCGGGATCGGTGCCCTGGCTGATCTCGAGGATGGTCGCGACCTCGCGGTCCACGATCTCATCGGGAAGGCGGTACGCGGGGATGCCGTAGCGCATCTGTCCGCCCACCTTGGCATTGGCCTCGAAGACGTCGACCTTGTGGCCCTTCTCAGCAAGGAAAAGCGCCGCGGTCAGGCCACCGGGGCCCGCACCGATGACAGCGACCTTCTTACCGGAAAGCGGCTCGTGGCGTACGCGGCTCTTCCACTCGCCCGTGTCGCGCACTGCGGCAGCGCGCTTGAGGCGGCAGATGGAGAGGGGTTCCTGCAGCTCGTTGCGCTTGCACTCGCCCTGGCAGTTATGGGTGCAGATGGTGCCGAGCGTCTCGGGGAACGGCACCTTCTCGCGCACGACGGCCGTAGCCTTCTCCCATTCGCCTGCCTTGACGTAGCGCAGATAGCGCGGGATGTCGATGTGTGCGGGGCAGCCACTGCGGCAGGGGACGATGTTGTCCTCGCGGCTGCGGTTGTCCTTGATGAGGCCCACCATGTCGACGATGGAACCCGTGGGGCACACCTCGATGCAGGCGCCGCAGAAGCGGCAGCCGGCATCCTGCAGCGAGGCGCCGTTGATGCCCACGCGCATGGATCCGTCTTCGGCACGATGGAAACCGATGGCGCCCACGCCACGCAGCTCCTCGCAGGCACGCACGCAGCGCCCGCAGCGGATGCAACGGGTGAATCCGTGGGTGATGAGCGGGTTGGAATCATCGGTAGGGACGGTACGGCCTTTGCAGCGCCAGCGCTGGGGCGAGACGCCCATGTACTGGTACATGGACTGCAGCTCGCACACGCCGTACTTGGGGCAACCCGTGCAGTCTGCCGGGTGTGTGGCCAAGATGAGCTCCATGGACATGCGACGCAGCTTGTCAGCTGCATCGCCCTTGGTGTTGACCACCATGCCCTCTTGGACCGTCGTCATGCAGGCGCGGACGGGCTCGTCGCACCCCGACACCTCGACCATGCAGAGGCCACATCCCCCGATGGGCTCTAAGTCAGGATGCCCGCACAGATGCGGAACGAAGATACCCGCATCGAGCGCCGCGCTGAGGACTGACTGGCCCTCCCGCGCCTCGACGAGCTGGCCGTCGATCGTCAGCTTCATGCGCACTCCTCTCCTTTCAATTCAGGTGGGTATGAGGGGAGACCCCCTCTCCCCTACGTGTTTCAAACGCGGAAAGCGGGGCCCCTGGCACAGGGGGCCCCGCAAGGCACGTCTAGCTCAGTCGATGACTAGTCCCAGTCACCGTCGTCATCCCAGTCGCCGTCCTCGCCGCCACCAAAGGCCAGCTCTGCGGCGTTCTCGCCAGCGATGCGGCCAGAGTTGAGGCAGAAGCCCATGGTGTTGCCGGGGATGCAGAAGTTATAGGAGTCACCGTAGATGGTGCAGGCGTCGGTGCCGACGCAGTAGAGGCCAGGGATGGTCTCGTAGTCGTCGGTCATGACCTCGAGCTTGTGGTTGACGAGTACGCCACCGAGGGTGCCGTAAGCTCCGCAGAACTGCTTGCAGCCGTAGAAGGGGCCCTCCTCCAGCGGAATCATGTACTCGCGGCCCTTCTCGAACAGCGAGTCATAGCCCTCGGCGCAGAGCTCGTTGTACTCGTCCACAGCGGCAACCAGGCCCTCGGGGTCGATGCCGAGCTGCTCGGCGAGCTCCTCGAGCGTGTCGGCCTGGGCGATGTAGGGATTGCCCTCGTCATCCTTGTAGGTCTCGAGGTCGGCGTTCCACTGAGCCTCGAAGCCCTCATAGAGGTCATGCGGGTGGACATGGGAGACGATGTCCGGACCGTTCTTCTTCCAGCGCCTGAGCATGTTGGCGTCGAAGATGGCGAAGCCGACCTTGCCGGGCAGGTGGTTGATGGCGTTGCCGACGAAGGTGGTGTTGTAGACCTCGTCCTCGGGCATGAAGCGCTCGCCGAGACGGTTGCACCAGTAGCAGGGCTGACGGAAGGCGCCCTCGACGTAGAAGTGGTTCATGTTGTCAGGCAGCTGATACATGAGCTCCATGGTGACGGGGGTGTGGCCGCCGCCGATGACATTGTGGCCGAAGCCGCCCGTGGCGACGATGACGGCCTTGCAGGAGATCTCAATCTCCTCGCCCGCCTTGTCGACGGCCTTGACGCCCACGATGGCGCCCGTCTCCTCGTCCTTGATAAGGCCGGTGCCGGGGGTCTCGAGCATGAACTCGACACCGAGGTCCTGGGCGCGCTCGGTCATGCGCTTGGTCATCGTGGTAGCAGCACGCGGGCCGGGCTCAGAGCCGTCCTCAGGCTGGACGACGTGCCAGGTGAACAGGCCCTCGGAGTAGCCGCGGCTACGCTCCTCGCCACCAAAGGCACGGCCCACATGGTGGAACTGGACGCCCATGTCCATGAGCCACTGGATGGTGTCGCCGGACTTGTCGTAATAAGCCTTGACCAGCTTGGCGTCAACCTGGTAGTGGGTGTAGAACATGTGGCGACGGAACAGCTCGCCCGCGGTGAGGTTAATCATGTTGGCACGCTGAACAGGCGAGTTGGCCGCGCAGGGGCCCATGCCCATGTTGGCGGCGCCGCCCGTGTTAGCGGCCTTCTCCAGGCAGATGACGCTCGCGCCATTCTCAGCTGCGGAAATGGCAGCCGCGAGACCAGAAAGGCCTGCAGCCACGACGACGACATCAGTCTCAAACTGCTTTGCCATACGTTCCTCCTTGTGTGCTCTTTGTTTATCCGTGCGGCCGCCTGCGCTCACAGACGGCCCTAATACCCTGCAGATAACGTTCTCACAGCTGAGAACGACAATCTATGTGTGCGTAACCGAGGTTGTGGAGCCCCGGTAGCGAGTGCCCTTGTGCAAGCGAACAAGGGCACTCGAAGCATTGGTTACTCGCGCGTGCCGAGGTCCTGGAACTTGGCGTAACGGTCGTCTGCGGGAGGCATGGTGGGCGACAGGAACTCGCGGTAAGCCTTGACGCGAGCCTTGTACTCAGGCGTCTTCTGCATGGCAGCGAGGATGCCCTCGTTCTTGCCGATGTCCTCGCCGTGAATCTGCTTACCGGCCATGGTGTCGTGGGCGCGCTCGCGGCCCTGGTCGTCGTACATGTCGGGGAAAGCGGGCTCGCCATCCTTGTCGAGAACGGTGT
>CACYAX010000224.1 GCA_902772435.1 uncultured Coriobacteriaceae bacterium | reverse complement strand
CGTGAGGGAGCCATCAAGAAGATCACCTCTGATCCCGCCCGCCTGAAGGACGCTCCGCGCCCTGGCGGAGACCGCGACGAGAACAAGGGCGTTCCCGGCAAGGGCAGCCGCGGCCGCAGGGCCTCCAACCCCATGCAGGTCTTCAGGGGAACCGTCAAGCTCGTGTTCTCGTTCTATCCGCTGCAGTTCACGGCCATGATCGTGTGCATCGTCGCGTCCGCGGCGCTGTCCACGCTGCCGTCGATCTTCCTGCAGCGCACCATCGAGGTCGTCACGCGCTATTGGCAGAGCGGCGACTGGGCGTCCGCCATGCCTGAGGTGCGCTCCATCGCCCTTTCCCTCATCGCCATCTACGCCATCGCGCTTGCCTGCCAGATCGCCCAGACGCAGCTCTCGGCCTTCGTGGTGCAGGGCACGCTCATGAAGATGCGCAACAAGATGTTCGACCACATGGAGAGCCTGCCCATCCGCTTCTTCGACCAGAACCAGCGCGGCGACATCATGAGCTACTACACCAACGATGTCGACGCCCTACGCCAGCTCGTGGGCGTGGCCCTGCCCAACCTGCTCACCATGGCCATCTCCATGGTCTCGATCGTGGCGATCATGCTGTGGTACTCCATCCCGATGACCATAGTGGTCCTCACCATGGTCGCGTTCATGGGCGTGTTCACGCGCTTCATGGGCAGCAGGTCCGCGCGCTACTTCCTGGCCCAGCAGCATGCCATCGGCCGCGCCGAGGGCTTTGCCGAGGAGGCCATGAACGGCGAGAAGGTCATCAAGGTCTTCACGCACGAGCGCCAGATGCAGGCACAGTTCGACGAGGTCAACGACGAGCTCTTCGAGGCCGCCAAGCAGGCCAACATCTACTCCAACGTGCTCGGCCCCATCCTGATGAACCTCGGCAACCTCTCCTACGTGGTCGTTGCCCTCTCGGGCGGCATCTTCCTCGCCCTCGGCACGCCCAACCCGTGCATCTCGGGCCTCGCGCTGTCCATCGACATCGTGATCCCGTTCCTCAACCTCACCAAGCGCTTTGCCGGCTCCATCGGCCAGATCTCGCACCAGATCAACTTCGTGGTCATGGGCCTCGCGGGCGCCGAGCGCATCTTCCAGCTGCTCGACGAGCTGCCCGAGGACGACGAGGGCTATGTCGAGCTCGTGCGCATCGGCGTGGACCAGGAGACGGGTTCCGTGATCGAGCTCGAGGATTCCAACCGCTACGGCGAGTGGGCTTGGAAGCATCCGCACCAGGCCACGGGCGAGGTCGACTACATGCCCGTTGCCGGTGACGTGGTGCTCGACGACGTGGACTTCGGCTACGTGCCCGAGCGGCTCGTCCTGCACAACGTGGACATCTACGCCAATCCGGGCGAGAAGGTGGCCTTCGTCGGCGCGACGGGCGCGGGCAAGACCACGATCACCAATCTCATCAACCGCTTCTACGACATCGCGGACGGCAAGATCCGCTATGACGGGATCAACATCAACAAGATCAAGAAGTCGGCCCTGAGGCGCTCGCTCGGCATCGTGCTGCAGGACGTGAACCTCTTCACGGGCACCGTCATGGACAACATCCGCTACGGCCGCCTCGACGCGACGGACGAAGAGTGCATCCAGGCCGCCAAGCTCGTGGGTGCCCACTCCTTCATCAGGCGCCTGCCCGACGGCTACGACACGATGCTCACCGACAATGCCGAGTCGCTCTCGCAGGGCCAGCGCCAGCTGCTCTCGATTGCGCGCGCGGCCGTGGCCGACCCGCCCGTCATGATCCTCGACGAGGCGACGAGCTCCATCGACACCCGTACCGAGCAGATCGTGAGCCGCGGCATGGACGCGCTCATGGAGGGTCGCACGACCTTCGTGATCGCGCACCGTCTGTCCACGGTCCGCAACTCCGACGTGATCATCGTCCTCGACCATGGACGCATCATCGAGAAGGGCACGCATGATGAGCTGATTGCGGCCCACGGAACGTACTACCAGCTCTATACGGGCGCCTTCGAGCTCGAATAGGCTCGGGCCCCGCCCAGGCACGCCCCCGGCCGCATGGCCCTGCGCTCATTCGCGAGCTGTGCTCGCTCAAAAGTCGCGCTGGACCATGCGGCCGGGGGGCGTGCCTGGGCGGGGCTCGTTCCCACGCGACGCAGGCGTCGCGTGGGAACTCGCTTCCTGTGGGGCGCTTGTCTCGAATCGTGTGGGCATTGCGGCTCTTTCGGGTCTTGCGCCGGGTACGCTTCTTGGAGCTTGCTTTATGGGGGAGAAGGGCTTCCCTCGTTGCTGGTGCGGGGGCGTGGGTTCGGGCGGTTACGTGCTCCGTACGCTGGACGCAGCTGTTCGGGCACCGTTTCTGCTGCGCCTGGCGGGAAACCTGCCGAACGTAGCAGTTCAGGCCCCGAAACTGATGCGCCTGGCGGGAGGCTCGCCGTTCGCAGCTGTTCGAGCCCCGAAACTGCTGCGTCTGGCGGGAGGCCCGCCGTTCGCAGCTGTTCAGGCCCCGTTTCTGATGCATGTGGCGGGAGGCCCGCCGTTCGCAGCTGTTCGAGCCCCGAAACTGATGCGCCTGGCGGGAAACCTGCCGAACGCAGCTGTTCGGGCCCCGAAACTGCTGCGTCTGGCAAACGGGCTCCACGTCTGCTTCCGTCGCTTTGTTGCAGATTGCTCATGCGGGGAGCATATGGCGTATACTTTCGCCTCGTGAAACACCATTCGAATGCTGGGAGGCATCTTATGAAGTCGGTTGACAGGCGCTCGTTCCTCGCCCTTGGTTGTGCGCTCGCGCTCGGGGCGTGTGGGTCATCTGAGACGAGCGAGACCACCTCTGCTGAGACGGAGACCTCGAAGACGGATGCTACCGAGGGTGCGCAGGAGGCCACCGGCCCGATCGTGAACGGCGTGCTCATCGAGCCGTTTGACAACGGGTATTCCTCGGGCTTGCACCATGCCACCATCGAGGTCGAGGGTGTGGGCACCATCAAGGTCGAGCTCAACGCCAACAACACGCCCATCACGGTGAGCAACTTCGCCGAGCTCGTCAACGAGGGCTTCTACAACGGCCTCACCTTCCATCGCATCATGAAGGGCTTCATG
>CACYAX010000223.1 GCA_902772435.1 uncultured Coriobacteriaceae bacterium | reverse complement strand
GTCCATGACTTCCCAATAGCTGATGCCGTACAGGCCCTGGGAGCGCAGCGCGTCGATGGCCTCGATGTCGGTGACGATGTCAGCTGCGGCCGTGGTGCCCGTCTCGACGAGGATGCGGGCACCCTCGTGGCTCCACGCGCGCCACGGCTTGGGTGTGGGGTCGTCGTACATGGCACTGAAGGCCTGCTCCCAGCTGCGGAAACTGCCATAGCTTCGGCTTCCGACCGAAGCCATGCCCGTGTACTGCAGATGCGTGTGCGCATTCACGAGCCCGGGCGTGATGATGCCCGTCCAACGACGCTCCTCGACCTGTGCCAGCGTGCAGTCGCCCCTGAGCTTGCTCACAACCCAGGCCCGCGTACCCACGTGCAGCACGTCTCCGCCCCTGACGGCGACGGCTCCGTCGCAGATGACGGGTCCCGTGACGGGTATCACGAGAGGAGCCGTGTACAGGGTGATGCTCTGTCGTGGGTCGCTCATGGCCGTTCCTCACCAAGGTGTCCGTGTGTATGTCCTACGATAGCCGAACACTCCGTTCCAATAGGGACAAAGTTGAGATTTTGGAACGTCGTGCGCGGGGCGTTGCACGTGCTGTCCGAGCACCCGGAAGGACCTGTCTCGGCTTTCCCTCATCGCGTCGCAGCGGGTGATGGCGCGCCTGCCTTTACCTGCGCTATGTTGCCGTTTGCCGTGCATGTTCCCGACAAAAGTTGCCTGTCGTTCGTGTCTTTCATAAGGTGGAAGAGGGCGTCTTAGGAAAGGTGGTCATTATGAAACGTATCCATCAAGTCCTCGTTGCGCTGCTCACGGTGGTGTTGCTGGCGTCCTGTTCGAACAAGGTTGGCGGTGGCGGTACCGAAACCCCCACGACGACCAATCCCGTGAAGGCCGTAACGATTTTGGACCATATGGCGGGCGGCGATTTCGACGCGCATAACGCGGGCATCGTGGACGGCACCTGGCTTCCCACGGAGCTTTGGTACTACTCCGACAACGCGGCTGACGCCATCATCACGGACCAAGAGCTGATGGCGGTCATCTGGGCTCGACTCTGCGTTCTCGAGATAGATGTTGCCAATATCGACAGGCATCTGGCGGTGAGTGACGGCTCGAGTTTCTATAGCTTCACCTGGGACGACGGGAGCAATACGACCTTCGGCTTCACCATAAACGACTACTTCAACGTCAAGGGTGGTCTGGCTCCCATCGTCGACTCAAGCGACCTGCACCGGCTCGCCAACGAACTGTATCATTACGAGCCGACCGAGGCCACAAGCGAGAGCTTCCTGGAGTCTCTCACGGTTGCGGGTACGAGGTTCCATGACCTTACGGCAATCCCGTCGGATGGCAAAAACTATTCTTGGGACTGCGATGGCGATGGTTCTGACGACACCATCCTGATAACGAGCATCGATCTGGGTGATGAGGCGCCGAGCTATATCGAGATCGAAGCCTACATCAACGGTGAGCCGCAGGTCGCGCACATCGACCGTGCCTACCAGATCAGCGAGGTGCGCGCGTACGAGGGCACCGACGGCACGCGGGGGCTGGCCATCGTCTATTACGAGGGCGACTACTACTCCCACGACGACCTGGCTGCCTGCACGCTGCACTGGGACGGGCAGGACCTGATTGTGGAGGACATCGACTAAGCGCAGAGGCCCCTTTGTTCTTTCGAAGCGCGCCGGGCCTTCGGGTGCCGGCGCGCTTCTGTGCCGCCAGGCAATGTGGCAGGGCACGACCGCGACGGGTGATGTAGAATCACAAAGGCAACCATGAGAATGCCGGGATGCCGCGGAACAAAGGGGGATTTCCATGGCGAAGAGCACGCTTATCAAAGACACGACGCGCGAGGAGCGCATCCGCATCGTGCAGGGCGCCCTTTCGTGGGGTGATGACTGCGACGGCGTTTCGACCCTTATGAACAGCGTCGATGCCATGTACCAGCCCTACATCGATGGCGAGCTCGAGCTCTTCGAATGCAACATGCGCGGGGCTGCGCGCAGCTACGTGCAGAGCGAGCACGACCGCCCGAGCACGGGCAGCTCGTGCATGATGGGCTATTAGGGGGCACCATGAGCCAGAGTGACGAGCAGTTGGCCCAGGAGCTGAAAAGCCAGTTGGGGCAGACGGGGCTGAAGGTGGCGGCCACACTGGACGGCGAGCCCGAGGTTGACCCGTCTGTGGGGATGCCTGCGGAAAACCCTCTTGAGACTGATTTCTTCAAGGCCATCAACGCCTATCGCGCGGCCAAGCACGGGGGAGACGCGGACAAGATCGCGCAAGCCGAGGCGGCCCTGCGCGAGGTGGTGCGCGACGAGATGATCTGCAACGGGTGCTAATGCCTCACGCTCCCGTGGTGGCAGGGCATGCCATTCGCCGACCATGACGCCTCTTTCATGTGCAGGATGGGTGGAGCCGGGGACAAAACGGCAGGCGCCTCGTATTAGATGATGAAAAGAGCGGTTTCGATTGGCCGTTCACCATCGTGTGCTAGGAGGCACGTCATGAAGAAGTTCGTTCCCATGGTTCTTTCGGGTGCGCTTGCCATCGCACTTGTCGCTTGTGGAGGCAACAGCGCGCAGAACCAGACGCAGGAGTCCACCCCGACTGAGGCCACGCAGGTCGTGGGAGGCTGGACTGTGGAGACGGGCGCCGTTCAGTCGACGCTCACCGAGAAGGCGCAGTCCATCTTTGAGTCCGCCATCGCTGAACAGGTCGGTGTGACCTACACGCCCGTGGCGGTGCTGGGCACGCAGGTGGTTGCGGGCACCAACTACGCCTTCCTCTGCCAGGGCACCACGGCCACGGCTGACCCCCAGACCGGCTGGTACATCGTGGAGGTCTATAACGACCTCGAGGGCAAGTCGTCCGTCTTGGCAATCAACGAGCTCGATCCCACGGCGATCAAGGTTGCCGGCTCCTCTGACACGGGCGATGTCATGGGAGGCTGGGAGATCCTCGAGGCGGCTGGTACCGAGGCAAAGACCGATGAGGCAAGCAAGGCCCTCGCGGCGGCCAGCGAGACGTTCGTGGGCGTTGACCTCAAGCCCATCGCGCACCTCGCCTCCCAGCTGGTTTCGGGCAACAACTACCTGT
>CACYAX010000222.1 GCA_902772435.1 uncultured Coriobacteriaceae bacterium | reverse complement strand
TGGGCATTCGACCAGAGAGACGCGCCATGCGGAAGTACTCAGAGCAGCAAAGCCACGCCATCGCCGAGACGAGACCAGCCGTAGACCACTGGCCAGCAACGATGCAACTCACCACAATGACAACGTAGACAACGCCTGAAAGTATGCGCGTGAGAAGCTTCTCGGAGTGACTGCGAATCTTCTGGCCGCGAAGGTCACCCGCCTCCATGCGATCGGCAACGCGATTGCGATGGTTCTCGAAATGGTCGATGACCTTATCGAGCCCGAGGGGCGCGCCCTTAGCATCGCCCTGCTGCGTACGTCTCTCGTTCTGCTCGTCTGCCATGGTTACACCACGCCCCCAAAGCGGCGCGAACGACCCTGGAAGGCAGCAATCGCCCTCAGGAACTCCCACTTGTCGAAGTCAGGCCAGAATGTGTCCGTGACATAGAACTCGGTGTAGGCAAGCTGCCAGAGAAGGTAGTTGGAAAGACGGAGCTCGCCCGAGGTACGGATGAGCAGCTCGGGATCGGGCAGTCCCTCGGTGTAGAGTTGCGAGGCGAACAGGTCCGCGTCGATGGACGCGGGGTCGACCTCTCCGGCGACGGCCTGGGCGGCCAGGTCGCGCGCGGCACGCACGATCTCGGCGCGCGAGCCGTAGTTGACGGCGAGCGCGAAGGTCATGCCGTCATGGTCGGCCGTCTCGTCGAGGCCCTGCCGGAAGACGTCGAAGGTCTCCTTGGGAAGGGCCGTGAGGTCACCGAAGAAGCGCAGGCGCACGTTCTCTTGGTGGAAGAGCGGCAGCTCCTTGACCAGCGTGGTGGCAAAGAGGTGCATCAGGAGGTTGACCTCACGCTGCGGGCGCTTCCAGTTCTCCGTGGAGAAGGCGTAGACCGACAGCACGTCGAGGCCGAGCCGCACCGACGTGGTGACGGCCTCGCGCAGCGCGTCAACGCCGGCGACATGGCCCTGCGAGCGGTCGAGCCCGCGCGCCTGCGCCCAGCGGCCGTTGCCGTCCATGATGATGGACACATGGCGCGGGACGCGCGTCAGGTCTACGTCAGAGAGCGCGATGTCTGCTGGCGCGTCAGCGAAATACGCGGTTGTCTTTTCTTGGTTTATGAGCACTAGATCTCCATGACTTCGGCGGTCTTGGTCTTGAGCATCTCGTCGACCTTGGCCACGTACTGATCGGTAAGCTTCTGGATGGCCTTCTTCTCGCGGGCGAGCTCATCCTCAGTGATGTAGCCCTCCTTCTCGTCAGCCTCGGCCTCCTCGTTGGCATCGCGGCGGGCGTTGCGGATGGACACCTTGGCCTGCTCGCCGTACTTGTTGCACTCCTTGACGAGCTCGCGGCGGCGCTCCTCGGTAGGCTTGGGGAACGGCAGGCGGATGTGGATGCCGTCGTTGGAAGGCGTGATGCCCAGGTCGGAGTCCATGATGGCCTTCTCGATGGAGCGCAGGGACGACTTGTCCCACGGCTCGATCACGAGCATGGAGGCCTCGGGGACCTTCACGCCGGCAAGCTGGGTGATGGGCGTGGGCACGCCGTAGTAGTTGACCCTGATGTCGTCGAGGACATGCGGGTTGGCGCGGCCAGTCCTGACCTTGGCGAAGTTGGACTTCAGTGCGGAGAGGCACTTGTCCATGTGCGTCTTGGCAGCATCGGTGTATTCGCTCATGATTGCTCCTAATCCTTTTCCACGACCGTGGTGCCTACCGGCAGGCCCTTGAGCGCATCCACGATCGAACCTTCCTCTTCCATGTTGAGCACGAGAATGGGCATGTGGTTGTCCTGGCAGAGAGCCGTGGCCGTGGCGTCCATGACCTGGAGCCTGCGCTCGAGCATCTCGCGATAGGTGATCACGTCGAACTTCTTGGCGTCGGGGTACTTTACCGGGTCCTTGTCGTAGATGCCGTCGACCTTGGTGGCCTTCATGAGGACCTCGGCGCCGATCTCGCAGGCGCGCAGGGCGGCCGCGGTGTCGGTGGTGAAGTAGGGGCTGCCCGTGCCCGCCGCGAAGATGGTGATGCGGCCCTTCTCCAAATGGCGGATCGCGCGACGGCGGATGTAGGACTCGGAGATGGCGTGCATCTCGATGGCGGAGAGGACACGGCAGTCGAAGCCATGCTTCTCGAAGCAGTCCTGCAGGGCGAGCGAGTTGATGACGGTGGCCAGCATGCCCATGTAGTCGCCCTGGGCACGGTCCATGCCCTGGGCTGCGCCCTCGACGCCGCGGTAGATGTTGCCGCCACCGATGACGACGGCGATCTGCACGCCCGCCTCATATGCCGGCTTGATCTGCTTCGCGATGCGATTGGGAACCTCAGGGTCGATGCCAAATTCCTGGCTGCCCATGAGAGCCTCACCTGACAGCTTGATAAGCGCGCGCTTGTACTTGAACTCGGTCAAACGGTCCTCCTTCATCGTGCCGCAAGGCCATATGCCCCGCAAAACCTAACATCTTAGTTTAGCAAAGCCTACGTTACCCCATGCTCTTTGTCCCCAGAAGGTACAGCTTCGCCACGCAAGGGACCCAGCCGTAACGAAAGGTTTAACGAAAACCCCGTTCAGCCGGAGCCGAACGGGGTTTGGTCAATCAGCGAAATGCGGTGTGAGCCGAGCTTACTCGCCGAAGTTGAAGCGCACGAAGCGGACGATCTTGATGTCGTCGCCGGTGGAGGCGGAGACCTTGGCGGCGAGCTCGGAGATGGTCACGGAAGGATCCTTGACGAACTCCTGCTCGGAGAGGGTGCTCTCCTGGTAGAACTTCTTGAGGCGGCCCATCACGATGCCATCCCAGAACTTCTCCGGGCGGCCGGACTCAGCGGCCTGCGCGCGGTAGATGGACTTCTCGTGCTCCACGACGTCTGCGGGGATGTCGTCGCGGCTCGCGGAGATGGGGTTGGAGGCGATGACCTGCATGGCGACGTCGTGACCGAAGGTCTTGAACTCGACGTTCTCAGCTGTCGCGGGGTTGTTGATAGCGAACTCGACGATGTCAGCATGCTTGCCGTCGTGGTGCGTGTAGCTGGCAAGGGCACCCTCGGTGGCGATGCAGGCAAAGCGCGCAATCTTCATGTTCTCGCCGATGACGTGGATCATCTCGGTGAGCTCAGCGTCAA
>CACYAX010000221.1 GCA_902772435.1 uncultured Coriobacteriaceae bacterium | reverse complement strand
GGGCTCGGGAAGACGAAGCCCAGCTCAGGCACCTCGGCGCGCAGGATGTCGCGGATCTGGACCAGGCGCTCGCGCGGGACGGCGGAGTGCACGTTGGCCTTGAGGTAGGGCTGCCCCACGCGCTCCACGATGGGCGGCACGTCGGAGAACCACACGTTTGCCGCCTCCACGATCTCGGGCCGGGCCGTCACGAAGGTGGCGGGCGTGCCGGGCAGCTCCACGTCATAGACCGAGAGCACGCCCTCACCCAGGTCGTCCATCACGTCGACGACCTTCTGCAGCGCCTCGGCAGAGCACCACGCCCGGTGGATGACCTCGCCGTCGAGCATCACGATCTGGCCGTTGGCATAGGCGCCCGTGGCATAGCAGCGCTCGTCGCCCGCGAAGGTGCGCGCCATGGAGCTCGGCGTGCGGCCCGAGACGGGCCCAAAGCGCAGGCCGGCATCGAGCATGGCGTGGATGGCCTCGACCGCGCGCGGGGACGCGGGATCGTCGCGCCGCTTGAGCGGGATGAGCGTGTCGTCGAGGTCGGTGAGCGCGAGCTTGATCATGGGAGGTCCTCTCGGTCCGTGGGGTGCTCCCAGTGTAGCGTGAATGGCGGTGGGCAAGGCACGCGCGTGGCTGCTCACGGGCCAGATACCACGCAATCAACGACAGCGCGGGCCACCCTGAGCCTGCCGCCTGCACTCACGCGTCCGCCATCGCGGCGAGCCCTGATACACGTGGGTGGCTCATGAGCCGCGCATGTGTCAACTCGCGCAACAAATCCCGCAAACCGCCTGCCTGCGCTACCATAGTCCTCACGACAACGACCGTTCTCGCGGCGCCGCGCATCCCGGGACGCCGCTGCACGAAGGAGACCCCATGGCAAGGCCCAAGGTATACATCGATGGCCAGAGCGGCACGACCGGCCTGCAGATCTTCGACCGCATCGGCGCGCGCGACGACCTGGAGCTGCTGCGCATCGACGAGGACAAGCGCCACGACCTCGACGAGCGCAAGCGCTTCATCAACGCCGCTGACGTCGTGTTCCTCTGCCTGCCCGACGACGCGGCCCGCGAGGCCGTGAGTCTCGTGGAGAACCCCGACACCTGCATCATCGACGCCTCCACGGCGCACCGCACGGCCCCCGACTGGACCTACGGCTTCCCCGAGCTCTCGCAGGGCCAGCGCGCCGCCATCGCCGCGAGCAAGCGCGTCGCCAACCCGGGCTGCCACGCCACGGGCCTCATCTCCACCACGGCGCCCCTCGTACAGGCAGGCCTCATGCCCGCCGACTACCCGCTCACCTGTTATTCGCTCACGGGCTACTCGGGCGGCGGCAAGAGGATGATTGCCGACTACGAGGCGGCCGACCGTCCCGAGCGGCTCGACGCGCCGGGCATCTATGGTCTCACGCTGGCCCACAAGCACCTCCCCGAGATGCAGGTGGTCTGCGGCCTCGCGGCGGCACCCGTCTTCATGCCCGTGGTGGATGACTACTACAAGGGCATGGCCACGAGCATCATGCTGCACAACGGCCTGCTCAACGGCGTGGGCTCTGCCGAGGACGTGCATGCCTGCCTCGCCGCCCACTACGCGGGGCAGCGCCTCGTCAGCGTCGCGCCTTACGGCTCGCAGGGCTCCACGCTCTACGCCAACGAGCTCGCCGGCACCAACTGCCTGCGCATCGTGGTCTGCGGCAACGAGGAGCGCACCACGGTCACGGCGCTCTTCGACAACCTGGGCAAGGGCGCGAGCGGCGCCGCCGTGCAGAACATGAACATCGTGCTCGGCCTCGACGAGGCCACGGGCCTGCTCTAGGAGCACGCCCACAGAGTGCAACGCATCGGGGGCCGCCGCGTGCGGCCCCCTCCTGTTTCGTGCCTTCCCACTCCCCGCCTACCGTCAGAGCATATGCGCCTGCCAGCCGAAAGCCGTGGCAGCGCGCCCGCACGGGGATAATTGGCACCAAAGGGGGCGGTTTCCCGCACCGAGGAAGCTGAGAGAGGAGCGCATCATGCTGCATGAGGTCAAGTTCGCGTCATCAAATGGCAGGGACGAGGTCACTGGTTGGATTTACGTTCCCGCCTGTGAGCCGGTGGGAATCTTCCAGTTGATTCACGGTTTTGGCGAGCACTCTCGCCGCTACTTCCACATGATCGTCGCCCTCATGGACGCCGGCTACATCGTGGCCGCCAATGACCACGTGGGCCACGGTGCCACGGCCATCGCCAACGACACCTGGGGCGACTGGGGCGACGCCGGTCCGCACACCATGATGGAGGACGAGAAGCTCTTCCACGACGTGGTCTGCGAGAAGTACCCCGACCTTCCCTACTTCATGTTCGGTCACTCGATGGGCTCCATGATCGCGCGCGACTTCTCCGCCAAGTACGGCGACCTGCTCACGGCCGTCATCTACTGCGGCACCACGGGCGTCTTCGAGAGCACGGCCGAGGCCCGCAAGATGGCCGACGACCTCGTGAAGGCAGGCAAGGCCCACGAGTCTGACCCGGCCATCACGGCGCAGCTCTTCGGCTGGATGTTCTCGCGCTGCCCCGAGGGCGCCAAGCTCGGCAACGAGTGGATCTGCCACGACCCATGGGTGCAGAAGGACCACGCCGAGGACCCGTTCGACGCGTTCACGCATCCCACCCACAACATCAGCATGCGCGACTTCATCGACATGATGCTCTGCATCGAGGGGCCCGAGTGGGCCGAGAAGGTGCCGACGTCGCTCCCGATCCTGCTCATCGCAGGCGACCAGGACCCCGTGGGCTGCTTCGGCGAGGGCGTCTACCAGTGCGCCAACTGGCTCACCAACACGGGCCACGACGTGACCACCCAGCTCTGGAGCGGCTACCGTCACGAGATCCACAACTACGACGACATCAAGTTCGACGTCGAGGAGACCATCATCGAGTGGCTCTCGCTGCAGGCATAGGCTGTGCAGCCCAGCACACGTAGCTGACATGAGGGGCGCCCTTCCCGCATGAACTGAACCCCGATAGTTGGACTGGAAACTCAGGTTTCCAGTCCAACTTCTATTTGGGGGTGATCTCCGTGAAGTACACCAGGGAGCGGGAAGAGGCCACGAGGCTGTTCGAGCAGGGCTGGGGCGCCAGGGCC
>CACYAX010000220.1 GCA_902772435.1 uncultured Coriobacteriaceae bacterium | reverse complement strand
TGACCACCAGATCCACACCGAGCGCTACCACGTGCCGCAGCGCGTGATCGACGCCGTGCATGACACGAAGGCGGCGGGCCATCGCGTGGTCGCCATCGGCACGACCTCGGTCCGCTCGCTCGAAAGCGCCTACGAGTCTGACGCGCCGCGCACTGACCCCCCGATGGTCGCCCAGCGCTTTGAGGGCGTTGCCGATTCGGCCGCCGCGCAGGGCAAGGGAGACGTCGTGGCGCGCGTGGATGCCACCACGAGCCTCTACCTCATGCCGGGCTCGACCTTCCACGTCGTGGACGCCATGGTCACCAACTTCCACGTGCCGCGCTCCACGCTCATGATGCTCGTCTCCGCGTTCGCCACGCGCGAGCAGATCATGGCGGCCTATGCCGCGGCCATCGAGGAGCGCTACCGCTTCTTCTCCTTCGGCGACGCGATGCTCATCGTGTGACGGCCTTCGGGCGTGACCGCCCGCAGACGCGGCGCAATTGCAAGAAAAGGGGGCCAGACGGTTGTCCGTCTGGCCCCTGTCGTGTGGGGGAGGGGAATGCGGGGCCTAACCTGCCACCGTTCCCGTCTTGGTGGTCTCGGTCTCCTCGGATTCGGCGTCCGTGCTCGTGGACTCGTCCGTGGTTGACCTGCCCGAAGAGCCCGTGGTGCCCGTCGTGGACGTGTCGTCGGTCGTCGTGGTGCCGGTGGTCGAGATGGACGACGTGCCATTCCCTGTGGTGCTCGTCGTGGCGTCCGCAGCGCCCTGGTCGTCATCTTCGGTCGTGGAGGTCGTGGTTGTCGTGGTCGTCGCATTGCCTGACGTGGCGTCGGTCTTGCCGTCCGTCTTGCCGTCGGTCTTGCCGTCCGTGGTCTGCGTCTGCGTCGACGTGGGCTTGGGGGTGGGGTTGGGCGACGTCTGGGGCGGCTTAAAGAATACGAGCCAGACGATGAGCAGGATGACCGCGATCACGGCGGCGATCACGGCGAAGAAGGTGATGCGCTTGGCGCGCGTGGTCTTGCGCAGGTGCTTCTCGGACTGGGCGATGTCGCGCACCTCGTCATGCTGGCGGGCGAGTTCGGCCTGTTCCTGTTCGACCTTGCGCGCGAGCTCGCGCGTGACCTCCGGCGTGTCGTGGATGTCCTGTGCCTCGGCAAGGATGGTGTTGGCGGCGTCGATGCGCTCGTCGGCGGTGGAGCGCTCCTGCTCCGTGGCGTCAATGAGGTTCAGCAACTCGGAGATCTGGGCGGACAGGCCGTCTTCTGCGGCCTTGCACTCCTTGTAGATGGCGTCGTATTCGGCGCGGGCATGCGACGCTTCCTGCTTGGCGCTCTCTGCCGCAGAGGTTGCCGCGTTGAAGCGCTGCTGCTGGTCCCACACGAGGGCTTGGGCATTCTCCACCTCGCGCTTGCTCTCGAGGGTGGCCCGCTCGACCTCCTCGCGCGCGCTGTCGAGGTGTGCCTGGTCGCTCACGATCTGGTTGCGCAGCTTGTCGAGGCCGTCGCGCTTCTCGGGGTCCTGGCTCTGCTGGTCGAAGCTGGCCTGGTTGCGGCGGAGGCGCTCGCTCGCGTTGTCCACCGCGCGGTTGGCCGAGGAGATACGCTGGTCGCGGCGCCTCGTGGCGCTGCTCTGCTGGTTCTCGGCTGCCTTCAGGGCGCGTTTCGCCTCAGAAAGGGCGACCTGGGCATCGTCCGCACGGCCCTTGGTGGTCTCCATGAGGCTGCGATAGGGGCTGATGCGCTCCTCGTTGTCTGCCTTGAGGGCCTCAAGGCGGGCGTCGAGCTCGTCCCGGTCGGCCGAGAGTTGGGTGATGCGGGCGCTGGCGTCATCGCGCTCCGCGCGGGCGGAGGCGAGCTCCGCGTTCTGCTCGGTCACGATCGAGGTGTAGTCGCGCTCGATCTGCGTGCGGTGGTCGAGCACCTCCAGGTCGGCCTCGATCTCCGCCTTGAGGGCGCGCATCTGGGCCTTCGCGGAGGCGTGGCGCTTGGCCATCTTCCGCACGTCGCGCACGGCGGTGAAGCCGTCGGCGAGGTGCTTGCCCGCGGCGCTCACGACCGAGCCGGCCGTTCCCGCTGCCTGGGCGAGGGCGTCGGATGGTTTGGGGGCCAGCTCGGCCTGCCCGTCATCGAGCTTCTCCTCGAAGCCGTAGGCCTCATCTTCATAAGAAGTTTCTGCGTCACCCGTACCGCCGAACGGCGCATATTGGCCCTCAGGCGTATCGAAGTCGGGCAGCGAGCTCATCCAGTCATCGTCGGTGGGCAGCGGGTCGTCCAACCCGCTCGTGGGCAGCCCGTCGTCTGGCGTGCCGACATAAGAATCTGTGGCATCCGCGAGCTGTGTGTCTGTGTCCTGCGCATATGCGTCGTCGTCATAGCGCGTGTTGTCGTTGAACTCGTCCATAGGGGCTCCTCCCGGCACCTCTGCGCCGTTCACCAATAATGGTATTTTGGCACATGACGGATGAATGAGCGCCGTACAGGATAGTTCTTGCGGTAAAACGACCGAATGTTTGTTACTATGTGTCCTAATTGGGTGGCCAAAGGGCTTGCCCTTGCGACTTTAAAGGAGTGCACCATGGTTTCTAAGCAGACGAAAATCATCAACGCTACCGGCCTTCACGCTCGTCCCGCTTCCGTCTTCGTCGCCGAGGCTAAGAAGTATGAGTCCAAGGTCACCATCGCCAACGTCGACAAGGGCTCCGCTCCCGTGAACGCCAAGTCCATCATGATGATCCTCGCTGCTGGTCTCGGCAACGGCACCACCGTTGAGATCGCGTGCGACGGCGCTGACGAGGCTGCGGCTCTCGACGCCCTCGTTGCCCTCGTGGACAGCGGCTTTGGTGAGTAATTCACACACACTTGCTAACGGCATACGTGGACCGGCCCGACGCTCCCAGAACGTCGGGCTGGTCTTTCTTGACTTGGACGACACCATCGTCCAAGCAGGCATCCACGTGACGTCACGTGTCCGTGCCGCGTTGGCTGCGGTCCATGAGACGGGCGTGAAGCTCGCCGTGGCGAGTGGGCGACCGGCCCACATGCTCCAGGCAGACGTCACCAGCCTGGGCTGCATGGACTATTATCTCTGCTCCAATGGCGCCGTGCTCTATGATGCGGCGTTCCAGCCCAT
>CACYAX010000219.1 GCA_902772435.1 uncultured Coriobacteriaceae bacterium | reverse complement strand
CACCGACGTGCTGATAGACATGGCGGGCTTTGCCACGGGCCTCGCGCTCCGCATGGCCTATCGCGCGCTGCGCGGCAGAGGCCGAAGATAGCCGCACGCCCGCGGGATTGCGCCCCGTTCGCGCGTGGAATAGGACCGATTGCTTGCTAAGCTCTTAAATAGGCGCAATCTGGCGTTCCAAACTTAGGGGGTAACCATGAGCGAAACCAGCAAGGTCGTTGCCGTCGTCGGCTGCACGCACGCCGGCACGTTCGTCACGCAGTCCATTCTCGCCGCCCATCCCGACTGGACGGTGCACGTCTTCGAGCGCAATGACAACCTCTCGTTCCTCTCCTGCGGCATCGCGCTGTGGGTGGGCGACAACATCTCCACCACGGACAACATGTTCTACTCCAGCCCCGAGAAGCTGGCCGAGCTGGGTGCCGTCATGCACATGTGCACCGACGTCACGACCATCGACCTCAAGGGTAAGACGCTCACCTACCACGCCATCGGCAGCGACGAGGAGCAGACGCTCGCCTTTGACAAGATCGCCCTCACCATGGGTTCCAAGCCCGTCATGCCGCCCATCGAGGGCCTGGCCGAGGCCATGGACGCCGAGCGCGTGCTGCTCTGCAAGAACTTCAAGCACGGCCAGGCCATCAAGGAGAAGTGCGGCGCGGCTGACCGCGTCGCCGTCATCGGCGCGGGCTACATCGGCGTCGAGCTCGCCGAGCAGCTTGCCGAGAAGGGCAAGAAGGTCGTCCTGGTCGACGGCCTCGACCGCGTGGCGGCCAAGAACCTCGACAAGGTCATCACCGACCAGATCGAGGAGGCGTTCACCGAGCATGGCGTCGAGCTCGCCATGGGCCAGTTCGTGAAGGCCTTCGAGCTCATCGACGGCGGCGTGCGCATGGTGACCACCAAGGACACCTTCGAGGTCGACTACGCCATCCTGGGCGCGGGCTTCCTGCCGCGCACCGAGCTGGTGCAGGGCCAGGTCGAGACCGTGCGCCCGGGCGCCATCCTCGTCGACGAGTACATGCGTGCCACGCTCACGGGCGAGTCCGAGCCCTCGCAGGACGTCTTCGCCGCGGGCGACACGGCCACCGTGCTCTACAACCCCACGGGCAAGCCTGACTACGTGCCGCTGGCCACCAACGCCGTGCGCCAGGGCCTCCTCGTGGGCGCCAACATCGAGAAGCCGACGCAGGCCTATATGGGCACCCAGAGCTCCAGCGCCGTGCCGCTGTTCGGCCTCTACGCGGCCTCCACGGGCATGACCGTCGCCGGCGGCGAGGCGCGCGGCGTCAAGCTCGCCTCCACCACGCTCGTCACGGACTACCGTCCCAACTTCATGAAGACCACCACGCCGGTCACCGCCGTGCTGACCTGGGATCCCGAGACCCGCAAGGTCAAGGGCGCGCAGTTCCTCTCCCGCCAGCCGGACGTGGCCCAGTCCGCCAACGCGGTCTCCATCGCCATCCAGGCAGGCTTCACCATCGACCAGCTCGCCAACGTCGACCTGCTCTTCCAGCCCAACTTCGGCAACCCCGTCAACTACATCGGCGCCCTCGCCATGCAGGCGGTCGCCGAGGCATAAGCTGGCTTCAGCCACACGAAAGGGGCGGCCTTCCTTTTGGAGGGCCGCCCTTCTTTGTGCGCCTTCTACCTGCGCAAACGGAGGGGGCGGACCCACATGCCAGCCCCCTCCGTCAAGCTCTCCTTAAGCTTAAAGGTTGCGCGAAATCTCGTAGGCGTCGTGGATGGCGGTCATGATGTTGCCCACCTTGCGGCCGTCACCGATCTCGTAAATCTCGGCGCCCATCTCCTTGTAGTCGAGCGCATGGCTCTCTACCGGCCTGAAGCCCACCGCGATGACCACCGTGTCGGCCTCGAGCTGCGTCCGCTCCCCCGTCTCGACGTTCTCCACGAGCGCGCCCTCGTCGTTGACGGCCACTATCTTGGTCTTGGTCATGAGAGGCGTGCCATAGAACGCGAAGCCGTCGCGCAGCATCATCATGTTCGGCAGCGGCACGCCGATGCTCGACGAGAGTATGTCGCCGAGCGCTTCGACGATCGTGACCTTCTTGCCCTTCTGCACGAGGTCGAACGCGAGCTCACAGCCCACGAGGCCGCCGCCTACCACCACGACCTTCTCGCCGACGGGCTTGGTCTCGTTGAGCGCGTCGATGCAGGAGACGCACTTCTCGTGGTCGACGCCCTCGATTGGGGGCATGATGGCCTGGGACCCCGCGGAGAGGACGATGGCGTCGGGTTCGAAGGCGGCGACGCGGTCGGGCGTGGCCTCGGTCCCCATGAGGACGGTGACGCCGAGCGCGTCGAGCTCCTGCTGGTACCAAGCGTTGAGCTCGCGCACCTCCACCTTGAAGTCGTGGGCGCCGCCGCTCACGAGATGGCCTCCCAGCTGGTCGGACTTCTCGAAGAGCGTGACGTTGTGGCCACGGGTCGCACACGCGCGGGCGGCCTCCATGCCCGCCACGCCGCCACCGACCACCACGACGTTCTTGCAGACGGGCGCCGGCGTCAGGCGGTAGTCCGCCGAGCGACCGACCTCGGGGTTCACGGCGCAGTAGCTGGGAAGGCCCGCGAACAGACGGTACAGGCAGCCCTGGTTGCAGGCGATGCACGGACGGATGCGCTCCGGCGTGCCCATCTCAATCTTGCGCGGCAGGTCGGGGTCGGCGAGCATAGGACGGCCGAGCGCGATGGCGTCAAGCTTGCCCTCCGCGATGGCCTCCTCGTCCACGTCGACGTTGCCCATGCGCGAGCCCACGATGAGCGGGATGCTCACGGCCTCCTTGGCCTTCTCGGCCAGCTCGACCATGTACCCGCGCTTGAGGTACATGGGCGGGCACGCGTAGTAGAACGAGTCGTACGTGCCCGTGTCCACGTCGAGGCCGTCATAGCCTGCCGCCTCGAGCAGCTGGCAGATGCGCACGCCCTCGTCGAGGGTGCGGTAGGCCTCGTCGGAACCGTCGAAGCTCGCCTGGTTGAGGGCCTTCACGTAGCTCTTGAGGCCGAGGCGCATGGTCACGGGAAAGTCGTCACCGCAGGTCGCCTTGATGCCCTGCACGATCTCGGTCGCCGCGCGCAGGCGGTTCTCGAGGCTGCCGCCATACTCGTCCTCACGGTGGTTCGTGAGGCTCGAGGCGA
>CACYAX010000218.1 GCA_902772435.1 uncultured Coriobacteriaceae bacterium | reverse complement strand
CGGGTGTGCTATTCATTATTACGTTTCGCCAAGGGGTTTGTCCCAGAAGGAATCCTCAATGAGCCTATTGCTGATCAACAAGATCGTGGAGCTGTTCATCATCCTCGTGGCGGGCTACGCCATCGTGAAGGCGGGCGCGCTCAAGTCGAGCGACGCAAAGGCGCTCTCCATCATCACGCTCTACCTCATCGGGCCGGCGCCGCTGCTCACGGCCTTCGAGGTGGACCTCACGCCCGATCTGGCCCGCTCGCTTGCCGTGGTGTTCGCGGTGGCCCTCGCGGCGAACCTCCTCATGTACGCGCTGGGATCGGTGTTCGCGCGCCTGACGGGGGCGAGCGTGGTGGAGCGGGCGAGCGTGACCTACTCCAACGCGGGCAACCTCATCCTGCCCATCGTGACGAGCGTGCTGGGGGAGGGCTACGTCATCTACGCGACGGGCTACATGGTGGTGCAGAACTTCATGTTCTGGACGCTCATGGACAAGATGTTCTCCGGCGAGGCGCATATCTCGCTGCGCAGGGTCATGACCAACGTCAACATCATCGCCATCCTCATCGGCGTCACCTTCATGGTCACGGGCCTGCGGATGCCGCCCGTGCTCAACTCCGCCGTGCGCTCGCTCGGCAACATGATCGGCCCCGCCTCCATGCTCATCGTGGGTATGACGCTCGCGGGGCTCGACCTCTCCGAGCTGCGCCGCCACAAGCGCGCCTGGCTGGTCGTCCTTGCCAAGATGGTGCTGTTCCCGCTTGTCATGATCTCGCTCTTCAAGCTGACGGGCGTCGGCACGCTCATCCCTGACGGCGAGAGGATCCTCATGGTGCCCATGCTCGCCGTGATGAGCTGCACGGCCACCACCGTGACGCAGTTCGCCCAGATGTACGACCAGGAGCCGGAATACGCGAGCGCCCTCAGCGTGATGACCACGCTGGCCTGCGTCGTCACGATGCCGCTCATGGTGCAGCTGTATCTGATGTAGTGCGGCCCTTTTGCGAAAAGAGAGGCGCCTCCCCCAGGAAGGCGCCTCTCGTAGCGTCGGTTTTGCCGGACGCCCTTAGGCGTCGTAGGCCGACTGGCTCACGCCGCTCGCGTCCATGGCCTCGCAGAGGGCGGGGAAACCATCCGTGTGCTCGAGGAAGTCCACGTAGTGCAGGTGTGCGTCCACGATGTCGTAGCGCGGGGTCTCGGGCGCGGGGTCGATCTCCACGGGCTCCGCCTGGGGGCTCGCGATGCTCTCGGCAGCGTTGTCCGACGTCCCCACGTTGTCGGTGGTCACGTTCGAGCGGTCGCCCTCGACGGCGGCCTGCTCCTCTTCGATGGCCTGCTTCTCCGCCGCACGTTGGTTCATGTTGGTGGTGATGAGGCTCGTGGCCACACCACCTGCGGCGGCTCCCAAACCTGCCGTCGCCAAGCCCAAGAAGACCCTGCGCGTCATGTCACGTTCTGCCATGGTGTGCCCCCGTTATCCCCTGTATCCCCTATGAACGGTGTAACACCTTAAGACGATAGGGAGGGTGTAGGCAAAACAAAAGTAGGAGGCTTTCCGCAGGGACCGGGCGGCGGCCGATGGCTGTTCCTCGGCGTGCGCGTTACGCCCAGTGCTCCCTCAGCACGTGGGAGAAGCGTGCCAGCACGCGGGCGGTCGCGCCCCAGATGACGGGGTCGGTGCCAAGGTAAAAGGGCACGTCGCTCTTCTGGGCGCGCCATGGGTAGTGCCGCCCACCGGGAACGAGCTCCCAGGGGAAGTCGTCGGGATAACGCGGCTCCATCGTGACCTCGAAGTGTGCTGGCTCGTGGGCAAGCAGCCAGTCAAGCGGCACGGTAAAGGTGCGCTCCACTTCGGAAGGCGAGAAGGAGCCGTCGTATCCACGCAGCTCGCCCACGAAGACGTGCAGAGGCCTGCCCCCGGGGCCTGGCTGGGCTCCGAGCTCCCCGAGCAGCACGATTTGCTCCTCGCGCACGAGCAGCTCCTCGCAGGTCTCGCGGATGGCTGCGGCGCGGGGAGTCTCGTCGGCTTCGATGCCGCCTCCGGGCAGGCACACCTCGCCCGGTTGTACGGTTAGGGTCTCGGCGCGGACCTCCAGCAGGACTTCCCAGCTGTCTGGCCCCGCAAGCAGGGGGATCAGCACGGCTGCCCCGCGTGCGCGTGAGCTTTCGGTGCCCGCGAGCGCTTCTCGTAGGGCGTTGAGGTCCATGGTGGTTCCCCCTCTCATTTGTTGGGTTGGCGTGCCCATGATAGGGCAAACGTTGGCAGCGTGAACCCCGAGCGCGTATCATGGTAGCAAGGTGCGTCCGCGCACCCTGTCGGCATGTTGGCGAGGAAGTGAGACATCCATGGGACTGCTATCCGATCTGCTGGCCTTGGTGGGCGGCGGCGACTCCGCATCCGCGGAGCTTGAGCGCATGGAGCTCGAACAGGTGCGCCAGCTGGCCGAGAAGGCAGAGAAGGGCGAGGCAGACACGCCGCTCGGCCCCAAGATCCGTCGCAGGTACCACTTCGTGGGCGCCGTGCAGGGCGTGGGCTTTCGCTGGACGGCGACCAACCTCGCGAACTCCGTCGGTGCCACGGGCTGGGTCCTGAACGAGCGCGATGGGTCGGTCACGGCGGAGGTCCAGGGCATCCAGGAGCAGGTACAGGCCGTGATCGACGGGCTCGACCGCTACTACAACGGCAGGCGTTTCCTCGGCGGCTTCCGCATCGACGAGACGCGTGACGTGGAGGTCATCTCGGGCGAGCTCGACTTCAAGCCCATTTACTAGGCAGGGGTCCCGTGCCGCGCTTGGTGCCTGCCGCCGCGCCTTTGTGGGCGACATGTTCAAGATGACGGTGCGTCTGCTGTACGGTTTTGTCTCCTGCATTCCCCGCCTGTGTCCTAGCGTTCTTGATGGGTGAAAACCGACAAAATGCTCAAAGAGGCAGAGAAGGTGGCCGTCCACGTGGACAACATCGACAATCTGGACGCCTCGCTTGAAGGACAGCTCATCCACGCCAACGGCATGGCTACCACCACCGACACCCTCCGCGACGAGGCTTTCGGCGTGAAGGCCAACGCCATCCACCTGCAGCGCCGCGTGGAATTCTACCAGTGGGTAGAGCACACCAAGCAGGAAAGCAAGGACAAGTTGGGCGGCAAGGAGGAAATCGTCACCACCTATACTTATAGCAAGCAGTGGGTTTCACA
>CACYAX010000217.1 GCA_902772435.1 uncultured Coriobacteriaceae bacterium | reverse complement strand
CCGCGAAGACGACGGGAGCGGCGGCGCAGGGAGCGGGGTATCACCCGAGGCCGAAGGCCGAGCCGCCGAAGGCGGTCGCTAGAGGTGTGAGAGGCCGAGACCCCGAGCACCGCGCCGAACTCGACCAGAGGTGCCATGCGCGGCTTTGTTTCGGGCCAAAGCCGAGCGGAACCCACGAAAATGAGACGAGTCGCGCAGGACTGCGACCCGAAGACATATATGTATATGTCGAGCGGTCGCAAGGACGCGCGAATCGGCCATTTCTCGTGGGCGAGCACGGTTGCCCGAAACAAAGCCGCACGATGTCAGGCAAACATACAGAACAACACAGGACAGTCAGCAAGCCCTAAGACGAAACGAGCCCCGCCGCAGACGCGAGAGCGTGAGGCGGCGGGGCGGTTCTTCTCGCTGATCGCGTTAGAGTTCCTTGACCTTCAGGTTGCAGAAGGAGACGGTCGAGTCGCTGTGATCCTGGAGAAGGATGCGCCCTTCGGGAATCTCGCCCCAGTCCTGCGGCTTGCCGGCGGCATCAATGCCCCAGTCGGCGTACTTCGACGCCTTCACCGCCGCCTTGAACGCGGGCGTGCCGCGGTCGTACTCAAGGACCTTGACGCCGTTGAGCCAATGCTCGACATGCGCGCCCTTCGCGACGATCATGCCGCTGTTCCACTCGCCGGGGCCTTTAAGGATGGAATCGGCGTTCGCGGGGATGATGTCGTAGAGCGAAGCTGACTTGCGGTTGCCATCCTTGCCCTTGTCCGAGTCGGGATGCCCGTTCTCGAGAATCTGGTACTCCTCGCACGTTCCCTTGTTGAGATTCTCGTCGTAGAAGTACTTGACGCCGGAGTTGGCGCTCTCGGTGAGACGGAAGTCGAACTTGAACGCGAAGTCGCGGTACTTCTTCGCCGTCACGATGTCTCCGCCGCCGCCAAGCTTCTGGTCCTCCGGCGGAAGCGGAAACCATTTTCCGTTCGCGATGCCGTTGACGGGGCGCATCGTGAGCGTGCCGTCCTTGATGACCCAACCCTTCTCCGGCGGCGCCTTGCAGCCGCTCTTGACGGCAAGCCAGCCGTCAAGTGTCTTGCCGTCCCAAGCGAGAGTCCAGCCATCTGCCTTCTCGGCGGCGGTGAGCGTATTTGCGCCCGCGGGCGCCGACATCATCTTGGTCGGCTTCCCCGTGTGGTGGTATCGCGAGCCGAGCATCATCGACACCTTCATGGAGGCCTACGACTTCACGGGCAAGACGGTCGTTCCCTTCGCTACCTCGGGCATGAGCCCCATCGGCGAGAGCGGCGCCAACATGGCCAAGCTCGCCCCTGGCGCCCGCGTGCTCGAGGGTGAGCGTCTTGAAGCCCGCGCGTCCGCCCAGACGCTCAAGAGCTGGTACGAAGGCCTCGCGCTCTAGAGGTCGAGCCGATTGTCCGTTACTATGGACAGGGGCACACCGGCGTGAGGAGGTAGCGTGGCAGCGGGATACACAACTTTGGCCGCAGGCGTCGAGGCGACGGGGGAGCTCGTCGACCGCAAGAGTCGCTTCATTGCTCAGCTCAAGCATGTGGCGAGCGAGGCTGAAGCGAATGCCTTCATCGACGAGGTGCGTTCCCGTCATCACGATGCCCGCCACAACGTGCCCGCGTGGATCCTTTCCGACGGCCGCGAGCGCTGCTCGGATGACGGCGAACCCCAGCGTACGGCCGGCATGCCCACGCTCGACGTGCTGCGTGGCGCGGGCCTGGCCGACGTCTGCTGCGTGGTCACGCGCTACTTCGGCGGTACGCTGCTTGGGCCAGGAGGCTTGGTACGCGCCTACGAGGGCGCCACGCGCGAGGCTGTCGCTGCGGCCCAGAAGGCGGGGCAACTCGTCCAGATGACCCTCGTTACGCGCGTGACCTGCGTCATTCCGTATTCTGCCTACGGGCGCGTGGAGCGTCTCGTGCCCGACTGCGGCGGCAAGATCAAGGACTCCATCTTTGCAGAGGACGTGCAGCTCAACTGCGCGTTCCTGGCGGGGGAGGAGGAGCGCTTCGTGGCGGCCATGCGTGAGCTCGCCAACGGCGAGGACCTCTGCCTCGTGGGGGAGCCGAGCTTTTCGGAGTTCTGACGGGGAGTACCTGCAGGCTGGCGGTGGGCTGGCTTCATACGAGCGCCCTTCCGGCGGCAAGAACGGCCCTGGGCGGCGAGTCGTATGAAGTCCCCTCGGCATTCCCGCAGGTCGTCTACCGCACGGCTTCATACGAGCGGCCCTTCACGCAGCACAATCGGCCCTGAATGGCGTGTCGTATGAAGTCGCCTCGGCATTTCCGCAGGTCGGCCACCGCGCGGCTTCATACGAACGGCCCTTCCGGCGGCAAAATCGGCCCGTAACGGCCTGTCGTATGAAGTTGCCTCGGCGTTTCAGCAGGTAGGCGTCCCAACGGTTTCATACGAGCGGGCCATCTAGCCGTAAAACGGCCCGTAACGGCCTGTCGTATGAAGTTGTCTCGGCGTTTCAGCAGGTAGGCGTCCCAACGGTTTCATACGAGCGGGCCATCTAGCCGAAAACGGCCCTGAATGGCCTGTCGTATGAAGTTGTCTCGGCGTTTCAGCAGGTAGGCGTCCCAACGGTTTCATACGAGCGATCATTCTTGCTGCAGAAACGTCCCTAAACGGCCTGTCGTATGAAGTCGCGCTTGCGTTTGCGCAGGTCAGCGAACGCCCGGCTTCATACGAGCGGCTCCTCTAGCAGCAAAAACGGCCCTGAATGGCCTGTCGTATGAAGTCCCCTCAGCGTTCCCGCATGTCGGCCACCGTGCAGCTTCATACGACTAGCCCTTCTGGCTGCAAGAACGGCCCGAATCGGCCTGTCGTATGAAGTCGCGCAGGCGTTTCCGCAGGTCGACGAACACCTACCTTCATACGACTGGTCCTTCCAGCTGCAGAAACGACCCAAAACGGCCAGTCGTATGAAGGCAGCTCGGCATTCCCGCAGGTCGGTGCCCGCACGGCTTCATACGAGTGGCGTTCCCGGCGGCAAAAGTGGCCCGGATCGACTGGTCGTATGAAGTCGCCTCGGCGTTCCCGCAGGTCGGTCCCACCACGACCCCCGTACACCCGTCTTCCACGGAGGCAACAGGGGTGCCCCGCCTCCCAAAAGGCAGAGCACCCCGTAAACATGTGCATCATATGTCGCGGGCGGCTTACAGCTCGCATCGGCACGTGCCCCGCAAC
>CACYAX010000216.1 GCA_902772435.1 uncultured Coriobacteriaceae bacterium | reverse complement strand
GTCCGGACAGTCGATCATAAGCTGCCGGATCATGTGAATGGAAAGAACCTTGACAGAGGAATTTCCCTGGATGGCGATCAGCTGCTGCTTTTTGATCTCCGGATGCTCGTTGAAATACCAGGCAAAGTAATTGGGATCCATGATACCGTCATGGAACTCAATGGAAACAAAGTTGGAGGGAATGATCTTCCCCGCATGCTGCTTGCCCAGCACGGCCGCCTGGTGGAAGGCCCAGCCGCCAGCCACGTTCGCGCAGTCGAAGCCGTGCTGCGAGAGGATGCGGCAAGCGAGGTAGCTGCGCAGGCCGGAGAGGCAATGCACGAGGATGCGCTTGTCCTTGGGCAGCTCGCCCAGACGGTCGCGCAGGCTGTCAACGGGGATGTGGATGGAGTAGTCGAGGCGCCCACGGGCAACCTCGGCGTCCGTGCGCACGTCGAGCACGACCTCGTTCTCCGCAGGAGCCAGCGCACGGTCCCAACCCACCTGGTCCACGATGCCGTCCATGATGTTGCTCGCCATGAAGCCCGCCATGTTCACGGGGTCCTTGGCCGACGAGAACGGCGGCGCGTAGCAGAGGTCGAGCTCTGCCAGGTCCCACACGTCCATGTGGCCGTGGATGGCCGTGGCCACGACGTCGATGCGCTTCTCGACGCCGTCCACGCCGATGGCCTGGGCACCGAGCACCTTGCCGTTGGCGCGGTCGAACACGAGCTTCATGCGAATCGCGCTCGAGCCCGGATAGTAGCTCGCGTGGTTGGGCGGGCTCAGCAGCACGTAGCCCGCATCGATGCCCGCGGCAGCCGCCGCGCGGCACGTGAGGCCCGTCGAGGACACGGTGAGGTCGAAGACCTTGAGCACGCTCGAGCCGAGCGAGCCGTCGAAGGTGCTGTCCTTGCCGCAGATGTTGTCGGCGGCGATGCGGCCCTGCTTGTTGGCCGGGCCCGCGAGCGCGATGTGCGCGGCAGCCTGCGTGACGTAGTTCTTCACCTGAACCGCGTCGCCCACGGCGTAGA
Source organism: uncultured Coriobacteriaceae bacterium (assembly GCA_902772435.1). Taxonomy (GTDB): domain Bacteria; phylum Actinomycetota; class Coriobacteriia; order Coriobacteriales; family Atopobiaceae; genus UBA1367. Next base: position 2,215 of record CACYAX010000216.1, on the reverse strand, counting down.
TGTCGGGGTCGGAGGTGAGCATGTGCTCGTCCACCACGATGGCGCCCTTCATACCGAGCTCGAGGCCCGCATCAGCTGCCAGGGTGGTCTCAGGCAGGACGCCCACGGCGAGCACGGCCATGTCATAGCGCTCGCTGCCATCGGCGTCGGTCACCGCGATGCCGTCCGCGTCACCGTCAAAGCCCGAGACGCGGGCGCCCAGGCGCAGGTCGATGCCCTTCTCGCGCAGGTGGTTGTGCACGAAGTGGGCCATGTCCTCGTCGAGGATGGGCAGCACCTGCGGGTCCCACTGGTAGAGCGTGACGGCGATGCCGCGCTCGCAGAGGTTCTCCGCGGTCTCGATGCCGATGAAGCCGCCACCGACCACGGCAGCGGTCTTGGGCTGGGCCTCGGCGACGAAGTCAGAGAGGGCGAGGGTGTCCTCCACCGTGCGCAGGGTGAAGAGGCGCTCAGCGTCCACCCCCGGCACGTTGAGGATGATGGGGCGCGCGCCCGGCGAGAGCACGAGCTTGTCATAGCCCTCGCGATAGGTGCTGCCGTCCTCCAGGCGCCTGACCTCGACCTCATGCGCCGCGCGGTCGATGCTCACGACCTCCTGTTTCACGCGCACGTCGATGCAGAAGCGGTTCTTGAAGCTCTGGGGCGTCTGCAGCGTGAGGTTCTTGCGCTCCTTGATGACGCCGCCCACGAAGTACGGCAGGCCGCAGTTCGCGTACGACACGAAGCCAGAGCGCTCGATGACGACGATCTCAGCCTGCTCGTCAAGCCTGCGCAGACGCGCTGCCGCCGAGGCGCCGCCCGCGACGCCACCAACGATGACAACCTTCATGGATATCCCTTCCCTTCTTACGCGAGTGGACCGTGATAGTCCTTGATCCCGCCGATGTTCGTCAGCTTGGTATAGCCCATCGAGGAGAGCTGCTTGCAGGCCTTCTCGCTGCGGACGCCACCCAGGCAGTGCACGTACAGCACCTCGTCTTTGTCGGGCAACGCGACAGGAGCCTGCTCGGCAAGCGTGCTCAGGGGCACGTTGACCGCGCCCTCGACGTGACCCGCCGCGTATTCGTCGGCCTCACGCACGTCCACGATGGTGATGCCGGCCTCCTTGGCCTCGGCCACGTACTCGTCCATCCCCTTGCGGGAGAACATATCAAATAGTCCCATATGCACGTCTCCTTTCACTCGCATGCCACCCTTAGGATACGCCACGTGAAGTCGTCTCCCACCTTCTCGATCCATGCCTATCGACGGACGGACACGTCCTTTAAAAGAGAAAGGGGGCTGGAAGCGTGGAGTACTTCCAGCCCCTTTAGGGGGCACATTTGGCCTTTGCGCTACTTCTTGCGCACCGGGATGGGCTTGGGCGGCGTCTTGGGCTTCTTGGCGCCAGCGCGCACGATGGCTTTCTCGGGACACACTTGGCGGCACTTGTCGCACTGCACGCAGTTCTTCTGTACGATGACGTGCACGAACCTGGGTTTGCCGAGAATGGCGTCGTCGGCACAGGCCTTCAGGCACTTGCCGCAGCCCGTGCACTTGCTCACGAGCACGTGGTAGGTCTGGAAGGCAGCGCAGCCTCCGGTCGGGCAGCTCTTCTTGGTGAAGTGCGGCTCGATCTCGGCGCCAAAGAGGTCAAGGGCCTGCATTGCCACGCGACCCATGGCCTGGCCCTCACCGCAAATCGCCTGCTTCTCCATGACGGGAGCAAGGTCGCGGATGAGCGCGATGTCAGACGGCTTGCCCTTCTTGTTGCAGCCGTCGCTGAGGATGGTGTGCAGCTGGTAGCCACCCTCATGGCCGAAGGTGCAGGTGCACTCAGTGGCCATGCGCAGCTCACCGATCACGTTGCAGAGCGCATCGCACATGCACGAGGTCTCATCGTAGATGCGCAGCATCTCGGTGCCCTCGACGACCTCGAGCTCAGCACCGAAGTCCTTCGCTGGCACGAACGTGGCGGTTGGATAGGAGAGCCAGACGGCCTTGATGCCCTCAGCCGAAGCACCCGCCGCGTCAAGCAGCGCAGATACGGTAATAGTGCCCGCTGTTTTGATTGCGTAGTCCATGGTTCCCCCTCCCCTAGTATTCGTTCCACAGACGCGGACGCGTGATGGTCAGGCGCAGGTCGCACTGCAGGCAGCGCGCCGCCTCGCACTTAGCCTCGTCCTCGGTGAATGGGCACTCGAACGGCTCGAACGTGAGCTTGCGCTCGTCTCCG
>CACYAX010000215.1 GCA_902772435.1 uncultured Coriobacteriaceae bacterium | reverse complement strand
GGCAGGGAGACCAGGACGGCACCGAGGTGCGTATCGCGACCTACTACGCGAGCTCATGGACGAGGGCCTACCACTATCCCGAGAGTGGTGATGATGGTGAGGAAGATGCGGAGGTATTCACCGTGAGCAAGACAGTGACCGTCATGAGTGACACCCTCAACGTGAGGGACGCTCCCAGCACCAAGACCGGGAAGATCGTCACCAGCGGTGGCAAGCCCGTGCGCTACGCCAAGGGCGACAAGGTGACGATCGACTCCATCGCCATCGGCGACGACGGCTACGCATGGGGGCACTACGTCGGCGCATCGTCCGGCAGGGACCGCTACATCGCCCTCGGCGTCCTGGAGCTCGCTCGATGACGCGCAGACACAGGTACCGGCTCCCGGACGAGCGCAGCGAGACCCACGAGGAGGCCCGTGAGGCCCTTATCCTCGCGGCGTGCGCGGTGACGGTAGCCGCCATGGCGTTCGCCTGCGTGCGAGCGCTCCTCCTGATTGCATCGGCGCTGTCTGCCGCCCTGGTGATCGTGCAGTGACGTACAAGCAAAGGGCCCCTCTCGGGGCCCTTACGCTTTCGTCTCCAGTATGAGGCACCTTCTGGAGACCCTTACGGCGAGGTGTTCGCCGAATCGTCCCATGGTGGAGGTGCGGACCATGTCGCCGAACACCTCCCCGCCCGTCGGGCCGCCGTCCGGGGGCTCGTCGGGCGGCTGGCCGTCGAATGCCATGGCCACCGTCGTGGGGCCGCCGAACGCGTGCCACGCGCGGCTCACGAACGTGCGGACCAGCTCGAGGTCGGGCACCTCGGGCGCCACGCGGGTGAGCCATGCCACCACCGACTCGCGCGTGACGCACGCCGACTCCTCGGCGATCGCGCGGTCCAGCTCGAGCCTCAGGGAGTCCTCCCTCGCCCTGAGCGCGTCGATGCGCTCCCTGCCGCCCGGGGGCGCCATCCCGGCCTCTATCGCGTCCCAGATGCGGGCGTACGCCCTGGAGATCTCGGCGAGCTCGGAGCGTATGGCCTCGGACCTGCTCGGGCCGCGCTCCTCGCGCTCGGCCTCCACCATCAGGTCGGCCACCAGGGAGCGCGACTCCTCGGTTGCCAGCGCGGCGCGCACGAGGCCCGCGGCGGCTCCCTCCAGCTCCTCCTGGCGCACCGTGCGGCGGCAGGAGTCGCACCGGTAGTAGCTGTAGCGCCTGCCGCCCTTGGAGGTGCCGCAGGTGCCGCGCAGCTGGCTGCCGCACTTGCGGCAGCGCACCGTGCCCGCAAGCGCGAACGGGCCCCGCTCGAGCTTCGCGTAGCGGTGCGGGCGGCGACGGTCCGCGAGGACGCGCTCGATCTCGTCCTGCTCGGCCTCGGTCCATAGGGCGGGCATGCCGCCCTCGACCTCGACCCCCGCGTAGCGGTAGGTGCCGCAGTTCTGGCGGCGTCGCAGCATCTTGGTGAGCGCCGCCTGGGTGACGGGCACCCCGCGCTTGGTGCGGTACGGCGCCAGCGCCCGGGTGGCCTCGGCCATGGTGCGCCCGCCGACCACCATCTCCCGCGCCGTGCGCAGCGCCCGGGCCTCGGCCTCGTTGACCACGTAGCGCTTGGTGTCTGGGTCGATGTCCCAGCCGAAGAGGGGCTGGCCGTTGGCCATGCAGCGCTCCGCGTTCTTCCTCACCCCGTCCCGGATCCGCTCGGCGGTGAGCTCGCTCTCGTACTCGGACAGCACCTCGAGCATGCCCAGCTGCAGCACGCCCGAGCTGCCCTCGGTGATCTGCTCCCCGGCGTAGAGGATGTCGACCCCGGCCTTGCGGAGCATCAGGCGCGCGAGGCTCATCTCGTCGCGGTTGCGCATGATGCGGGTGACCTTCCAGATCACGACGTGGTCGAACAGGCCTCGCCGGGCGTCCTCCATCATGCGCTGGAACTCGGCGCGCTCGGCGGAGCGCCCCGACTGCGCGTAGTCGCAGTACTCCCCCACCACCGTGAGGCCGCGCTCGTCGCAGTACGCACGGGACTGCTCCACCTGTATCTCTATCGACTCCTCGCGCTGGTTGTGCGATGAGTATCTGGCGTATATCGCCGCCCTGTTGCCGTATGATGGCATAGGCAGCCTCCAATCGCATCGGTCTGCCTCGCGCCCCCGTGATTCCGCCAAGAACCACACGGGGGCGTGCTTGTATGGCTACGCGCTCACAGCACCCGCACCGTCCCCAGACGCGGGCTTCTCCTCCATCCCCGCCTCGCCCTCGGCGGTGCGCAGGATGGCGGCCCTGCCGCGCTGGTCGGTGTCCCGGTACAGGGTCAGGAGGTGGGACTCGTCGGAGGCCAGCGCCGTCGGCGGGCGCGGCCACTGGCGGCCTGCGAGCTCGTCCAGGGATACGCCCAGCTCGTCGGCGAACTTCCAAGCGGCCTCAAACGTGAACTTGCGCCTTCCCTGCTCGTAGTCTGTATACGTGCCAACGCTCATCCCGATGTGCTCGGCGAAAGCTCTGGCGCTCTTGAAACCTGCGTCCTTGCGCAGCTCCTGGAGCCTCGTTTTCAAGTTCATCACCTCCAATCACAAAGTATGGCGATTTCCCTTAAAAAAGCAACGCATTTTTGGGAATTTGGTTGACATTACGGGATTACGTACTAATCTTATACCTAGTTACGGGATATTGCCGTAAAGCCGGATTCATTTCTTTCAATGAATCCTAGTGGGTTTGGTTGACGTAGGAAACCAAACCCACGCGCGAGACGAACGGAAAGGAGGAATGCATGGCAGCAACCAAGGAGGAACGCGAGGCGCGCATCAAGGGCGGCCTCCGCGCCGAGCGCAACCGCGCGAACCTCTCCCAGAAGGACGTGAGCGTGGCCACGGGGTTCAACCCCTCCACGATCAGCAACTGGGAGCAGGGTGCCGGGAGCATCGGCTTCGAGGAGGCCTACTGCCTCGCCGACCTGTACGGCGTGAGCCTCGACCAGCTGGCCGGGCAGAAGGCGAAGAGCACCGACGACCTCGAAGAGGTGGACGCGGAGCTGAGCGCGATGGAGAGCGGCGAGGCGGCCGCGGAGGAGGAAGAGAGCGGCGTGGCCGAGCCGGAGAAGGACTTCGGCGTTGTCGCCGTCTGCGCGGGCAAGGGCATGGAGGAGCTGTTCCTGGAGCTCGGCGCCGACGCGATCGTCACCGGCGGCCAGACCATGAACCCCTCCACCGACGACATCCTCAGGGCCGTCAACCGCACCCCGGCCTCCACGGTCTTCGTCTTCCCCAACAACAAGAACATCATCATGGCGGCCGAGCAGTGCGTCCCGCTGACGGAG
>CACYAX010000214.1 GCA_902772435.1 uncultured Coriobacteriaceae bacterium | reverse complement strand
CCGTTTCGGCCAATCTCGTGAGCTCGGTCAAGTTCATCCTGGCAAGGATTGCAGAGCTGAACGACGTCGAGGTTCGTGTCCACATCGAGGGTCTGCGCGCCAGCTAACGCCGGCTTTCCCGCTACCAGATTGACTATGAGGAACTGAGGTCCCCTGCGATGATATCTACTACCATTCGAGCTTGTTTTCCCATCGCCGCCCAAGTCGTCGCCGACAAGGCGGACGAAATCAACAAGCTGAACGTATTCCCCGTGCCCGATGGTGACACCGGCACCAACATGTCGCTCACGCTGCAGACCGTCGTCCGCGAGGTCGAGGCGCTGCCCAGCGATGCGACCATGAAGGACATCGCCCACGCCATCACGCACGGCTCCCTCATGGGCGCGCGCGGCAACTCCGGCGTCATCACCAGCCAGATCCTGCGCGGCATCGCCGAGGGCCTCGTGCCGGCCAAGGGCGAGCACGCAACCACGGCAGACATCGCGGCGGCGCTGCGCAACGGCGTGAAGGTGGCCTTCAAGGCCGTGCGCAAGCCGGTCGAGGGCACCATCCTCACGGTGCTGAAGGACATGTCCCTGCGTGCCGACCAGCTCGAGAAGGCCAAGGTCTCGCCGACCGAGGCGCTCGACGCCATCGTCATCGAGGCCTACGAGTCCGTGGCCCGCACGCCCGAGCTGCTGCCCGTGCTCAAGGAGAACGGCGTGGTCGACTCCGGCGCCTTCGGCCTGGCCACCTTCGTGGAGGCGTTCGTCAACGCCATGCAGGGCCGCGCCGGCGAGGTCATCGACTTCCAGACCACCATCTCCGACGAGGACGCGAAGGCCCACGTGGCCAACGTCGTCGACATCGAGATCAACGACGACTGGGCGGGCTCCGAGTTCCGCTACTGCACCGAGTTCCTCTTCCACGCCGACTCGCCTGACTTCGACGAGGAGGCCAACCTCCGCTACCTCGCCACCATGGGCGACTGCGAGCTGCTCGTGGGCGCCAACCCCGACTACAAGATCCACGTGCACACCAACCGCCCGGACCGCGTGCTGCGCCACATGATCCACCGCGGCCAGATCTTCAACGTGTTCGTGCACAACATGGACCTCGAGGCACAGGAGCGCACCGAGGGCATCCGTGCCGACAAAGAGGCCGCCCAGGTCATCGACGTGACGCCCAAGAAGGCGCTCGGCTTCGTGGCCGTGGCGGCGGGCGATGGCCAGGCCGAGATCCTGCGCTCGCTCGGCGTCGACGTGGTCGTCTCCGGTGGCCAGACCATGAACCCCTCCACGGCGGACATCCTCGAGGCGATCGAGAACGCCCACGCCGAGAACGTGATCGTCCTGCCCGACAACGGCAACATCCGCATGGCTGCCGAGGCCGCGGTCCTCAGCTGCGAGAGCTGCAAGGCCGCCGTGGTGCCCACCCGCACCGTGCTGCAGGCCTTCGCCGCGATGTTCGTCATGGATGCCGACGCCTCGCTCGAGGAGAACGTCGAGGAGATGACCGAGGCCATCGCGGACGTGCGCGGCGGCGAGGTCACCACGGCCGTGCGCGACTCGCAGGCCGCTGACGGCAGCCCCATCCACGCGGGCGACGTCATGGGCATCGAGGACGACGCCATCACCGTGGTCGGCTCCGACGTGGCCCAGGTCACGCTTGACCTCATCAACCGCATGCAGGAGGCCGAGGAGGGCGACACCCTCACCATCCTTGCCGGCTCCGACCTGAGCGACGAGGCGTTCGAGGCCCTGACCAGCGCCATCGAGGAGGCCCAGCCCGAGCTCGAGATCGATGCCCACCGCGGTGAGCAGCCCCTGTATCCGGTCGTCTTCTCCCTCGAGTAGGGTTTCGTGGCTCTGGGTACGAGCAAACCGAAGAACAATCCGGCGCACGCGCTCAGCGTGTCCGAGGTGAGCGAGCGGGTCAACAGGACCTGCTCGCTTTCCGATGACGTGGCGCGCCTGCGCTATGTGACGGGACCCCGCCGCGAGGCGCTCGAGCGGCTGGGCATCGCCACCGTACGGGACCTTTTCCTGCATGTGCCGCACCGCTACCTCGACTTCACGAGCGTGGTGCCCATCAGCCATGCCGACGTGGGTTCGGAGGCCACGGTGGTCTGCCGCGTGGACAAGGTGCGGCTCAAGAAACCGCGCCCGCGCATGCAGATCGTCGAGGTGGACGCCGTCGACGACACGGGCGTCATCCAGGCGACGTTCTTCCGCCAGCCCTGGATCGCCGACCAGCTGCACCCCGGTGACACGGTCGCCTTCTCGGGCAAGGTCACCTTCGAATACGGCTTCAAGCGCATGAAGGCGCCCTTCCACGAGCTCCTCGCCTCCGCAGGCGACACGAGCTCGTACGCGCGGATGCTTCCCGTGCACGGGGTGGGCGAGGGCATCACTGCCTCGTGGATGCGGCGCATCATCGCCGCGGGTCTCGAGGACGCGGGCGACGTCTGCGACTTCCTGCCGGCTGAGCTCGTCGCGCGCCGCGGCCTCATGACGCTGGCGCGGGCCTTCCGCTCGGTGCATTATCCCAGCTCGCAAGGGGAGAAGGACCAGGCGCGCAGACGCCTTGCCTACGACGAGCTCCTCTGCCTGCAGCTGGCGCTGCTCACGCGCCAGCGCATCGCGCTGGGCGGCCTCAGGCCGTATCAGCACGTGATTGACGGACCGCACGTCGCGGCCCTGCATGAGGCGCTGCCCTTCGAGCTGACGGACGAGCAGCGCGTCGCCGCGGGCGAGATCCTGTCCGACATGGCCGCCCCCTCCGTGATGAACCGCCTGCTGCTGGGCGACGTGGGCACGGGCAAGACGGCCGTCGCGGCCGTGGCACTGGCGGCGGTCGCCGACACGGGCACCCAGGCGGCGGTCATGGCACCCACGTCGGTCCTCGCGCACCAGTACGCCGAGAAGCTCGGACCCACCCTCGACGCCGCCGGCATTTCGTGGACGCTCGTGACGGGTGCGACGCCCCCGGCCGAGCGCGAGGCCGCGGTTGCGCGGATCGCGACGGGGGAGACCACCGTGGTCTTCGGCACCACGGCCATCCTCTCCGACGACGTGGCGTTCGCGCAGCTCACCCTCGTGGTCATCGACGAGCAGCACCGTTTCGGCGTGGACCAACGCGCGGCCCTGCGACGCAAGGGCGGCGCGGCCGACCAGCTCACCATGACGGCGACGCCCATCCCGCGCACCCTGGCGCTCTCGCTGTATGGCGACCTCTCCTGCTCGCGCATCGCCCACCGGCCCCGTGCGGGGGCGGGCGTGGAGACGCACACGGTGCCTCCCGAGAACCTCGACCTCGCCTACGGCGCCATCGGTTGCCGCAGGTCAGCAGGCTTACGTGGTCTGCCCGCTCGTGGACGACGCCGATGACGGCAACGAGCTTGACGACGTGCCCGAGAACGTCCGCGCGAGCCAGGCGCAGCTGCACTCCGCTACCGCGACGGCAGAGCGGCTCGCCACGCAGATCCTCTCCGGGATGCGCGTGGGCCTGCTGCACGGCCGCATGGGCGCTGCGGAGAAGGACGAGGTCATGGGGCAGTTCCGTGCGGGACGGCTCGACGTGCTCGTCTCCACGACCGTCATCGAGGTGGGCGTGGACGTGCCCAACGCCACGGTGATGCTCGTGCATGACGCGGACCGCTTCGGCCTCGCCACGCTCCACCAGCTGCGTGGGCGCGTGGGCCGCGGTGACCTCTCGGGAACGGTCTACCTCGAGTGCAACGCCAAGAAGGGCACGCCCGCCCGCAAGCGCCTCGACGCGCTTGAGGCGACGGCCGACGGCTTCGAGCTGGCGGAGCTTGACCTCAGGCTGCGCCACGAGGGCGAGGTGCTGGGCTATAGGCAGAGCGGTGGCGTGACCCTGCGCGTGAGCGACCTGTCAAGCGATGCCGACCTCGTCGAATGGGCACACGGCGATGCCCGCGCGCTTGCCGAGCGCGACCCGGGCCTCGAGTCGGCGGTCCTGCGGCCGCTCGCGCACGAGGTCCATGACCGCTTTGGCGGCTATTTTGAGGAGGTTGCCCGCTGATGCGCATTGTGGGTGGCATGTGGCGTGGCCGCGCGCTCGAGGCTCCCGAAGGACGCAACGTGACGCGCCCGACGACCGATCGCACGCGCGAGTCGATGGCCTCGATGGTGCTCTCGGCCTTTGACCTCGACCTTTCCGAGGTGCGCATGCTCGACGCCTTCGCCGGGTCGGGCGCCATCGGCTATGAGCTGCTCTCCCGCGGCGCGCGGAGCTGCACGTTCTGTGACGCGGACCGCAAGGCCGTGGCGCGCATCAAGCGCAATGGCCAGGCGCTCGGCGCCGCGCGTGAGGCGCATGCGGTCGTGGGCGGCGATGTGTTCAAGCTCGTGGCGCGTGGACTGCCCCTGGGGCCGTTCTCGCTCGTGGTGCTCGACCCGCCGTACGCGCTCGAAGCGGAGCGCGTGAGCGAGCTCGTGCAGGCGCTGGCAGATTCGGGCCAGCTGGCGACGCCCTGCTACGTGCTGTACGAGCGGGCATCGTCCGGAGCGCAGCTCACACTCGCCAATGCTGCTATGATTTCTTCCAAGACGCACGGAACGACCGCAGTCGACCTCGTCAGGATTGGAGCATAAGATGGCTGACCAGAACACCCACGTCGTCGTCCCGGGAACGTTCGACCCGGTGACGTACGGCCACCTCGACGTCATCGCGCGCGCCTGTCGCCTCTTCGGCAAGGTGACCGTGGCGGTGGCTGCGAGCAAGGGCAAGAACGGTACCGGCCCGGCCTTCAACCTCGAGGAGCGCTGCATTCTCCTGGAGCGCGCGCTCAGGGAGGTCAACGTGACGGGCGTGACGGTGAAGCCGTTCTCGGGCCTGCTCATGGACTTCTGCGCCGAAGAGGGTGCCGTGGCCGTGGTCAAGGGCCTGCGCGCCATGACGGACTTCGAGTACGAGCTGCAGCAGGCCGACCTCAACTGGCGTCTCGGGCCGGGCGTGGAGTCGGTGTTCGTCATGAGCAACCCGGAGTATGGCTATGTGTCGTCCTCCATCGTGCGCGAGCTGGCGTCGCTCAAGTCGGACGTGAGCTTCATGGTGCCCAAGTGCGTGGAGGTCGCCCTGCGCGCGCACTACGGGGCGTAGGGGCATGGGCGTCTGGGCAGGCGCGACCCCCGTCTCCCAATCGTCACGGACGGCATGAGAAGGAATGGCTCATGCGGGCGCGAACCGCTTGCCGAAGCAGGGCCGGTGGCGTCTAGAACGCCTTGATCTCGGTGATGCAGGTATCGGTAAAGGTATTGCCCTCGTAGACGTCTTCCACGGTCACCTGCAGCCACGTCGCGGCATGGGGACTGCCAAACTCAACGCGCTGCTCGAGCCAGTAGCTGTCTTGCAGGTCCATGCTCACCGCGTAGCCGTCGGAGAGCTCGATGCGCAGGCGGCTCGGACGATTGTTCCAGTAGTAGATGGTCTCGCTTTTCCAATAGCCGTTCATGATGCTCACGCCGCGCACCAACTGGGGTTCCGTGGCCAAGAGGCGTATCCATTCGCCCACCCCGTTGTTGTAGGTGCCTACGGCGGCCCAGGCGGTGTTCGTGTTGTCGTCGATGCAATTGAGCGGCCCATAGTATGAGGTGACTCCGTCGGGTGGAATGGTGGAGCTCGCCTCGGCATCGCCGAAGAAGGGAGGTTCGGCGCCCTCGGGTGTCTCCACGGTTTCCGTGGCCGCTTCCTGCTCCTCTTCGCTCGAGACCACGACGGCCGAGACCTCGGCTACGGGCGTGGGCGTCGCACTGGCACTGCCTGAAGTGGCACGGGCGCCGTTCTGCGCGGTAAAGCTGATGGTGCCTGTCAGCACGAGCACGCCGATGAGCAGTGCGGTCATGAGGAGGGCTGCCGCGACGATGGCGAGGACGACGGCCATGCGCTCGCGACCCCGCGCCTTGCTTTTGACAGGCGCGTCGCCTGGCTCTTCCGCGCTCAGCGTCTGCGTGGTGACCCGTGTGCCGCAGAATTCGCAGAACTGTTGGCCTGGCACGAGAGGGGAGCCACACTCTATGCAAAAACGGGGCGTATCTGGCATCGGCGTTCCTTTGGGCTTTTGATATGGTGAACAATAGTCTAGCAGCGCTTTCCGCCTGCTACGGCTGGCCTTCGAATCGTTTACGAAGCTGTGCCCCACTGCCGTAGGGCCTGCTGGCGGCGAACCAAAATGCGCGATGTGAGGTGGCGTT
>CACYAX010000213.1 GCA_902772435.1 uncultured Coriobacteriaceae bacterium | reverse complement strand
GGCTACAGCGAAGATGTCCGCGATCTCTCTGATCAGGTCTGTGCCTCTGACCGAGATGTCGTCGAGTCTGCCGAGGAAAGGCGATACATATGTCGCGCCTGCTCTTGCTGCCCACGTCGTTCTTCAAGCAGTACGCGTCGGGCAACCTCGCCAGCCGCGTGTCCCAGGTGACGACGCTCGTGCAGCAGCTGACCTCGCTCGCGCTGGGTTCGGGCCTGACGGTCATCTTCTCGATCACCTACATCTACCAGATCTCGCTCTACGCCCCTGTGCTCGTGCTGCCCGCCATCGCGGTCGCGGTCATCCAGGCGGCGCTCACGGTCGTGGCGACCATCCTCGCGGCCCGGCGCAACCGCGAGGCCATGAAGGCGAACGCCACCCTGTCGGGCAGCGTGACGGCCCTCCTGAACGGCGTGCCGAAGATCAAGATCGCCGGCGCCGAGGACCGCGCGTTCGCACGCTGGGCACACGACTACGCCAAGTGGGCGCGGCTCACCTACAACTCGCCCGTGTTCGAGCGCATCCTGCCGGCCATCGTCTCCTTCGTGGGCCTTCTGGGCAACATCGTCATCTACTACAACGCGGGCGTCTCGGCGCTGTCCGTCGCCGACTACATGGCGTTCAACATCGCCTTTGGCCAGGTCACGGCGGCAACCGCGGCGCTCGCGGCCATGGCAGGCCAGATCGCCCAGATCGGCCCGATGCTCGAGATGGTCTCGCCGATCCTCGAGGCGGAGCCCGAGGTCAGCGACGACAAGCCGAGCGTCGACAGGCTCACGGGCGCCATCGAGGTCTCCAACATCAGCTTCCGCTACGAGGAGAAGGGTCCCTACATAGTCAGGGACCTCTCCTTCAAGGTGAAGCCGGGGGAGTACGTTGCGTTGGTGGGCAAGTCCGGCTGTGGCAAGTCGACCATCCTGCGCATGCTCCTGGGGTTTGAGGAGCCCGAGCGCGGCAGCATCTTCTATGGCCCCTATGCCGTCAACAAGGTCGACCTGAGGTCGCTCAGGCAGTCCATCGGCGTGGTCATGCAGGATGGCAAGCTCTTCCTGGGCGACATCGCCTCCAACATCACCATCTCCAACCCCAACGCGACGCTCGATGACGCGTGGGAGGCCGCGGAGATCGCGGGCATCGCTGACGACATCCGCAAGATGCCGATGGGCATGCAGACCATGGTGACCGAGGGCTCGGGTTCCATCTCGGGTGGCCAGCGCCAGCGCATCATGATCGCCCGTGCCGTATGCGGCAAGCGCCGCATCCTCATGCTCGACGAGGCCACGAGCGCGCTCGACAACATCACGCAGAAGCACGTCGCGGACTCGCTCGAAAAGCTCAAGTGCACGCGCATCGTCGTGGCGCACCGCCTCTCGACGGTGAAGCACTGCGACCGCATCCTCGTGGTCGACGGTGGGTGCATTGCCGAAGAGGGCACCTACGACGAGCTCATCGAGCGCGACGGCATCTTTGCCGAGCTCGTGGCGCGCCAGCGCATGGACTAGCTGCCTGGGTGCCCGTCATGGAGTGCGGGCAGGGCGGCACGCCCTGATGCATACAGAAGAGAAAGAAGGGAGGCCCGCGTTGGCGAGCCTCCCTTGTCGTGTCGTGCGCTGAGGGCCGGGACTATCCGCGCAGCCAGCGCTTCAGGCCGTCGATGAGCTCGACGCGGCGGTCGAACACCCAGGTGAGGTTGCGCATCACCGATTCCTCGGCGATGGCGAACACCACGCAGAGGATGGCGCTGCGCGTGGAGATCTCGGTGATGGAGAAGAGGCCGTTCAGGTAGATGGCGCAGCCGAACAGGCCCAGGATGCTGATGAGCATCGTGAGGGCACGGTAGCGGTTCATGGGCTTGCAGATGCGCCACAAGATCATGAAGCCCACCACGGAGAGCAGGTAGGTGCTTGCGGTGCTCACGTCGGCTGCCGAGATGTCGAAGAGGTCGGCGAAGACCTCCATCGCCGCGATGGCGGCAAACGACGTGATGGCGGCGGGCAGCGCCTTGCTGATGATCTCGGAGAGGAAGTGGCCCTTCTGCTTCTTCTCGTTGGGCTCCATGGCGAGCAGGAAGGCCGGGATGCCGATGTTGAACGCCGAGATGAGCGAGACCTGCGACGCCTGCAGCGGGTAGGTGAAGAAGGTGATGATCGAGAAGGTGGCGAGCATCAGCGAGAAGAAGTTCTTGTAGAGGAAGAGCGTGGCCGAGCGCGTGATGTTGTTGATGTCGCGGCGGCCCTCGGAGATGATCTCGCGCATGTGGGAGAAGTCGGAGTCGAGCAGCACCACCTGCGCGGCCTGGCGGGCGGCGTCAGAGCCGGCGCCCATGGCGATGGAGCAGTCGGCCTCCTTCATGGCGAGGATGTCGTTGACGCCGTCGCCGGTCATGGCCACCCGCTTGCCGGTGCCCTTGAGGGCCTCGACCAGCTGCTTCTTCTGTTCGGGCTTCACGCGGCCGAAGACCACGTAGTTCTCGACGGCTTCCTTGATCTCCTCGTCGGTAGTGAGGGTCGAGACGTCCACGTAGCGCTCGGCGCCGGGGATGCCCACGCGCGTCGCGATGGACGACACGGTGAGCGGGTTGTCGCCGGAGATGACGCGCACCTCCACCTCCTGCTGCGTGAGGTAGGCGAAGGTCTCCTCGACGTTGGGGCGCAGCCCGTTGGCGAGCGACACGAAGACGACGGGCTCGAAGGCGCCGTCCGTTCCGCGCACGAGGGCGAGCACGCGCTCACCCTCGGCGGTATGGGCCTCGATCAGGTCCTGGTTGGCCTCGAGCTGCGCGATGCTCATGAGGAACTCCGGGGCACCGAAGCGGTAGGTGCCGTCAGGGCAGGTGACCTCGGAGTACTTGAGCTTGGAGGAGAACGGCGTGACCTCGGTGGCCGCGAGCGGCTCGAGCGTGGCGAAGTGCTTCTTGAGGGCCACCATGGTGATGTTGGAGTCGGAGACGGTGCTCACGTAGCGCGCGAGCAGGCGCTCGGCGGCCGCGGGGTCTTCGCTCGAGGCTGCGGGGAAGACCTCGGTCACGTTCATCTCGTTGCTCGTGATGGTGCCGGTCTTGTCCACGCAGAGCACGTCCACGCGTGCGAGGGTCTCGGTCGAGCGCATGTCGTGCAGCAGCACGAAGCTCTTGGCGAGGCGTGCGGCGGAGAGCGCGAAGGCGATGGTCACGAGCAGGTAGAGGCCCTCGGGGATCATGCCGATGACGGCGCCGACCATCGAGACGATGGCCTCGGCGTTGGTCTTGCCGTTGAGCGCGACGGCCTCCCACCAGAGGGCGACGCCCACGGGGATGATGACGATGCCGGCGCCCATGACGATGAGGTCGATGCCGCGCAC
>CACYAX010000212.1 GCA_902772435.1 uncultured Coriobacteriaceae bacterium | reverse complement strand
GCTGAGGGCGACCCAGATGGTGTCAATCACTACGATGTCAAAGAGCTCCATGAGCACGAAGAGCAGGTAGAACTGCCTGGCAATCTGCCAGAAGCCCGTGGCGCCGTTGACTTTCACGATGAGCACGTAGAAGAGCGCCACGAGCGCCACGACACCTGTGGTCATGGCGATGCGCGCACGCCTGCGCGCGTGCTCGGGAGTGATGAGCCCCATCTCGAAGACACGCTCCTGGATGGCATCATCGTAGAAGAAGACGGCTCCCACAGGGCCCGTGCCCAGCGTGCAGGCATATACGTAGATAAAGAAGAGAACCCAAATGAGGGGGGTTTCGAGCAGAAGCTTGACCGCCATTGCTGCCCCTTCTCGAAGACGGACGACAATGGAGTATCTTACAGCAAACTTTTGATACAGGGATTCAGCATGCGCATCTGCTACTCGAAATGGGGCGATTAAGCGCGTAAAATAGTACCTAACCATACGTTTCGGAAGGCGCTGGGGGCGCCATGAGAGGGGGAGCGATGGCATATTCCGACGACTATCTCGGCCACGACACGCCCAAGCTGGGCTTTGGCATGATGCGTCTGCCCAAGCTCGAGGACGGCTCGATGGACATGCCGCAGATCTGCGACATGGTCGACTGCTTCATGGGTGCGGGACTCACGTACTTCGACACGGCCTATGTGTATGACGGTGGCGCGTCCGAGATCGCCACGCGCAAGGCGCTCGTGGAGCGCTATCCGCGCGATGCCTTCACGGTTACCACCAAGGCCAACGCCTGGTTGGGCAGCCCCACCGAGGAGCAGGTCAAGGACCAGCTCAAGATCAGCATGGAGCGCCTGGGCGTCGATTACCTCGACTACTACCTGCTCCACGCCGTACAGGACAACAACCAGCACATGTATGACAACTACAAGCTGTGGGACTGGATCCGCGGTCTTAAGGAGCAGGGCGTCATCAAGCGCTGGGGCTTCTCGTTCCACGCTGGCCCCGAGCGCCTCGAGCGCCTGCTCACTGCCTATCCCGACATCGACTTCATCCAGCTGCAGATCAACTATGCCGACATGGAGGAGGCGAGCGTCCAGGCGCGCGCCAACTACGAGGTCGCGCGTGAGCATGGCGTGCCCTTCACGGTCATGGAGCCGGTCAAGGGCGGCATGCTGGCCAACCCGCCGCGCGCCGTGCGCGAGATCCTCGACGCCGCCAACCCCGACGTCTCCTATGCCAGCTGGGCCATCCGCTATGCGGCGAGCATGAAGGGCGTGCTCACGGTGCTCTCGGGCATGTCCACGCTCGCGCAGGTCGAGGACAATGTGAGCTACATGCGCGACTTCAAGCCGCTCACCGCCGAGGAGCACGCCGTCATCGCGCGTGCGCAGAAGGTTTTCGAGAGCGTGCACCAGTACAAGTGCACGGAGTGCCACTACTGCGTCGAGGGCTGCCCGATGGGCATCCCCATCCCCGACTTCTTCAAGGCCATGAACCGCAAGCTCGTCTTCGAGAACGAGGCGGACGCCAAGCGCCGTTACACGGCCACGGCGGAGAAGGCCGGCGTGAACGCGAGCGACTGCATCCAGTGCGGCCAGTGCGAGGGCGCCTGCCCGCAGCGCCTGCCGATCATCTCGTACCTGCAGGAGATCGCCGAGACGCTCGAGTAGGGCGTTGGGTATCTGGCTTGAGGGCTGGACCTGCTTTGTGCGGTAACGTAGAAAGCACGTCGTCAGCGAGGCTGGCGGCGCGCTTTTGTTGCCGTGATTTGGGGCGGAAAGGGCGGTAGTTGCAGGGGAGGAGCCGTGTCCTGGGCTGAGAAGGGGTTACGGTGCCCAAAACGCACTAAGACGCCCGCTCGCCGACGGACGTCTTAGTAAGGAAGGAAGGTGAACGGAGAAGGAAGGGAAGGTTTTGTTTCGCTCACTGCTTCAATGATTCCCTGCTCAAAGGGTGTATAACGCGGGTTCTTGCGGCTTCACACGCTGTCCACGTATGTGTGGGAAATCTGAATAACGCAATCATTATTTATGGTGATGGCGCCGAGTGGCATCCCTAGAAAGGTGGACGGCGGAGCAAAACCGTTTCGGGTCAGCAGGTTTGTCTTGCCTGGCGGTACGTACCCCTTTATATGGCTGTGATGGGCCCCCTTATGGGGTGCAAGGGCGGCAAATGAAGGTATCATGTCGTACTGAGAAGGGTTGCTGTCGGCTTGGGGGTGCAGACATGGCGCTGAGCGTTGGGCAGGCGACGGTTGCGGACATCGGGTCTTTGGTGCGCCTGCGCTTGGACTACCTCTCGGAAGACTTCGGCGAGATCACGGCCGAGCAAGAGGACGCCTTGGTCGCACAGATCGCGCCCTATCTGCGCTGGCACCTGGGCACCGACCTGCAGGTCTTCGTGGCGCGCGATGACGAGGCGGGCATCGTGGCCTGCGCATGGCTCCTGCTCATCAAGAAGCCGCCCAGCCCGCGCTTCATGCACGGCCGTACGGGTACGCTCTTCAACGTGTTCACCGTGAAGGGCTGGCGTCGGCGCGGCATCGCATCCGAGGTGATGCGGGCCCTCATCGATGATGCGAAGGTCCGCCAGCTCGACCTGCTGGAGCTCAACGCCACTGAGGACGGCTATCCGCTGTACCGCACGCTGGGCTTCAGGAACGCGCACGAGAAGCACCGTGCCATGCGCCTGTGGCTGTGAGGCCGTCCTGCCATAACGCCTTCTTTGCTGGCTGAGTGGGCCACCACCCTGGGGGCGGTGGCCCGGTTCCTTTGCCGAAACGACGGATTGCGGACGGCCTACGTGTTGAATGCCGTCGCAACGACGAGTGCCATGCCCGCAACTTCGACATACTGCACGGCGATGCGCGCAATGCCCATCTTGTCAAGCGCGGCCTGGGCAGTGCCGTCGCGTGCCTCTCCCCGGGCGCGGTGGGGATCTACCAGCGAGAAATGCCTGAGATCATAGGAAAGCTCCTCGGTATGGCTGCGGTACCACGTACGCAAGGGGGCCGCCGTTGCCTTGAAAGCCGCTTCCTTGGCACCGAACGCGACAGCGTAGCCGTAGGGGAGGTTGGAGGAGAACGTAGCATTGACCAAGTCATGCTCCGCATCGGTGAACATCAGCTCGGTAAGGCGTCGTCCTCTCTCCGAGGTGTCGAAGTCGCGGGGAGAGGCGAGGTCGATGCCCACGCCCACAAGCGACGATCCTTGGCGTGGACGTGCCCACGTACAAGCTAAGAAGCCCTCTTCGTCCGACAGGCTGATGAGGGTTCGTTCCAAACCCTGCTCGTCAACGGTGTAGGGCGCCTCGCGTGCGTCATAGGAGACGGGGAAGACGCGTGTGCCGCCATCGTCGGGGA
>CACYAX010000211.1 GCA_902772435.1 uncultured Coriobacteriaceae bacterium | reverse complement strand
GTGCAAGGCGCGTTTCCGCAGGTGGTGGTGAGGCCCGCTTCATACGAGCGAGCTCCTGGGACCCGTTTTGGCTCCCAAGTGGGCAGTCGTATGAAGTGCCAAGCGGGTTTCCGCAGGTTGCGCCCTGTTCGGTTTCATACGAGCGACCCTCCGGGACCCGTTTTGGCCCTCTGAAGGCCAGTCGTATGAAGTGCAAGGCGCGTTTCCGCAGGTGGCGGGCCGTCCGGCTTCATACGAGCGAGCTCCTGGGACCCGTTTTGGCTCCCAAGTGGGCAGTCGTATGAAGTGCCAGGCGCGTTTCCGCAGGTGGCAGGCCGTCTGGCTTCATACGGTGCAAGGCGCGTTTCCGCAGGTGGTGGTGAGGCCCGCTTCATACGAGCGAGCTCCTGGGACCCGTTTTGGCTCCCAAGTGGGCAGTCGTATGAAGTGCAAGGCGCGTTTCCGCAGGTTGCGCCCAGTCCGGCTTCATACGAGCGGGCGTCCAGGTCCCGTTCCAGCCCTCAACAAGCCAGTCGTATGAAGTCCGCGCCGCGCCCCCCGTTAAAGCCATTCGCCAACTCCGAGCATCCCGCGCTCCAAGCTCCGCTCGCCGAAGCGCCACAAAACAAAACGTCCCCATTGCTGGGGACGTCGGAGAAATCGTGGTGGACCGGCAGGGGTTCGAACCCTGGACCTTGGGATTAAGAGTCCCCTGCTCTACCAGCTGAGCTACCGGTCCCTATTCAGTTTATGGGGTGGGTACAGGGGCTCGAACCCTGGACCTCCTGAGCCACAGTCAGGCGCTCTGCCAACTGAGCTACACCCACCATATTGCGCTCTCAAACTTGGCTAGATAATAATACCCTAAACATCCCAAAGCGCAAGCATGAATTTTCAATTGATGAGAGATTCGTGTATATCCCTGCTAGGAGCCTTGTTTTGCGAACGTGTGCCAGCGGGAGCCCACGGGGCGCGTATGGGATGCCCCCTCATACCACGCGCGCCGGCGGGCGCCAGTGCGAGCTCACGCGTCCGTAGGGGATGCCCCCTCGTACCACGCACGCGCGCCGGCGGGCGCTAGCCGTTCTCGCCGTCGGATTCCGCAGCCCTCTTCCGCGCATACGACGGAAGGCTGAGGTCGAGATGGTCCTCGTCGGGGATCCGGTCGAAAATCACGTTCTTCACGAGGTTCACCTGCTGGTTGGTGAGCGCCACGGCGTCGGTCACGCCGTCATCGTCCCAGGCGATGCCACACACGAGGAAGTCGCCGTAGAGGGGCGTCTTGCCCAGCAGGCGATTGAGCTTCTTTCCCGCGGCCTTGCCATCCGCGTCGTGGATGACGCAGATCTGCAGGAAGCGGACGGTCATCCACTCGTACTGACTGGTGCCCAGCAGCTCGGTGAGCTGGTCTTGGTCCGCCGCGACGTCGCGCTCCACGGGCGCCTCGCCCGGCTGGTACAAAAGCATTCGCATGATATCCCCCTCACGCACGCGCGTCCCTGCGCGCTATGATGTGTCACGTAGATTATAGACACGAGGAGGGACCAAACATGACGCAACTGCCCGAAGGCGTTCCCGCCAGCATCGCCCAAGCACTCTGCGCGCCGACCGAGGGACTCGAGGAGCGCGTGCTTGCCGAACATCCCATCTGGTCCGGTCGGATCTTCTCGGCCGTGCAGCTTGACGTGGAGCAGCCCGATGGCACGCCTGGCGTGCGGGACATCGTGTGGCATCACGGCGGTGCGGGCGTGGCGGCGGTGCGCGATGGGAAGATCTGCCTCGTGCGCCAATGGCGTGTTGCGTTTGGCCGCATGACGCTCGAGATTCCGGCGGGGAAGCTGGACGAGGGAGAAGACCCTGCGGTCTGCGCCGCCCGCGAGCTTGCCGAGGAGACGGGCCTCGTGGCCGAGCACCTCGAGTTCGTCGCGGCCGCGGCAGGCTCGATAGGCTTCACCAACGAGAAGACGCGCGTCTTCCTGGCGCATGGGCTTTCCACGCATCCCGCCCATCCTGACCCTGACGAGTTCGTGGACGTGTGCTGGATCCCGGTTGAGGACGTCATCAAGGCGGCACATCTGGGCGTGATCCAGGACGCGAAGACCATCATCGGCGCGTACGCTGCGCGCGAGCTGGGGGAGTAGGGGTCTCGTGACGCGTTGGCTCCATGCGTCTCACATCATTTTGGGTCCTCAGAGAAGGCCGCGGACAGCTTTGTCGCGCTCACCAAACTGATGCCCGCTCGCGGGGGTGCCCATCGCAAAATGCGGTATCCTTCTCACATGCCTGTACGTCCACAAACACAAGGAGATGGTCCTTTATGGCAATGAGGATTGGCGCACTTGAGGCTGGCGGCACCAAGATGGTTCTCGCGGTCGGTACGGCTGACGGCGCGATTCTGGAGCAGATTTCCATGCCTACCGTCGAGCCCGAGCTCGTCGTTCCGCAGATGGCCGAGTGGTTCGCGTCCAAGAACGTCGATGCCGTGGGCATTGGCGCCTTTGGCCCCACCGTCGTGAACCCGGCGAACCCCAACTACGGCAAGATCTGCTTCACGCCTAAGCCCGGCTGGTCCAACTACGACTTCCTCGGCACCATGCACTCGATCTGCGACGTGCCCATGGGCTATGACACCGACGTGAACGTCGCCTGCCTCGGCGAGGCCACCTTCGGCTGCGCCAAGGGCCTTGACTCCGTGGTCTACATCACGGTGGGCACGGGCATCGGCGCGGGCGTCATGGTCGGCGGCCAGCTGCTCCACGGCATGCTGCACCCCGAGGCCGGCCACATCCTGCTGACCGTCAACCCCGACGACCCCGGCAAGAGCGTCTGCCCCAAGCACACGCGCTGCTTCGAGGGCCTCGCGTCCGGTCCGTCCATCGAGGCCCGCTGGGGCGCCAAGGCCGTTGACCTGGCTGACCGCCAGGAGGTCTGGGAGCTCGAGGCCGACTACATCGCCCAGGCGCTCGAGATCTACGTGACCTGCTACTCCCCGCAGAAGATCATCATCGGTGGCGGCGTCGCGCACCAGGAGCAGATCTTCCCGCTGATCCGCACCAAGCTGGCGGACTACCTCAACGGCTACCTCAAGACCGACGAGCTCGACGACCTCGACAGCTACGTGGTTCCCAACAGCCTGAACGAGAAGCAGGGCATCCTCGGCTGCCTCGAGCTCGGCCGCCGCGCCCTGGAAGCGTAGAGCTGGCGGCTGGGTCGGCTTCGGCCTGGCCTGGCTTGAGGGCTTTTGCTTTCTGACTGGGTAAGATAGTGGTACCATCGGTACTCACGCGCCATTAGCTCAGTCGGATAGAGCAGGAGACTTCTAATCTCAAGGTCGGCGGTTCGAATCCGTCATGGCGCACCAAGAACGTTTTAGCAGGTCAGTGGCCGCGTTGCCGCTGGCCTGCTTGCCTGTGTAGAGGTCTATTCTGTACTTGGTAACCATGGGCGTAACCAAACGTCTCGACGCTCTCCCTCTGTTGGGCCTTCTCAAATCGCTGTGTGTGGTGCCTTTCATTGCTGTTCTGGTCTGCGCTTCATACGACACGCGCCTTTCGGCCGGTTTCTGCCCCGGGAGGCACTTCGTATGAAGCCATGATCGGCACCAACTGGCCAAACGCGACTGGGGCTTCATACGACAGGGGACTCGAAGCCGGTTTCCGCCCCTGGGAGCCGTTTCGTATGAAGCCGGCCCGCCCGCCAGCTGGGCAAACGCGCCTGGGGCTTCATACTACACGCTCCTTTCG
>CACYAX010000210.1 GCA_902772435.1 uncultured Coriobacteriaceae bacterium | reverse complement strand
GGGGGATGCTCGACCACGACGCGCTGCAGGATATCGACATGGCCCAGCCCCGCGAGAAGTTCTGGGTCTAGGGGCTGATGATCCCCATCATGCGCGACGTGCCCGCGCTAGCAGGTCGGGGTACATACGCATGCTTCGGAACCCGGCTTACGCCGTGACCGCGTCTAGCTTGTCCTGCCGTCCACGCAGGAGCGCGGGCGCCCCTAGCGGATGCGGCAGAGCTTGCCCAGCGCGGCGCGGTCGACCTTCCCGTTCTTGGTGAGCGGCATCTCGTCCACCTGGTGCGTGCGGTTGGGCACCATGTACTGGGGGAGCGTCTCCTTGAGGTGGGCGACCAGCGCGTCCTTTTCCGTGGCGCCGCAGTACACCAGATGGAGGCGCTTGCGCTTGGCGTCGTAGAGGCAGACCGCGCGGTCCACGCCCGCGCTGCCCTGCGCTGCCGCCTCGATGTCGCCCAGCTCGATGCGCTGGCCCATGTGCTTGATCTGGTGGTCCTTGCGTCCAGCGTAGACCAGCTCGCCGTCCCCGTCATAGAACGCGAGGTCGCCCGTGCGGTAGATGGTCTCCATCCAGCGCTTCTCGAGCGGGTTCTGCACGAAGGCGGCTGCCGTGAGCTCGGGAGCAGCGAGATAGCCGAGAGCGAGTGCGGTTCCGGCCACACAGACCTCACCTTGCTCGCCTTCCTCGGTGACCAGCGTGTCTCCCTCGCCGAGCAGGAAGACACGCTCGTTGGGGAAGGGCCTGCCCATGGGAATGGTCTCGTCCTTGCCGTAGTCGCGCTCGACCACGTAGTACGTGCAGTTGCAGGTGATCTCGGTGGGGCCGTAGAGGTTCACGTAGAGGGCATCGGGGAGGTAGCGCTTCCAGACGGCGAGCTGCTTGGGCGGCATGACCTCGCCCGAGAACATGACGCGGCGCACCTCGGTGGGCACGCGGTAGTCGAAGGCGTTCATGATGGAGACGAAGCACATGGCACTGACGGCCCAGGTGAGCGAAGTGACGTGGTTGTCGCAGAGGTAGTCCATGAGGCGCGTCGGCTGGGTGAAGAAGTCGCGTGGCACGAGGCGCATGCTTGCGCCCGTGAGCAGCGCGGTGTAGATGTCCTTGACCGAGACGTCGAAGTCGAAGGGAGCCTGGTTGGCAATGACGTCGTCGGACGTGAAGCCAAAAAGCGCGCTGAACTGCGGGATGAAGTCGACGACGGAGCGATGTGAGACCACGACGCCCTTAGGCGTGCCCGTCGAGCCGCTCGTGAAGTTGACGTAGAGCGGGTCGGTGTCGAGCGCCTGGGCGCGGATGGTGTCGAGGGTATCGGAGGGTTCGGGGCAGCCGATGGCCTCGAGGGTCACGACCTCGACGCCCTCCGGATCGAAGATGGCGTGGGCAGCTTCGACAAAGCGCTCGTCGGTGATGACCCAGCGGGCCTCCAGCGCGGTGGCGATGGCCTTCACGCGAGGCTCGCTCTGGCGCACGTCGATGACGGTGTAGAAGCAGCCTGCATAAACCGCACCGAGCATGGCGGCGAGCGCCGCGGGGCTCTTCTCGAGGTAGAGCGCCACGCCGTGGCGGGGCTCGGTGCGCCCCGCGATCCAGCTGCCGATGCCCTTGGCGTAGGCCTCGAGCTCAGAGAAGCTCAGCGACGAGGTCTCGTCGGCCACGGCGCGCTTGTCAGGCAGTGTGGCGGCGGTCGTCTCGAGCCATTGCAGTACGTTGGTCACCATGGGCGCTCCTCGCAGTCTCACGTCGTGTTTTCCGTGCTGATTGTAGCAGCCTCCCATGAGGGGAGGCCTGAAGGCGCATGAGCTACGCCGTATCGCCCCAATTGCTCGTGGGAACAGCCCGCGTTAGGTGCCGAGGTTGCTCACCGTCTGGTAGTGGGTGCTCTCGGGCTCCTGTGCGCCCACGCGGCGCACGCAGAGCCGCAGCTCGAGGGGTTGGAAGTGGTTTGCGGGGAGGGTGAACGAGGGGTCCGTCGCATACGGTCGCAGCACCTGCCAGCTTCCGTCCGCGCCCTTGAGCGCATACTCGTACTCGACCTCGATGCCCGTGCCGGGGTACGAGACGGCGGTGAGGTGCAGACCGTCCGCGACCGCCTCGCTCTCGAAGTAGATGAAGCCGATCTCGTCAACCGAGGCCAGGTAGGCGTCCCAGTCGTCGTAGGCGAAGAAGCTGTCGTGCACGTCCTCGCCGGCCTCGACGCGGGCGATGGTCTGCGCGAGCACGCCGGTGAAGCGCTCAGCCCCCGCCATCGAGAGGTGCGTCATGTCGAGGAACTCGTCCATGCGCGGCGTGTAGAGCTCTGCCTTGGCCATGGAGAAGTCGAGGTAGGTGCCCCCGTGCTCCTCGACGTAACGCTGCACGCGCGTCATCTGCGTGGGGTAGTGTGCGCTGAGCGAGACGTTTTCCGAGATAGGATGTGGCATGACAACCACCACGAGCTCAACGTCGCGCTCCTCGCACAGGTCGCAGATCTGCCGTACGGGCGCCCACTTGCTCTCGTTGAGCTCGAAGCCTCGGTCTGCTGCAAGGCTCTTGGCGGCCGTGAGGCTCGCGTCGAACGTGGTGGGGTCGACCTCCCCGATGTAGTTGACGTAGCCCCGCCCCAGCCTGCGTGCCTCGGGGCTGATGCGGTCAAACGCCTCCATGGGAGTGGCGCACTCCAGGCGGTTTCTGATGTTTCCCATGATGGCCGCGGGATAATGGTCAACGTGGTTGAGCGAGAAGGGCGCGAGGAAGGCAAGGGAGTCCACGCTGCCGAAGTAGTCGGGCAGCGTGAGCAGCTCAAGGTAGCGCGCGATTCTCTGAGAGAGGGGCCAGGTAGTGGTCTGGGCCTGCACGCAGGTCATGTCCGAATGCGGCCAGGCTTTCTCGGCGAGGGCGGTGTAGGATGTGCCGAAGATGACGCGCTTAACGGGATGGTCGTCGAGCGCGGTCTCGAGGGCCCTGAGCGAGGCCCACGGCGACTGGCCGGGGCTCGCGAGGCAGAATGAGGTCGTGGCGAGGGTCTCGTCGAGGGGGCCTGGCTGCAGGCCGTCTTGGGCTACCGACGAGCCGATGACGATGGTGTCGTAGCGCTCACCCGCGGCGGTGAGCTCACGGTACTCGTACCAGATCGCCTCCGAGTGCGAGCCGTAGGGTTCGATGGCGAGGGTGAAGGCGATGTCGAGCGCGATGAGCATCGTGAGGGAGAGCGCTATCCAGCCAAAAAAGTGCCAGCGTAGTGCGGAGACGTGGACAGTCTTGCTGTTACCGGACTCGCCCATGATGTCGTCATGGCCAGATTGGGCGTCTGGCGCGTCGTGGCTTGCCTTCTCGTTTTGCTTCATCTGCTGCTCACCCATTACAGTCTTCCTAGGCCCTGAGGGACCGCCCCGAGCCTTTGGGTTTTCAACATACTCGTGTCTCTTGATTTCCTAACCTTGGTGCTGGCCCCT
>CACYAX010000209.1 GCA_902772435.1 uncultured Coriobacteriaceae bacterium | reverse complement strand
GACGAGAAGATGGCCAAGATGTCCATTGCCGTTGACGCTCACCGCCTCATGATAGAGGTCGCCTCCGAGCAGGGACGCACCGAGAAGGACTCCAACCTCCGCTCCAAGCATTTTGGCAAGGCCATCGGCTCCTGAGCGTCGGGATGGGACCGCCAATGTCTAACAATCCGAGATATGGGTGCTTCAACGAGCGCGTGAAGCTGCGGAAGCGGCTCAAGGCGATGGGAATTACCCGCTGCATGAACCCGAAGTGCGGCCAACTGCTCGACTGGGAGCACCCGTACAGGCAGAACAGCGCGGAGATTGACGAAATCGTGCCAATCTCGAAGCTTCCAAAGGAAATGCGTGCCCGTGCGGCCATCGACCCGCGAAACGTGCAGGTCCTCTGCCGCAGGTGCAACCAACAGAAGTCGAACAAGCTGAACTGGGACGGCGGAAAGGTGCGCAAGCCACCTGAGTTCGAGACACCGCCCTCCCCCGTCGATTGGTTCTCGTGATGGACGAGCAGGCCCAGAGGATACGCCGCCGCATGGTGGCGTTCGTGGAGGCAAAGGACATAGCTGCCAGCGAGGGACTCACCGAGGCCGAGTTGGACGCGCTGTGCTCCATACAGTTCGGCATGACCCTGCCGGAGGCAGTGGAGCGGTTCACCGCCGAGGGCCGCGCCCAGATTCTCGAGGCGCAGGTAGCCGCCGCGATGGACGGCTCCAACCAGATGCTCACCCTTCTGGGCGAGCGCTACCTCGGTCAGGGCGACAGGTACGCCCAGAGTCAGGAGGGAGTGACCGCGCTTGCAGAAGTCCTCTCCCTCGTCGGAGACACGCCGGACAGGAAGTCAAGAGCCGCGCATTAAGATTGTCCCCTACTACGCCACGTCCCTCGGACACGCCGCCGTCAAGCTGGCAGAGGCCTATGCGTCTCCGCTCGACATGTGGCAGCGCGACTACATGGAGGTTCTTCTCGCACGCGACGAGGAGGGCAGGCCAGCAGCAGTCACCTGCGGCCTCGACATGCCCCGTCAGAACGGCAAGAACTACATCCTTGAGATATTCGAGATGACCGTGGCGGTCGTCCTCGGGTGGCACGTGCTCCACACGGCCCACGAGGTCAAGACCTCCATGAAGTCCTTCGAGCGCGTGTGCTCGTATTTCAGCGGCCCCAACTCCACGCCGGAGATGCGGGCGATGGTGTCCAAGATTCGCCGCACGAACGGGCAGGAGGCAATCTTCCTCAAGAACGGCGGCATCATCGAGTTCTCGGCACGCTCCCGTCAGGCGGCTCGTGGCTTCGACGACATTCAGGTTGTCGTGTTCGACGAGGCGCAGGAACTCACGCCGGAGCACGTCGAGGCAATCATGGCGACGCTCTCGGCATCGTCCACCGGAACGAGGCAGGTCATCTACACCGGAACCCCGACGCCACCGAACTCGCCCGGCACCGTCATGCAGCGGACGAGGGAACGTGCGATAGCTGGGGAACTCAAGTCCTGCTGCTGGTTCTCTTGGAGCGTGGAGAGGCCTCCGGCGCTCACCGCATCCTTCGAGGACGTGCTCGACGACGTGTACGCCACCAACCCAGCGATGGGCATCAGGCTCGACGAGGACTTCACCGAGTCCGAGTTCGCCTCGATGACCATAGACGGCTTCGCGAGGGAGCGGCTCAACTGGTGGCTCACGCTCGACGAGCAGCACCTCATAGCCAAGTCGGACTGGAACGCCTGCGCAGTCGACGCCTACGACCGTGAGGGTACGAAGGTGGCACTCGGGGTCAAGTTCGCCACGGACGGCTCGTGTGCGTCGCTCTCGCTGGCCGCATGGCACGGGGACGACAAGCCATACGTGCAGCTGCTCCGTGTCGGCGAGGGACGTGACGGAATCGACTGGCTGTCAGAGCGCATCGAGGCCCTGCGGGAGGTCGCCTCATGCGTGGTCATCGACGGCATGTACGGGCGCGACGTGCTGGTCAACGAGTTGACGAGGAACAAGCGGTTCCCGAAGAAGGGAATCGTCTGCCCGTCATCGAACGACGTTGCGACCGCCGCCTCGATGCTCAAGCAGCGCGTCGACACGCACCAGATGCAGTGGTTCAGGAACCAGAGGAGGTTGGAGTCCTCGGCACTCAGCGTCGAGAAGCGGCGCATCGGAGACCGTGGGGCTTGGGGGTTCGGAGGGGACGACCCCACACCAGTGGAGTCATGCAGCCTAGCGCTGTTCGGGCTGCTCACGAACAAACGAGACGTCAACCGGAAGTTAAGGGTTGGGTGATTCGATGCCCCGATACGAAAACGTCGTAGACCCGTCCATCGGACGCATCTACGATGCCGTCAACCTCACCGAGGAGGACGCCGACAGGCTGTTCAGGCTGGTCACCGTCCTCCACCAGAAGCGCGGCAAGAACAGGCTCAGGCGCGACTTCTACCACATGCACGTGAACGTGCAGAACATCGGCATCGCGCTCTCGTGCGAGATGCTGGACAAGATTCGAGTGGCGTGCTCGTGGCCTGCCAAGGCCGTGGACGTGCTCGCCCAGCGCTCAATCCTCGACGGGTTCGTGTTCGAGTCCGGTGCCGAGGACGAGCACATGCAGCGTATCCTGCTAGACAACAGGATGGCGCAGAAGTATCCGATGGCCGCTGTCTCCGAGGGCATCTGCTCCGGCATGATGTGGACGCTGTCTCGTGGCAAGGTCGGGCGCTCGAACGTGCGCATCAAGACGCACAGCTTCGAGACGTCCGCTGGCATCTGGGACGGCAACGAGGAGCGGCTTGAGTGCGGCATGGCCGTCATCAGCAACAGGGACTTCACCCCTTGGGACGCCCAGCTTGGCTTCGCACCGGACGTCATCAACCTGTACACGCCGGAGGCCACGGTCGTCCTGCGGCGCTCTGCGGACGGCAAGCGATGGGAGGCCGAGTACCACAGGCACAACATGGGCAGGCCGCTCATGGAGCCTATGTGCTTCGCCCCGTCGATGGACAGGCCGTTTGGCAAGTCCCGCATCTCGCGTGCGGTCATGGGCATCACCATGAGCAAGCTGCGCGAGGACTGCCGCTCCGAAATCAGCGCCGAGTTCTTCACCACCCCGCAGAAGTTCCTGCTCGGTGCCACGGACGAGGCGTTCGACATGGACAGGTACCAAGCCTACATCGGCAACATCTTCATCGCGTCCAAGGACGAGGACGGCGACGTGCCGCAGTTCGGCCAGCTTACCCAAGGCTCCATGCAGCCGCACGTCGAGTACGCACGCTCGCTCGCTTCCCAGTTCGCAGGAGAGACGGCGATACCGCTCCACTCCCTCGGCGTGGTATCCGACAACCCAGACTCCGCCGAGGCGATGCAGATGGCGGAGCGAGACCTCGTCCAGCTTGCCGAGCAGATGAACCGTGGCAACGGCGAGTCACTGCGCAACGTTGCGCTCATGGCGATGGCCCTTGAG
>CACYAX010000208.1 GCA_902772435.1 uncultured Coriobacteriaceae bacterium | reverse complement strand
GCTCGCCGTCATCATGAAGAACGCGTAGGCCCACCATGAGTGGCCTGCTCATAGCGGTGCTCGTTGCCGCTTCCATCTTCGAGTTCATCAACGGCTTCCACGACACGGCCAACGCGATCGCGACCACGGTCTACACGCGCGCGTTGCCGCCCCGTGTGGCCATCCTGTGCTCGGCATGCATGAACTTCCTCGGCGCCCTCATGAGCGAGAGCGTCGCCCTCACCATCGCCACGGGCCTCGTCGCCGTGAAGCTTGACCTCTACGTCATCCTCGCCGCGCTTATGGGCGCCATCATCTGGGACCTCTTCACGTGGTGGCGCGCCATCCCGTCGAGCTCGTCCCACGCCCTCATCGGCAGCCTCATCGGTGCCACTATTGTGTACACGCGCGGAACCTCGTCCGTCATCTGGACGGGCGTGCTCAACAAGGTGGTCATCCCGCTGTTCACGTCGCCGCTCATCGGCTTCTGCCTCGGCTTCGTGTTCATGCGCCTCGCCTTCGAGGTCTTCGCCAAGATGCAGCTCTCCAAGGCGAACGCCTTCTTCCACAAGGCGCAGATTGCGAGTTCCATGTTCATGGCCTACAGCCACGGCAACAACGACGCCCAGAAGACCATGGGCATCATCACCATCGCCCTCATCTCCTCAGGCATCCTGCCGGGCGACGCGGGCGTGCCCCTGTGGGTCAAGATCTTCTGCGCGACCGTCATGGCGCTCGGCACCTCTATCGGTGGCCAGCGCATCATGAAGACCGTCGGCTCCGGCGTCACCAAGCTCGAGCCGGTCATGGGCTTCGTGTCCGAGACGAGCTCGGCCATCGCCATCGAGACCATGACGGCCCTCGGCGCGCCCGTCTCCACCACGCAGGTCATCACCACGTCCATCATGGGCGCTGGTACCGCGCGCGGTGCCAAGAAGGTCAAGTGGGGCATCGGCTACCAGATGCTGACCGCGTGGATCGTCACGCTGCCTGCCACGATGCTGCTCGGCGGCTTCGTCTCGTGGATCGTGGGCTTCATCTTCTAGGGTGCCCACGCGCCACGCGGCTGGCAATCGATACAGATTTGATTTGCAAGGGAGCCATGGTCATGGCTCCCTTGTCCTATTCGCGGCATTCCGGCGGTACAATCAGAGCAGTCGGTTCTGCACAGAAAGGCCTTGCATCGTGAACAAGCTCATCAAAGTCGCTACCAAAAGTGTCCTCGCTGCGGGCGCTCTCGCCCTCGGTACCTGCGCCGTGCTCGCACCGCGCAGGAAGGATGACGTGCTCAAGATCCAGTGGGATGAGCTCGGGCGCTATCGCTACGCGCACCGCGGTTTCCACGACAATGAGGGGCCGGCTCCCGAGAACTCGGCCTTGGCCTTCTGGTTTGCGCGCCAGGCGGGCTACGGCTCCGAGCTTGACGTCCACCTCACGGCCGACAAGCGTCTCGTGGTCATCCACGACTCGTCCACCCTGCGCGCCACGGGCGTGGAGGGCACCGTCGAGCGCATGACCTTCGACGAGCTTCGTGAGCTGCGGCTCTTCGGTTCTGACCAGCAGATTCCCGAGTTCGACGAAGTGCTTGAGATTTACGAGCAGCACGATGGCGAGGCCGCTCCGCCGCTGGTCGTAGAGGTGAAAGTCTACGAGGGCAATTGGGAGGAGCTCACTGAGAAGGTCGTCGCGGCCCTTGACGCGCGCAACGTCCGCTACTGCGTGGAGAGCTTCGACCCCCGCGTGCTGTGGTGGCTGCGCAAGTGGCGTCCGGGCATCATCCGCGGACAGCTTTCCGAGGACTTCTTCAAGCACGGTGACCTCGTCGACACCACGCCCAAGCTCCTGGCGGCGACCCACCTGTTGGGAAACTCGTTCGCCAGGCCCGACTTCGTGGCGTATCGCATCGAGGACCTTGACAACCCGTCGCTGCGCCTCGCCACGGGTCCGCTTAAGGCCCCGTTGGTGGTCTGGACCGTGAAGACGCCCGAGGATCTTGCGGCCTGCGACGCGCGTGGTGCGGTCTCCATCTTCGAGGGCTTCGACCCCAGTCCGACGCGCTGAGCGCCCACCTGATTGCGGGGTAGAGTGAGCATGGATTTCATCGGGACCGTCGTCGTTGACGCGCTGTGGTACCTCTGCTACATCCTGCCCGTCGCCGGCGCCCTGATGCTCCTGCGCCTGTTTACCAACGTGCCTGACGAGCTGTTCCGCAAGCTCCTCCATGCCGCGGCGTTCAGCTCGGCGCCGGTCATCATGCTCATCACGGGCGATGTCTGGATCACGGTGGCGGTGCTCGTCGCCGTGGGGGCGTTCATCTGGCCGATCCTGCATGCCGTCGAGAACCAGCCGTGGCATGCGGGGCTCCTCGTGGAGCGCAAGGCTCACGAGATCCAGCGCAGCCTTCTGCTGCTGTTCTGGGGCAATGCCCTCATCGTGGGCTTGGCCTGGGGCCTGTTCGGCCAGGCCTACGTGGCGGTCGCCTCCATCCTCATGTGGGGCTGCGGGGACGCCAGCGCCGCCCTCGTGGGCAAGCGTTGGGGAAGGCACAGGACGGGCCTGCCGCTTGCCGACCCCAAGAAGACGTGGGAGGGCACGGGGGCGATGTGGGTCGTCTCGCTCGTGGTGGGCATCGTGACGCTTACCGTGATGGTGCACCTGCCGCTCATGGCTGCCGTCATGCGTGCAGCTTTGACCGCCGCGGTGGGTGCCTACGTGGAGCTGATAACCAGGAATGGTGACGACACGCTCACCGTGCCGGCGGCAAACGCCTGCGTGCTTCTGCTGTTCGTGCTGGCTACGGGTGTCTGAGAGGTGGGGGCATACATGGAACTGCTGCATCACGGGGCATCTGCCGAGGCGCCGCTCATCTGCCTCGTCGACTCCCCAGACCATCCCTTCCAGCTGGGCGAGCTGCCTGCGGGCTTTGATGCCGCGGTAGCACGTTTCGTGGTGGCGGATTGGAACGCGGCGCTCACGCCGTGGGCTGCGCCGGGCCTCTACCGTGGTGAGCCAGACTTCGGTGGGGGAGCGGCAAAGACGCTGGCCGCCCTCTTTGACGAGCTTGCGGCCTTCGAGGACGAGCAGGGCCTCAAGCCGTGCAGCCATGCCGTTGCGGGCTATTCGTTGGGCGGCCTCTTCGCGCTCTGGGCCTTCGTGACGAGCGAGCGCTTTGCGGCCGTGGCGTCGCTCTCGGGCTCCACGTGGTATGACGGGTGGCTTGATTGGCTGACGGAACAGCGGGTTTCCGGCGCGGGGCGCTTTGCCTACCTCTCGGTGGGCACCAAGGAGAAGCGTGCCGCCCTCGCGCGCCTGCGTACGGTGGAGGACTGTGTGCCAGTGGACGTTGGGGATACTCCCTTTTGTCCACGGTTGGTGCATACATCCGTCGGTCCTGTGTGCCAGTGGACGTTGGGGATACTCCCCTTTGTCCACGGTTGGTGCAAACATCCGTCGGTCCTTTGCACCAACTTTGCGACGGTTCTTTGCACCAGCTTTGATGGCAAGGCTTCGGTCGTGTGAAATCCTGTGCGCTCCAGGCGAATCGGTGCTAACGTGCATCGTGGCATAACCGTTTGCATGAGCAGGGGGAACTGCATGCACAGAGAGTTTTTGATGGGCAACGAGGCCATTGCCCTCGGCGCCCTCGCGGCGGGCGTGGACGTTGCCACGGGCTATCCTGGCACGCCCTCGACGGAAATCCTCGAGACCCTGGGCAAGCGCGCGCCGCAGCGCGTGCACGTCGAGTGGTCCATCAACGAGAAGGCGGCCATGGAGGTCGCCGCGGGTGCGGCCTACACGGGTGCCCGCGCGCTCGTGACCATGAAGCAGGTGGGCCTCAATGTGGCGAGCGACCCGCTGATGAGCCTCGAGTACATCGGCGTCAAGGGCGGCATGGTCATCGTGGTCGCGGACGACCCGGGCCCCATCTCGTCCCAGACTGAGCAGGACACCCGCAGCTTCGCGGCATTCTCCAAGCTGCCCTGCTTCGACCCGTCGTCCGTTCCCGAGGCCTACCAGATGGTCCAGGACGCCTTCGCGCTCTCGGAGGAGCTGGGCACGCCCGTCTTCCTGCGCCCGACCACGCGCGTTGACCATGCCTACGAGGCGCTCGAGGTCGCGGACGAGGCCGAGTGGGCCACGCACGACGTGGAGGGCTTCGTCAAGGACTCCTCGCGCTGGGTCATCTTCCCGCGCCTCTCGGTGGTCAACCACGCCAAGATCGAGGCGCGCAACACCGAGCTCGCGCATCGCTTCTCCCGCTATGCGGGCAACTTCATCGAGCGCGAGGGCGCCGTGGCAGAAGGTGCCAAGCGTCTCGGCATCGCGACCCACGGCATCAACTACGCCTACGTGCGCGAGAACGCATCCGCAGCGGCGGACGGCGT
>CACYAX010000207.1 GCA_902772435.1 uncultured Coriobacteriaceae bacterium | reverse complement strand
AGAACAGTGTTACCAAAAAACTCTTGCATGTGTTTCCCTTCCTTCCTAAGTTTGTAGGTATGTCTGCACACACATGAGGTCGAGGCTTCCTTGCGACGTTTGCGCTGGCAGACGACCTGTTACTTGAGGGTTCGAAATCGCAGTCCACCAACAGTCCACCCGAACAGTCCACCAAGTCAGTGGCGGCACCCCATGAAATCGGCGGGCGGCAGCCCACCCGGCGGGCGTGCTGGTGGACTGCGTCACCCTGCGAACTGGGCGCCGGACGGAGCGAACCATATGGACGGTGGCCGGTTTGCTCGGGTTGGTTTCTCTCTGTCGAGTCGGGACGACGGACTTCATGGCAGGTGGACTCCACCTAGATAATTAGGGCTCGTGAGATGTCGCGGAATGCGCGTGGATGGCCCAAGTCCCTTAGCTTGTTCGACGACATGTACGAGATGCAGGACTAGCCCTGCTTTTCGGTCTATGGCCGGTATGGGCGACAGCAGGCCCCGAGGGGCCTGCTGCTGAGTGCTAAAAAGGCATGCTGTTGGTCAGAGTCCTGAGGACTTGTTGGGTCGTGCCGGCAATCGTCGCATACTCCCGTGGCGCACGCCGGCGGGGTTGACCTCTACTGCCAGGCGGTCTCCTCGACGGGCTCTGCCTCCTTGTTGACCGTGACGATAGCCTGGGCGTACCTCGTCAGGGCAGGCTCGCCGTCGTCGGTCACCTCGAGCACTACCTCGTCGGGGACCTGGACCCCGACGTGATGTGGACTGAGGAGGGCAACGTGCGCGCGGTGTCGCGCTACCTGCTGTGCAACATCTGCACGGTCGCGCCCGATGCCATCTTCGTGGACGCCGCGATGGTGGGCGACCTCGAGCTGCTGCGCGAGGAGCTCGCGACGCAGCTGCCCCGGGAGCTGATTCCCGAGCTCCTCATGCCCCCCGCTGACTTCAACGAGCTCATGCTTGCCGGCGAGCTCGCTCTCTGTGCGCAGCGCATGGCGAAGGGTCGTAGGCCTTAGGCGGGGATGGGGTCTTCGCCCTAGGCGATTGTCTCTGTCACGCTGGCGGGGTTCCCCTCTGTGCGGTGTTCACGCTGGGCAACTAGATTGGGCATCTCCAGCTGCTTTCTCAAGAAGGAAGGAGGCATCGGGCCAGCCCTTGGTCTCTCTGGGCTTCTTGGTGCTCGAAGAGGAGAAGGCAAAACAATGGCGGACCTCCGGCCAGAAGGTCCGCCATCGCAGGAGAGGATACGGGAGCAACTCGGTATGGGGGATACGAGCCACTCTCCAACGGGAACTAAATAGCGCCTCCCTCAACGACGAGCGTGTCGGGGTCGACATCGGTGCCGTATACCGGGGCCAGCGTCTTGTCATAGGCATTGTGGAAGAAGTTCTCGTCTGCCAAGGCTTTGATCTCGTCGTCAATGAAGCCAAGGAGCGTGTCGTTGCCCTTGGCAACGGCTGCGGCGATGGTGTCCTCGTTGCCCAGCGCATCGATGCCCACGGTAAAGCCCGGGTTCTCCTTTGCCCAAGCCAAGACCTCGGTGTTGTCGGTCGAGAAGGCGTCACCGCGTCCGTCGAGCAGGGCGTTGTAGGCATCGGCGTACTGGTCGTATTTCTGCAGCTCGACGTCGGGATACTCCTGCTCGAAGAAGGTTTCGGCAGTGGTGCCCTTCACCACGATGAGGGTCTTGCCAGCGAGGTCGTCCACGCTCTTGATGAGCGCCGAGTCGGGCGAGACCACACCGAGCTGAACCTTCATATAGGGGAGGGAGAAGTCGACCTTCTCGGCGCGCTCGTCGGTGACCGTGAAGTTGGCCAGGATGATGTCGACCTTATTGGATTCGAGGAAGGGAACGCGGTTGGCCGGGTCGGTGGCCACCCACTCCACCTGGGTGCCAAGGTCTGTTACGAGGCGATTGGCAAACTCGATGTCGTAGCCCTGGTACTCGCCCGCGTCATCCACGTAGCCGAAGGGGGCCTTGTCCGAGAAGACGCCGATGATGACGGTGCCGCTCTCCTTGATTTGGTCAAGCGTGCGGAACCCCTCGGCATCGGATGCGATGTCTGTCGCGGCAGCGTCTTCTGACGACCCACCGCAGCCTGCCATACCGAGGCTCGCCATGGTCATGACGGACGAGCCGAAAAGCTTGACGAATGTGCGACGAGAAATGGTGCTCATGGTCTCTCCTTACGTCGTGTCCTGGGAGCCTCTCGTGTGCGTACCAACGGATGCGTGATGCCTTCCTTGCATTTCAGTTGTCCGA
The DNA here is from genome assembly GCA_902772435.1 of uncultured Coriobacteriaceae bacterium. GTDB lineage: Bacteria > Actinomycetota > Coriobacteriia > Coriobacteriales > Atopobiaceae > UBA1367. The sequence continues at coordinate 1,281 of CACYAX010000207.1, read as the reverse complement.
ACGGACCCTTCGTGCTAGACGGTCTTGGTGCCTCCGCTGGCGTGTGAATATCCTACTGAATTACTAGGGATAAATGAGGATACGTTTCACGATGGAAACAATCCTAGTAATACGCTAGGAATTATGAGTCACGTCCAGAGCGGTGAAACTCGAAGGTGCGTAGAAAGGCCTTGGCACGCTCGGTCTTGGGGTTGGTGAAGAACTCCGGTCCGCCTTCCTCCACGATGTGGCCTGCATCGAGCATGACCACGCGATCGGCGATGGCTTGGGCAAAGCTCATCTCGTGTGTGACGATCAGCATGGTGAGGCCGTCGTCTGCAAGCTCCAGTACCACCTGAAGCACCTCGTGGACCATCTCGGGATCGAGGGCAGCCGTCACCTCGTCGAGCAGCAGCACCTCGGGCTCCATGGCCAGCGCTCGGCAGATGGCCACACGCTGTTGCTGGCCACCAGACAGCGTGGAGGGGCGGGCATCGGCTCTGTCGGCCAGTCCTACACGTGCGAGCAGCGCCTTGGCCTTCTCACGCGCATCCTTTTGGCTCAGTCCGCGGACGATGGTAGGCGCCAGTGTCACGTTGTCTATGACGCACATGTTGGGGAAGAGATCGTAGCTCTGGAAGACCATGCCCATGCGCGAGCGGTCCTGCTGCGTGCGCTCTCGACCGCTAACCACCTCGCCGTCGAGCAATACCTCACCACCGTCGATTTGCTCTAGGCCCACGGTGCAGCGCAGCAGGGTTGACTTGCCACAGCCGCTCGGTCCGACGAGCACCACCACCTCGCCCTGGGCAACCGAGAGATCGATGCCGTCAAGCACGGTGAGCGGACCAAACCGCTTGGTGACGTTGCGCAGCTCAAGGACCGGCTGACGACCCGAGAGGGGAGCGGGGGATTGCGCGGTAGGCGCGGAGGTGGAGTTGGCTGGAATCGAGGCACGTGTCCTGTCACTCATCGGGTGTTTCTCCCTTCAAGCCACTTTGAGAGCATGGAGAGTGGCCAGCAGATGCAGAAGTACAGCAAGGCGAGCGTGGCATAGGTCCACAAGGCTCCCTGCGGATAGTCGAAGCGGTAGTAGTCTATGATTTGCTGACCCACGCGCACGACCTCCACGACACCAATGAGCATGCAGAGGCTGGTCGTCTTTACGATGCGGGTGACGAGGTTGACGCTGGGCGGCAGCAGACGGCTTAGGGCCTGGGGGAGTATCACGCGCAGAAAGGTCTGCCGCTGCGTAAGGCCGAGCACATAGGAGCTGTCGTACTGCGAGCGCGGGATTGACTC
>CACYAX010000206.1 GCA_902772435.1 uncultured Coriobacteriaceae bacterium | reverse complement strand
GCAGTTGAACTCGAAGGTGCCCGCGAAGTAGCCGTGCTGGAAGACCGACCACGCCTGGCTGGCCATGTCATGCTCGCGGCAGTACTCGAAGATGCCGCCGTCACGCATGACGGCGGGGTCGTTCTGCATGTTCACGTTGAGCATCGCCTCGAACGTGGGCGCGAACGCCGCGCTGAGCTGCACCTGGTTGGCCACGAGCTTGTCTCCCTTAGGCAGCGCGCGGTTGATCATGCGCATCTGCACGGGGTTCTGGTTGCTCACGCCGAACTCGAGCACCTTGCCCGCGGAGCGCAGCTCGTCGAAGGCCTCGGCGACCTCTTCGGGCTCCATGAGCACATCGGGGCGGTGCAGCAGCAGGCACTCCACGTGATCGGTCTTGAGGCGCTTGAGGCTCGCCTCGACGGCGGAGATGATGTACTCCTTGGAGAAGTCGAACCAGTTGTGCGGCTTGCCGAAGCGGATGCTGCACTTGGTCTGCAGGTAGATCTCGTCGCGCAGCGACGGCTGGGCGGCGAAGACCTCGCCGAGCAGCTCCTCGCAGTGGCCGCCACCGTAGATGTCGGCCGTGTCGACCATGTTGATGCCCTCGTCAAGGCAGGTCTCGATCAGCAGGTCAACCTCGGAGACGCTCATCTGAGGGATGCGCATCGTGCCCAGGACGACCTTTGAGACCTTGGCCTTGTTCTTACCGAACTCGATGTACTGCATGGGTGCCCCCTATTCCCTATGACTATCTATGACCATCAGTATAGGACGTACCAGCGCTGACAATTGGGAGCGCCCGCCTCTGGTCCCCCGTATGGTATGTCCGGGCATCGTGGCCACATGAGCACGCCCGCCGCACGCCCCCTTCGGTTCGCGATGGCGGCTGTGCGGCGGGCGCGACGGGCGCTTTTGGCTGAAGGCCTAGGAGTCGAAGTGGTACACGCGGCACTCGTAGGGGCGCAGACGCAGGTAGCCCGGCTCCGCAGGCGCGCTTTCGCCCTCGTAGTTGCAGAGCTCGAGGGTGCCCTCTTCCAGGTCGAACTCGGGCGGCACGTGGAAGAGCGTGGGCTTGGCCACGAAGCTGCACATCACGAGCACGCGCTCGTCGAGCATCTCGCGCGCGTAGAGATAGAGCTCGCTCGAGGCGCGCTTGAACTCGCGGTAGCTCCCCTCGCGTATCACGGGCCACGCACGCCTGAGCGCGATGGCCTTGCGGTAGAAGTTGAGCACCGAGTCGGCATCGGCATCGGCGGCCGCCACGTTGATGCCCCGGTAGTTGGGGTTCACGGCAAACCACGGCTCGGCCGTCGAGAAGCCCCCGTAGGCCTCGTCGGTCCACTGGACCGGGGTGCGCGCGTGGTCGCGGGCCGCGCGGTTGATGAGCGCCATGGCATCCGCGTCGCTCATGCCGGCCGCCGTGCGGTTACGGTACTGGTTCTGCGCCGAGACGTCGGGCACCTCCTCGATGGAGCGGAAGTAGGTGTTGGTCATCGCGATTTCCTGGCCCTGGTACACGAACGGCGTGCCCTTCTGGAACAGGTAGCTCGCGGCGAGCATCTTGGCGCTCTCCACGCGGAAGGCCTCGCTGCCGTAGCGGTTGACGATGCGCGGATGGTCGTGGTTCTCGAGGTAGAGCGCGTTCCATGCCATGCCCTCGAGGCCCTGCTGCCAGCGGCTGAACGCGCGCTTGAGCTTGTGCAGGCTGAACGGGCGCGGCACGTAGTCGGTGAACAGGCAGTCGGCACACATATGCTCGAAGTGGAACATGAGGTTGAGCGTCTGGTCGGGACCCTCCATGATGAAGGGCATGGCCTTCTGCGGGGTGATCATGGGCGCCTCGCCGACGGTCATGCAGTCGTAGTTTGAGAGCACGTTGTCACGGAACTGCGTGAGGTATTCCTTCACGTGCGGGCCGTTCTCATAGAAGCGCAGGCCACGGGCGCCCGGCACCATGAGGTAGTCGTTGGGCAGGCCCGGCTCCTTGCTGATGAAGGTGATGACGTCCTCGCGGAAGCCGTCCACGCCCATGTCGAGCCAGAAGCGCATGATCTGTTCCACCTCGTGGCGCACGGTGGGGTTGTCCATGTTGAGGTCGGGCTGGCCCTTGGCAAAGATGTGCAGGTACCACTGGTCGATCGCGGGCTCGTACTCCCATGCCTTGCCCTCGAAGAGGCTGTCCCAGTTGTTGGGCGGCGTGGGCTCGCCCTGCGCGTCGTGGCCGCCGTCGCGCCAGATGTAGTAGTCGTGGTAGGGGCTCTCCTTGCTCGCGCGCGACTCCTTGAACCACGGGTGCTCGCTGGAGGTGTGGTTGACCACGAGGTCCATGATCACGCGCAGGCCGCGCTCGTGCGCGCCATCGAGCACCTGCTTGAACACGTCGAGGTCGCCGTACTCGGGGTTGATGGAGCGGTAGTCGGCGATGTCATAGCCGTAGTCTGCCTGCGGTGAGGGATAGAGCGGGCTGAACCAGATGCCCGTCACGTTGAGGCTCGCGATGTAGTCGAGCTTCTCGAGCACGCCCCAGAGGTCACCGATGCCGTCGCCGTTGCCGTCCTTGAAGCTGCGCGGCCAGATCTGGTAGAACACCGCGTCTTTGTACCAGCGGGTCTGTTCCATGGGAGTTCCTTTCTGACGAGGCCGCACGAGGTCGTGCCGGCCTAAGGCGGGGCCGCGCGGCAGCGCTGTCTCCGGGGGTTACGCGAGCACGTTCTCGGGGACCGTCACCTGGCGATACGTGACGCCGCAGCTATCGAGGACCTTCTTGGAGATCTTGCCGCCGATCGTGTCGCCGTACTTGTCATCGAGGTAGACGACCTCGCCGATGCCCGCCTGCACGAGCGTCTTGGCGCACTCCTGGCAGGGGAAGAGCGTCACGTAGACCGTGGCGCCCGCGAGGTCCTTGAGCGAGCCGCGGTAGTTGAGGATGGCGTTGGCCTCGGCGTGGATGACATAGCTGTGCTTGTCAGTGAGGGGATCGTCGGTGGTGTCCCACGGGAACTCGTCGTCATCGAGGCCCGAGGGCGTGCCGTTGTAGCCCACCGAGAGGATGCGATGGTCGGTGCCCGCGATGCAGGCCCCCACCTGCGTGTTGGGGTCTTTGCTGCGCATCGCGGCCGCGATGGCGACCCGCATGAAGAACTCGTCCCAGCTGATGACGTTGGCGCGCTTTCCTGGCATGTCGGCTCCTCTCGTTCGTGACCTCAGATGATTGTAACCCTTCGCATGCGGCAGATATACCTGCTGGTAAACGGTGCCGATGAGCTGCCCTGCGCACAGAGAAGGCGACCGTCGGCGTTTGGGCCGACGGTCGCCTTAAGCGGTCTATGCCACGTGGCGCGCTAGTCGCAGAGCTCGTGCGCAGCCTTGCAGATATGCTCGGCGTTGAGGCCGTAGTAGTCGAGCAGCTCGGCGCCGTTGCCCGAGCGGCCGAACTCGTCGTTCATGCCGATGCGGCGCAGCGGCGTGGGGCACTTCTCGCTGAGGACCTCGGCGACGGCGGTGCCGAGGCCGCCCACGATGGAGGCCTCCTCGATGGTGATGATGTGGCCGGTCTTCTGGGCGCTCTCGATGACGAGCTCCTC
>CACYAX010000205.1 GCA_902772435.1 uncultured Coriobacteriaceae bacterium | reverse complement strand
GGATGCCCTCATAGAGCTGGTCGGCATCTTCCGCAGGCACACGGGCGAGCATCAGCTGCACGCGGGTCGCCACGCGGCTCCAGAGACACGCGCGATAGGCATCGCGCAGCGATCCGAAGAGCGCCACGCCGCCCACCTGGGGCCGGACGCGCTTGCAGCCGATGCCCTTGAGTTCGCGTATCAGGATGTCCTCAAAACCGCTGGCACACCGCACGAAGTATTCTTGTGGCCGCTTTCCCATCGCCGCGCGGTGCCTCTAGACGCGCGTGCCCGTGAAGGTCGCGTTGGCAATGAACGCGTTGAGGGTGCCGGAGATGATGTCGCCCGCGACGGTGGCCTTGACCTTGAGCTTCATCTCGCCCATGGGGGTGGGGGCCACGACGCTGCCCGTGATCTGGTCGCCCTTGATCTGACCGCCCTCGAGCTCCACCCGCATGTCGCCGAGGGTGAACGTCCCCGACGCCTGGGTGCCCGCGGTCGTGATGACGAGCGTGCCGCTCACCTGCTTGCCCATCGCGTCAATGGTCACGTCATACGTTCCGTCAAATGCCATGTCAGTGCTCCTCGATTCCTGGTGTTTCGTTTGGTCCGCATCCCATTCTAGGCGCGCCGCGTCCATGCGGGACGCTGGGGTTTTGCGTCTACAGGCACTCTACGCGAACCGATGGCAGCGCAGGGCATCATCGCGCCGCGTACAGTTTCCTCCATCCGTTGGGAAACCCCTCGTGCCAGTTCGCGTGCCACGGCGTACAATGTGGTGCAGTGCAGGTCGACGAGCGGATGGGGGAGTGGCATGATCGAGTATTACCTCACGACGGACGGCGTCACCTCCCAAGTCAAAGAGCTCGAGCCAGGCACTTGGGTGAAGCTCGTGAACCCCACCCTCGACGAGGTGAACGAGATCTCCACCACGCTCGGCATCGACCGCGACGACCTCATGGCCGCGAGCGACCCCGAGGAGAAGACGCGCGTGGAATTCGATGGCGAGAACCTCATGGTCCTCGTGGACACCCCCTCGGCGAAGCACATGTACGGCGAACGCGCGCGCAACACCGTGCCGCTGGGCATCTTCCTGCTGCACGATTACGTGGTGACCGTCTGTTCCGAGGACCCGCAGTTCCTCTCGGCGTTCCACGAGGGGCGCGTGCGGGGCTTCTCCACGTGGTCGCGCAGCCGCTTCGTCGTCACGATCCTCCTGCGCAACGCCCTGCTCATCCAGCGCGTGCTGGCCGACATAGACCGTCGCCGCATAGAGTTCGAGACCGGCATCGACGACGTCCGCAGCGAGGCCGACCTCGTGGCCCTGCACGGGCTCGAGACCTCACTCGTCTACCTCTCCACCTCGCTGCGCGGGAACGGCAACGTGCTGGCACGGCTCCAGCGCTCGACCAGGCTGCGCCGCCACGAGGGCATGGACGAGCTGCTCGAGGACGCCTACGTCGAGAACCAGCAGGCCATCGAGATGGCCCAGATCTACCGCGACGTCATCGACGGCACGCGCGACCTGCTCTCGTCGGTCATGGACCTGCGCCTGAACGACGTCATGCAGCGCCTCACGTGGGTCACCATCATCATGACCATCCCCACGATCGTGAGCGGCTTCTACGGCATGAACGTCAACGGCGACTTCATGCCGCTTGCCAACACCGCGCATGGCTTCGGCATCATCTGCATCCTGACGATCCTGTTCTGCGGCATCCTCATGCTCTGGCTGCGCAAGCGGCGCAGGCTCTAGAGGTCTCGAAGCGGCTTATCGCGCACATCGAATCAGCGAACCTCCAGGTATGGCGACTCCGCGCTTTCGAGATAGGCGAGGTAGCCTTCTGTCATCGAGCGATAGTCATCCGTGAGCTGAGCCCGATTCACGTGCGTGAGCTCGCGCTTCCACGGACTCGTGCTGAGAATGAGGCTGCTCGGAGGCTCGACCATGACGATGCGCGATCCTGCTGCGGAAAGCCAACGGAAGAACGTGAACGACTCCGCGACGCGAACCATGGTGAGGGCTGTCGACGTGGGCGAGCCTGGCTCTCCTTCGAATTGAGAGAACTTGATGGCAAAACCGAACCGGTCAAATATCACGTTGCTCATATCTGCCCGCACACGCAAGAAGACGTGACGCGACGTGCCGTTGACCATCTCGAAGCCTTCGACCATGCGACGGCGCGTGGTACGCCGTAGCTCACGTACTTCGGGGGTGTCATCGGCTGGTTCGTCAGAGACCCGCGCGTTGATCATGCGGTCAACGCGGCTTCGCAGCAGCTTGGATCCGTGGCGCCAGGGGTCGGAAGCCCACGTCTCGACGTAGTAGTTTGATTCCGAGAAGAGGAGGGCTAGCGGGGTCTCCACGCGTAGCTGCGATCCATTGTCGCCTTCGAGCGGGTGCGGACGTCCGTCGAATCCGGTGTAGGTATATACGAACTCGATCTTGCGGCCCCTGCGCATGGCTTGCGAAATGGTGTCGACCGTGTCGAACACTTCCTGATAGCTTTTGGGCACGCGCTGGTCCACGTACACCTCGGACATGAGGTCGTCTTCTTGGAACGCGCTCACCAGACGTCCGAGCCCTTCCTGGAGCTCGCCGTCCTGCTCGGAAGTGAGAAACCGCGAGGATTGCACGGCGTTGATGAGGAGTCGAATGTTTGCCGGCGTGAGCTGGGAGTTCTCGAACCATACGCCCGAGGGGGTGATGTGGAGCTCGCACCCCGGCATGCTCGCCTCCGCAATGCTTCTCAGGTCGGCAGCGAGGGTGTTCTCTGCGGGCGTTTTCTGCTTGCCAAAACGTACCTCCATGATGAGGCGAATGTCGGCATTGGATAGTCGGTGCTTGGCGTCGGTGAGGCGACGGACGAGTTCGTACACGCAGAGAAGTCGCGTGCGCGAGTCCGTACAGACAAGCGACGCGGGGAGAAGCTCGGCGAGCTCTTCGGCCATTTCGCGTGAGATTGCCATGAAGTCCTCCTTAAGTATTTGAGGCGATTATAGAGCAACGGTGCCGTACGGCACGCCATTTGGCCAAGGGGCCACCCACACCTGTCTCTAGCGCATAAGATGGGGACAAGCACGTAGTTGCTGCATGGGGATCGAGCGGTCCCCAGGGCGGCTCAAGCGGTGCGCCGCCCCTTTAGGAGAGGAGAAGCCATGGCACTCTATCCCAACCTCAACAGCCCGTTCAAGATCGGCTCGTGTGTCATCAAGAACCGCTTCGTGATGGCGCCGACCACCACGGGCAGCTATCTCGGCCCCCACGGTGAGTTCAGCAAGGACGGCATCGACTACTTCGTGCGGCGCGCCCAGGGCGGCTTCGGCCTCCTGCAGACGGGTGCCCTCAACACCGACAGCGATGTCGATCCGTTCAGCGCGCTGGGCGGCACCTTCCGCACCAACCCAACGCCCTTCCTCACCACCTCTGACGAGATGCTCAACCGCACGCGCCCCTATGGCGCCAAGTTCTTCATCCAGCTGACCATGGGCCTCGGGCGCAATTACCAGGGCCTCTTCGCGCCCTCCGAGGTGGACATCTTCGGCGCGCCGGGCGTCAAGTCGCCCGCGCTCACGACCGACCAGGT
>CACYAX010000204.1 GCA_902772435.1 uncultured Coriobacteriaceae bacterium | reverse complement strand
CATCGACATCATCAAGGTGCTCATCAAGACCGTGGACCGCCTGCTCGGCCGCCCCGAGGGAGCAGACCTCGACCTCATCACCTACGTCACCGACCGCGCCGGCCACGACCTGCGCTACGCCATCGACTCCCGCAAGCTCCAGCGCGAGCTCGGATGGGAACCCTCGCTCCAGTTCGAGGAGGGCATCGAGAAGACCGTACGATGGTACCTCGACAACGAGGCCTGGATGGACAACGTCACCTCCGGCGACTACCAGAAGTACTACGACGATATGTACAAGGGGCGCTAAAAAAAGCCCCATGATACAATAGTAGAAGAAAAAGGAACGTACGTGCAGGCGCACGTGCGCAAGAAGCAGTACCTTTGCCGCGCAAAACCATTCTTTCTCACACAATGAAACGACGTAACCTACTTCTGCTGGCGCTGCTCGCGCTGATGCCCCTCGGCGCGGCCGCGCAGATTTCCTCCAACCCCGACAAGTTCATCGGCAACATCACCACCCGCTATCAGATGGATGCCGGCGATGGTGTGCCCCAGTTCTACAAACTCTGGAACCAGGTCACCTGCGAGAACGAGTCCAAGTGGGGCTCCGTCGAGGGCAACCGCGGCTCCTACAACTGGGGGTGCGACCGGGCCTTCGACTACGCCAAGCAGCACGGCTTCACCTACAAGTTCCACGCCCTCGTCTGGGGCGCGCAGTACCCCGGATGGCTCCCCTCCCTCTCGCCCAAAGACCGCTTCACCGCCATCGTCAGCTGGTTCGATGCCGTGAAGAAGAAGTACCCCACGATGCCTATGTTCGACGTCGTCAACGAGGCCGTGGGCACCCACCAGAAGGACAATCCCATGATCAAGGAGAGCCTGGGCGGAGGCGGAAAGACGGGCTTCGACTGGCTCATCAAGGCCTTCGAGATGGCCCACGAGCGCTGGCCGGACGCCATCCTCATCTATAACGACTACAACACCTTCCAGTGGAACACCAACGAGTTCATTGAGCTCGTCAAGGCCCTGCGCGACGCCGGAGCACCCATCGATGCCTACGGATGCCAGAGCCACGACCTCACCGACTGCGATGTCAACAACTTCAAGAACGCCGAGGCACGCATTCAGACGTCCCTGAAGATGCCCATGTACAGCACGGAGTACGACATCGGCACCAGCGACGACGCCAAGCAGCTGCAGCGCTACAAGGAGCAGATTCCCTACATGTGGGAGAAGCCCTACTGCGCCGGCATCACCCTCTGGGGATACGTCTACGGAGCCACATGGGTCACCGACGGCAACTCCGGCATCTACCGCGGCGGAAAGGAACGCCCCGCCATGACCTGGCTGAAGGAATACATGGCCTCCGAAGCCGCACGCACCGCCAAGAGCCCCTTCCCCGGAATGAAGAAGGAGGCCTCCGTCTACATCCGACCCGCCGCCCTGAACGTGGCCAAGAATGATGTCCTCCCCATCATGGTGCGCGCGCGCATGGCCACCAAGACCATTGAGAAGGTGGAGCTCTACGTGGGCAACACCCTCATCGCCACCATGACCGAGGCTCCGTACCTGGCAGAGTACACCGCCACCACCACCGGCACCAAGAACCTGAAGGCCGTGGTCACCACCACCGACGGCTCCACCTACGAACGCTACTCCGCCATCAACGTGCTCAGCGGAACCACCAAGCGCCAGCCATACCCCGACGCCGTGCCCCAGCTGCCCGGCACCATCCAGGCGGGCGAGTACGACAAAGGACTGGCAGGAGTCAGCTACAACAACGCCTCGCGCAGCCTCACCGCCACCAAGGACGGCGCCTGGATGGAATACACCGTGGACGTCGCCGAGGAAGGCATCTACACGCTCGACGCCGAAGTGGCAGCCGCCAAGAGCGGAGGCTCGTTCTACCTCGCCGAGTACGGATTCGAGAACCTCGACTACCTCACGGACTTCATCGACGTGCCCAAGACCGGCGGCACACGCGACTACCAGACCCTGCACGCCCAGCTGAAGATGCCCCTCACCGCAGGGCGCCACGTCCTCTGCATGAACATCACCAAGGGCGGATTCATCATCAAGAGCCTGACATTCAGCCGCTACGATGAGGACAAGGCCAACATCGTGGCCGCCATAAAGACCGTCACGCCCGCCACCATCGCCGCCGGCGACTCGGCGCTCATCACCCTCACCGCCACCTCCAAGCTGGAGGACGCACCCATCGCCCGCGTCAGCGTCTACGCCAACGACCTCCTCATCGGAACCCTCACCGAGGAACCCTATGAGCTCTATTTCAAGCCCGCCGAGAAGGGGACCTACAGCATCGTGGCCGTGGCCACAAACACCCTCGGCAAGTCCCGCACATCGGCCAAGAAGAACCTGAAAGTCAACGGCAAACGCATCCCCTACAAGAGCAGCACCGTCGTCCTGCCGGGCATCATCGAGGCCGAGAACTTCGACCAGGGAGGCGAGGCATTTACCTTCCACGACTCCGACGACAACGACCAGGGCGACGCCAAGTACCGCAACGACAACGAGGGACTGGACCTCGTCAAGGGCAACGGCGGAACGGCCATCGGCTACACCTCCAAGAGCGAGTGGACGGAATACTCCGTGCGCGTCACAGAGCCCGGTGAGTACGCCTTCGAGGCCACCTGCTCCAACGGAGCCAGCTCCAACGGAGGATTCACCATCAACCTCGTCAAGGGAACCACCGTCACCCAGCTCGCTAAGGTCACCGTAACGCCCACCGGCGGATGGGACACCTACAAGGTCATGACGGGCAAGCTCACGCGCCACCTGGCCGAGGGCGAGCAGATCCTGCGCTTCACCATCACCGATGCCAACTGCAATATCGACAAGGTGGAACTCAAGTGCACGCTCAACACGCCCGCCACCGCGCCCTCCTCCGACACCCCCGACCTCCTCGCCGCTCCCCGCTACAACCTCTCCGGGCAGCAGGTACGCCCCGGCTACCGCGGCATCGTCATCGTGGGAGGCCGCAAGGTGCTCATGAAGTAAAGCCCGCTCGATACAAGACAAGAAAACACCCCGCCAAGTCCTCTGACCTGACGGGGTGTCCTCATTTCCAAGCGTTCCGCACGCCCTTTTGGTTTCTTTCCGGGAATTTTCCCTTCGGCACCGTGATTCGGCATCAGAACGGGCCGTGTCCCATGCAACTGGTGGTGGTCAGCGCCGTGAGCAGCGCCGTAAGCACCGTGATCACGATGTCCACAATCCTCTTGACTGTCCTCTTCGTCGTCTCCTTCATGATTAGTTTAGAGTTTAGAGTTTAGAGTTTAGAGTAGTTTTTAAGTTTAGAGTTTAGAGTTTAGAGTTTAGAGTTTGGAGTTTAACGAAGGCTGCGCGCGAGCCGGATAGACCCCTTAGGGGTCTCCGCTGAGTAACCGAGGGTACGAGCGTAGCGAGCACCCCCGGACTTTGCCGTCATCCTCCATATCCCGACCCTGACGGGGTCGCCGAGCCATCTGCTGGGGCACCCCTTTGGGGTGCGTATAACCAGTCTTGCTTGCATCCGGGGGTGCTCGCTCCGCTCGTACCCTCGGTTACTGAGCGATGACCCTTTCAGGGTCTTGCTGCGCGCGAGCCCGTTTCATCCCGCAGGC
>CACYAX010000203.1 GCA_902772435.1 uncultured Coriobacteriaceae bacterium | reverse complement strand
TCCTCCGCCCGCGCCGCGCCATACGAAGCCGTGCCCACCTCGATCATCTCGCGCTCGCGGTCGAGCCGCATGGTCGTGACGGACTGCGTCTGGTTGGCCCTCCCCCAGTCGCTGTACACCGTAAGCGTGCAGGTCGCAGGCCCAAACACGGTCTGCTGGTGCGACGCGAAGTAGTGCGCGCGAATGAGGTAGGTGCCCGCCTCCGCCTTGCGGACCTCGTAGAGCTCGGGCCCAAAGCCGTCGGTGATGTCCTCCGACACGCGCCCGCCGCTGAAGGTGCGGTTGTGCGCGTAGTACGCCTCCTCGCCCGTCGGTTCGGTCACGTGGATGTCCACGTCGGTCTCGTCCGCGTCCCACGCCAGCGTGATGCGCAAGTCGCACGCGAGCACGCCGGTAAGCCCCGCGCCCAGCGACGGAAGCTCAACCGGCACGCTCCACTCCTGCTCCTCCGCCCAAGCCTTCAGCACGTTGTGTTCCTCCACCGCGAAGAGCGCGATGGCCAGCGGCCTGCGGTCCCACGGCGTGAGCGCGATCTTCTTATAGATGCTGAGCGCCTCCATCAGATACGCGCGGGCCTCCTGCTCACGCCCATCCGCGTAGGCCTCGCGCGCCAGCTCGCTCTGCACGAGCGCCAGGTCACGGTAGCTCTGCGAGTCCTCGGAACGCAGCAGCTGCACGCGCCGCAGGGCCACGAGCGCCATCTCCAGCATGCCCGCCTCGCGCAGCCGCCACGCCATCACGCGCAGCAGGCCCGCGTCCTCGATTCGCAGCTCAGCGAGGTTGGTGAGCACCGTCACGCCGAAGCTCGCGTCGTCGTGCGCCAGGAACCAACCTGCGCAGTCGAGGAAGAACGAGGGCGAGGTGCGGAAGTCCTTGCGCTGGGCAAAGTAGACGTCGCGCGCAGCGTCGGCACCCGCACCGGCTGCCTCGTCGAGCGCCATGAGGTACGGCGCGTCAGGCATCCACGCCTTCACGCTCACGCGCATGGACGGGTCTTCGGGCACGGCCGAAATGGACCTGCGAAGGCCGTCCACGGCCGCAGTGCCCATCGCGTCCGAACCTTCCTCAGCGTCTATCACGGCCCGCATCACCCGGGCCCGCGGAGCCGAGCCTGCGAACTGCGCGGGGCGCGACATCGACTCAGGCATATGCGCGGGGTACGGCGCGGACGTGGGCATCGGCGCGGAGTCCGGCGCCGACATGGGAGCCGCCACATTGTCGGCAAGTCCCTCCTCCTCAAAGTACTCATGGAAGAGCTCGGACATATCCGCCCCTCCCGCAGGCTGCACCGGACTGCCGCAGCTTAAGCAGAACCGTGCACCCTGCGGGAGCGCCGCACCACAGCGGGGGCACACGCGCGCACCAGTACCCTCGTCAGCACGCGGCGCGCTGTAGTCACGCTCCCACCACTCGAGGAGGTGCGCCCACTCGGCCTTGAGCTGCTCCAGGTGCTCGCGTTTGCGCTGCCGCTTCGTGCGCAGCCGCATCCTGCCAGGCGACGCCTCCTTCCACGCATCGTGCATCTCCTTCCACGACGCAGGCGGCTCGATGTCGTAGCGCAGCCACTGGCTGAGCGACTCCAACACCAGAAGCGAGGTGGCAGGCGACGCCATACCATAGCGTTTGCCCAGCTCAAGCAGCTCGTTTGCGTTCTCGTCCTTACGCGGCGAGAGGAGCGTGATGCGGCGCGCCGCCCAGGCGCGGGAGAGCACGGAGCCCTCGTGCGCATCAGCCTTGCTCAATTCGAGCGGCTCGCTTTCACCAATCTGCAGCGTGGCCCCGCTATACAGTGCCTTGCCGATGACCACGCGCCTGCCGCCCGCAGGCGCACTCATGTCGCAGACATCGGCGAGTCCCGTGCCACGCACGTCGCCCACGCCAAAGCGTCCGGCACCCACGAGCAGGGCCGCCAGCTCAGCCGCAGTCTGCGGAGCCTGCGAGAGGTCGAGCACCGGCCCACGGCAGCCCTGGCGCAGCGCTTCGGCATCACGCTGCATGCCGCTCACCAGCGAGACCACGCTGCAGCCATCGGGCAGCGAGAACTGCTCGAGCGCCAGCGTGTCAAGGCCGTCGGTGAAGAGCACGCACGCTGAACCAGTAGCCATGCCCGCGCACGCAGGCTCGAGCTCCGCGAGCCCGCGAGAAAGCGCCTCGAAATCGGTGCCGCCGTCGTAGCGCAGAGCGGACACGCAGCTCACCAGCTCGTCGGCCGTGGCAAAGCTCTTCACCTCGCGCACGCGGTCCGCGAAGACCACGAGCGTGAGCGTCTGCACGCTCTCTGCCGCAGCATAGGTGCGCAGAAGCTCCAGCTCCTGCGCGTGATCGAGCCCCGCACGCGAACCCGACGCGTCCCACAGCACCGTGAGCGCCGTGATGCGCGGCGCGTCATCTGCAGCAGGTGCAGACTCCCGCGAAGACGCGCAGAACCACAGGGTACCTTCGCCATCCAGCTCCGTGAGCAAGAACGAATCGGGCAGCTCGGGCATCGCCACGCGCACCGGCATGTCGGGCGTGAGGTCGGTCTCCGTAGTCTCCACGCTCCAGCTGTAGTCATGCTGCTCGACCGTGGCGCCCGCAAGACCCGTGATGACTGGCGCGGGCCCGTCGAGCTGCTCCACGCTGATGCGCATCGTGCGCTCCTCGAGGTGCGTGCTCGGCATGGGCAGGTCAAGCGTGGCGGAGCCGTCGGCAGCCAGCAGCAGCGGGGTCATGTAGCTCAGGCGCACGGAGCGGGTGCCGCGCGCGGGCACGGGGTACACGCGCGTGCTGTACAGGTTGCCGCGCACCGCCTCCACGAGGCCCGGGTCCGCCATGCGGCGTTGCTCGGTCTCGAAGATGACGCGGGCCTCCTCCTTGGGCACGACCACGCCGTCCACGATCTGCCCGTCGATCTCGAGGCCATACCCGCAGATAACTGCACGGTCCGGCAGGGGCACGTCAAGCTGCGCAGAGATGTCGCGCCTGTTGGGGTTGTAGAGGGTGATGGTCTGCGTGACCTCGGCATAGATGCCGCAGACATGCGCCACCACGTCGAGGCGCCTCACCTGGCACAGCTCGTCCTTCGACTCCATGGGGGTCACGTTGATCCAGTGCGTGAGCAGGGGCCCGTAGGTGTGGTTCTCATACGTGTCGGCGGAGCCTTCCCCATCGCGCCCGCCGTGGAAGATCCTGTCAAACAAGCCGCTCATGACCGCTCCCCTCTCATCTGCATGTGTCGCTGAAACCGATGGTAGCACGCGCGACATGCGGAAACGTAGCCTGCGAGGGGACATGCGGGGCGAGCGCAGGTGGAGTGCGCGGGAGGGGCGTTGGCCGAGCAGCAAGGGCCATGGGCAAGAGGTGGAGCGCGGACGGAGAGTCAGACGAAGCGATACCCCGCATCTGCAAGCGCGTCAGCGGCTAGCTCGAAGTCAGACTCCTTGACCAGCACGTAATCCGTATTGTAGGTGGAAACGGCGAAGATGCCGACGCCTGCCTCCGCGAGCACGGCCGCAATCTTGGCCAGGATGCCCACGAGCGAGAAGTCGAGCGGTCCCTCCACGCAGAACGCGCGCCAGCCGTCCTCGCGCGCCAGTGTCTGCGCAGGTACGCTGCAGGTCAGACATACCAGCGAGAGCTCGTCATCCGT
>CACYAX010000202.1 GCA_902772435.1 uncultured Coriobacteriaceae bacterium | reverse complement strand
TGTGACCAGGCTACTTCTTGGGAGCGTACCAGGTGCCACCGTTCATCACGTTGCGATAGCCGCTCCATGCACACCACACGACAATGACCGCGTCGACGATCATGGTCGAGACGCCCGGCATGCTGAAGAACGGATCGCCGAACACGATGTTGAGGATGCCGTCGATGATGACGAGGAGGACGAGCGCGATAACGCCTGCGATCGCCGCACCCTTGAGAGCCTCTGCCTGAGTGTTATCCTGTGCCATGATTTCCTCCTTTATCTGGATGTATACCTGCGAAAAATAGCAGTATAACCATCAGAATTATGGCAGAGCTGTGTGTCAAGTCAACGGTAAAGTGCCTGCTTGCGCTCGACAAAGGCGGAGAGACGATTTGCCCCGTTGTCGTTGCCGAATCGCGGCTACGTGATACCATCTCTCAGAAGCCATTTCTAATGTGTGGAGGTCATCATGGCAGGATATGAGTTCGCGCCCGACGAGTATGTGGTCCTGAAAGCTGCCGAGGTATACCACGAGAAGGGCTCGTCGTTTGCCTCGCACAAATACTCCGAGATGATCCTCACCAACCAGAACATCATCATTCCCAAGAAGGGGCTCACGGGCAAGGTCAAGGGCTATGAGGTGTTCCCGCTGGCCGACATCCGCATCGTGGACGGTGTGCCGCAGTGCAGGCTCGACACCTCCGATTTCATGGACGTAAAGCTCGAGGTCTCGTTCAAGAGCAGCCTCGAGTCCTTCGTGTTCTGGGGCATGGAGCCCAAAGACGAGGTGCGCTCGTGGATCAACGCCATCAGCAACATCTTGGTCGGTACGGACGCGCCGGATGACAAGCTCAAGGCCAAGGGTGTCGGTGCTCTTGAGGACGGCGACAAGATCGCAGACGCCTTCGGCAGGGTCCTCGGATCGTTCGAGAACGCCTTCGAGAAGAAGCGCGCCCAGGCCGCGCCCGTCATCGCCTATCGCTGCCCGTCCTGCAACGCCTCGGTCAAGGGGCGCGTGGGCGAGACCGTGACCTGCCCGTTCTGCGGGTCGCACATCACCATCACCCAGTAAGGCTGCCCGCATACCCAGAGGGTAACCAGAACAAAGCAAAGGGCCCGGGCGAACCTCGATTCGCCCGGGCCCTGGTCTGTGGAAGCTCGTGCTCGTTACGCGGCGTCTGCGGCGGATTCGGTCGCCGCCGACCACTGGTCGAGGCCGACCGACGTCAGCTCGACGGTCTCGCCGGCCTTGACCGTGGCCGTCTCGCTGAAGTCGAGCTCGCTCTCGCGCGTCTTCCAGCCGCTCTCGCCGTAGAGCTTCGTCTCGATGGGACCATCCCCATCAAAGAGCTCGAGGCCAAGGGCGTAGTTGCCAGCGGGAAGGACGACCGTCATCTTGCCCGTCTCGCCCTCAGGCCAAGAGACGCAGGTCAGCTCGGTGTCCTCATCGACCACGGTGAGGCGCATCGAACCTGCCAGACTCAGGGCTTCGTCGGGAAGCTGGATGGTGATGACGCCCGTGTTCTCGGGAAGCGTGGAAGACAGCTCGGTCGTGTTGTACTTGGCTTCCTCGATGGCCTTGTTGAGTGCGTCGACGTACTGCGGATACCCCGCCTGCTCCATGCACCAGGGGAGCAGGTAGACCATCTGCGGGTAGTCGGTGAGCGGCGACATGGCCAAGGCGACGTTCATCCAGAAGTAGAACTGGTCACTGGGATCCATGCCCGCCTGGTCAAGCTTGTACGAAATGATGTTGAGCATCGAGGAATTGATGTGCACGCCGCCGTTGTCGTTGGCCGGACTGGGCTCAACGACGGCGGGGCCGTAGTAGGCGTCCCACGCGAACTCGGGCTGCGCATACTTGTGCGGATCGCTCATCGAGCGATAGGGGTTCTCCCCACCCTCGTTCTCGCCGATGATCCAGGCGCCCTCGGGCTGGTCCTCGATGAGCATCTCGACCAGGTTGCCGAGGATGTCGCTCATGCCCTCGTTGATGGCGCCGAGGTCGTTGACGTAGAGGTTGGTGGTCATGGTGGTGGAGGTCACGCAATGGGTGAACTCGTGGGCGATGACGTCGGTGCACTCACCGTCAAAGTCGATGCGGTTGAACGCGAAGGTCTGGAATCCCCAGCTCTTGCCGGCGTAACAGGCATTCTGGATGGGATCGCCCTTCTCGGTAACCATGTCCATGAGCAGCAGGGACGGCGTTCCCTCGTCGTCAGGGCCCGTCCAGCCGATGCTGTCGTAGAAGTCCCATACGCGGACGAAGCAGTCGTAGACCAGCAGCTCCTTGTCGTCGAACTTACCATCGGCGGCAACGCGCGGGCTGATCGTCTCTTTGAAGTTGAACTCGGCGTAGTCCGCGCAGAGGATCTTGCGCTTGGCATCTCCCAGGATGATGTCGCCCGTCTCCGCATCGGTGAGGGTCGGCACGGTGATCTCTTTGGTGGCGCCATCGTGGGTGGTTACGGTGCCCGTCCAGGTGCTCTGCTCGAAGTTGTCGAATGCGAAGGCCGACGCGGATCCCGAGAGGGAGTCGGCGTTGCCCGGCTCGGCGACGCCGAGGTTGTAGAGGTACGTACCGTCCTCACCCACGTAGTGGGCGAGGTAGGCGACGTGCGAGCCCTCATAGAAGTTCTTGGTGTACACGACCCAGACGTAGCGGTACTGCTCGGCGCCGTTCTGGATGGGGATGATGGTCTGCTCGGTCGCCCCGGAGATGATCTCGGCATCGGGGGCGCCTTCAGATGCGCACGCCTCGAGCACGACCTTCTCGGCATCCTCTTGCGACACGGCCCAGTTGTCGAGGTCCTCGAGCTGGATCGCGGGCATGATGGAGCTGATGAGGCCCGTTGCCTTGCCGTCCTTGTCGGTCACGAGCTTCACCGTCGCGCCATGCACGAACACGTCACCCGCCTTCTGGCGGAAGATGTAGTAGGTGTGGTCCTCGGTCGGGCGTACGAACATGAGCTCGAGCTTGGTCGTCTCGTCGCCACCGATCTTGGTGACGAGACCCTCGACCACGGCCTGCGCGTCTTCGGGGCTCGTGATGGTTCCCTCATAGATGTCCTCGTCGGCAAAGCTGTTCATGATGCCGGTGACGCCGAACGCCTGCATGTACTCAGGCGAGAAGCCCTGGGCGTTGGTTTCGGAGGACGTGGCCTCGCTTGTGGTCTCACTCGTTTCCGCCTGACCCGTGCTGTCGTCCGTTGAGGTCTGGGCACCGCAGCCTGCGGCACCGAATAGCGAGAACGCCAAAACGGCGGCAAGGGTTACCGTCTTTAGGTTAAGTCTGTCTGTCAACACGTGAACCGATCTCCCCTCTATTTCTTACAGATAAGGGATATGATAGCGACCCGTCTCATTGTGCTGCTGCTCGTATCCCGTAAGATTCCCGTTCGCAGGGACGAAAGGTTTAGCTAGTGGTTCATAATTAGATGTAATGCAGGGTTTGAACTAGCTTTCTGCTGGCAAGCCGGGTGATATAGTCCTTAACTTATGCGCAGCAGTTGGGGAGCTCGTACGAGCCCCAGTTTTAATCCCTAAGAAGGAGACAGCTATGAAGTTTAGGACCAACAATCCCGTACTCGTGATGGGCCTTGCGGGCGTCCTCGCCCTTGGCGTTGCGGCTTGCTCGTTCAGCTCGGAGTCGAGCACCACGGTCGAGACCTCGAC
>CACYAX010000201.1 GCA_902772435.1 uncultured Coriobacteriaceae bacterium | reverse complement strand
GTGATGTTCGGTCTGTTCAATCTCATCTTCATCGCGGGTTTCTTCAAGACGTCGTACAAGTTCGCGAAACCCTTCGTGACCTTTATCGTCGCAGCCTTTGTCGTGATCGTGATTGCCGAGACCCTGCACCACATCCCCGGACTGGAATCACTCAACGCGTTCGGCTTTGACCACCTGCCCCTGCAGCTCGGATTGCTCGCGGTAGGCGTGGTGTGCTATATCAGTCTCACGGCTCTCGCGCTGAAAAGCGCCACAGCCAGCTTTGAGGTAACGGACCTGTAGGGGGCGGACATGCTCAAAGACAACCTGCTCATGCTGCGAGGCATGCACGGCTTCTCGCAGGAAGAGATTGCGGAAAGGATCGGCATTTCGCGCCAGGCGTATGCAAAGTGGGAAAGCGGGGCAACCATCCCCGACATCGAAAAGTGCTCCCGCCTCGCACAGGTCTATGGCACCACGGTGGACGGGTTGCTGAGGACCGAGGAGACGGACGATGGTCGCGTAATGCCTCCCGCCCCCAAAGGAAAGAACATGTGGGGCGTCGTCACGATGAACGAGCGCGGCCAGATCGTCATCCCGAAGGCCGCCCGCGACCACTTCGGACTCCAGGCGGGACAGCGGCTCATCCTGCTCAGTGACGATAACGAGGGGTTCGCCCTCATCACCGCGGAGAACTTCGAGCGCCGGCTCGAATACGTGAGCCGAATCGTCAGTCCGACGGGCGAATGAGGGCGTGGAACAAGGGACGGAGGTTTGTTCCACACATGGCGGGTGACGTGGAACAAACCTCCGTCCCTTGTTCCACTTGACTCTATGCGGCGGCCGTCGTCGGAGAGAGGCGGAGCCAGCACATGGCGCCGACCACTATCATTGGCAGACCCGCCAAAAGGCCAAGCGGACTGGGTCCAAGCAGCGTTTGGCCACAGGCGCAGAACACCAGGCCAACGTTAGCGATTGCATTAAAGGCCCCGTGAGCCAACGCACATGGCCACACGCTGCCCGAGCGCACACGCAGGAGGGAAAGCCAGCAGGCCATCGCCGTGCAGGTCAGCGTCATGGTCAGAACCCCCGCAAGGGGAAAACCGGCATAGCCCATACCGTAGTTGTGACCCATCGCGATGGCGGGCGCATGCCAGAGGCCCCAGATGACGCCCGACGCCAGCGCTGCGGAACGCTCGGACATGAGCTCGGAAAGCGTGGGAAACAGCATGCCGCGCCAACCAAGCTCCTCGCCGAACGCGGGAATCGCATTGATGAACGGGGCGACCGTGAGCGAAAACACAATTGTCGAGCCAAGCACGACTGGCGTCGGTGGCATGGTGGAACTCAGCTCACTTGGGGATAGGCCCGCCGAGGCGGCCGTCGACACCAAATAGGACTGCATGGTCGGATCAAACCACTGGGGGTTCACGGCAAAGAACAGCACGCAGCCAAGCAAGGCTAAGCCGGCGGGCATAAACCACGCCATGAGGTAGCTACGCACGTTCTGCTTAACATGCAGCTTAACGGCAAGGTCGATGCGTTCTTCCGGCTTGCAAGAGGCATTGGCCACAAGCGCGCCGACGAGCGGAAAGAACATGCTGAGGGCGATGAGCCCCATCATGAGTGCAGACGAGGTCTCCCCCCGCTCGAACGTGCCGAGGGCGAAGCCAGCTGGGATCAGCAGCCCCCACGTAAGGCCAAAGGTTAGGGAGAGATAGATAACGAGACGCTTCATCAGGACATCCTCTCAAGGTTCGCCACAATCCGACGAAAGCGAGGCTCTTCTGCGATGGCGGCAAAGGCGGGGTTGGCAGACACACTTTCAAGCATGCTCTTCTTGACAAGAGCCTCGTCGCGCGGAACGCTTGTCCCAAGGGTGTTGACCATTTCGAGCCACGCCACCACCTTGTCGAAGAAGGCGTCCCCATGCAGCTTGATGGGGAAATCGAGCGCCTTGCATGCCCGCTCGTAATCTTCGAGGCAATCGAGACAACGCTGAACGTTTCCGCCTGCCACAAACGCCGTTGCGAACGACAGGTGGACGGCAGCGGTGTTCACGAAGATCTTCTCCATGTCGAACGCCTCGACGATCGCCATGGCTCGTTCGTGGGCAACCTCAAGTTTCTCTGGGTTAGAGACATACAACATGGCGAGTTGCGAAAGCCTGTTGAGGGCAAGCACAAGCGATTCGAAGAGGGGCCCCTGCAGCGTCATGTCCGCCTCGTCGAGGCGACCCAATGCGCCATAGGCGCTCGCCAGCAGGATGTCTGTGCCCATGTCCACTTCGGGCGTCTCGCCGAGTATCTCGACGACAGCGCAGGAATCGCCAGACGCAAGCAGAAACGCCGCCTCGACTGCCTCGGCGAGCTTGATGTCGGCAGACGACTCAGAGCCACGTTTGACCCTATGGCAGAGTCCTATTGCCTCGCCTACGAGCTCATCTCGCTCCTCCCCTTTTGCGAAGTCCCAGTGGTTCAGGTAGATGAGTGCAATCTGCGCAATAAGGGGATAACACGCGTAATAGTCGCGCACGAGTTCCTGGCATTGTCGGTGGGCCTGATCGAAGGGACCGTCAGCGAACGCCGCGCGTAGACGGGCACATTCACGCGCGATGCCGCCTTTGTCCAACTGAGGTTGATAGCCCACGAGCTCGTCAATCGTCGTGGAGAAATACGTGGCGATTCTCGGCAGCAGCTCAAGGTCGGGGTAGCTCTGCCCCGTCTCCCATTTCGACACGGACGCCTTCGTGACGCCAAGGAAGGACGCAAGGTCACCCTGCGTGATGTGGGCTTCTCTACGCAGGCGGCAAATGTTGCTTCCCAAGGTAATGACTGGCTTCATGGCTGCTCCTCTCACTAGTGCAAGGATACGGCGTAGGACTGTCCGCTGCGAGCGATTAGGAGTAGATATTGGTTGAGAGAATCAACCATTGGTTGATTATGTGTTGCAGCCGATGGCGGCATGTTCGATTACCTCGGCGATTGACACGCATTGTGAGGAAGAGTATCATGTGTTGCGTAACAACTGTTGTCTATGTGTATAGAGGTCAGAAAGAGTATTGTCATGCCTCCCAGCGTCAAGTTCAGCAAGGAAGAGATCGTCGAGGCGGCCCTGCGCGTGACGCGCATTGGCGGCATCGCCTCGCTCACTGCCCGCTCCCTCGCCTCCGAGCTCGGAGCCTCCACGCGGCCGATGTTCACGTACTTCGACTCGATGGACGCGCTCAAGCACGAGGTCCACGAGGCGGCCAAGGGCCTCTACCGTACGTACGTCGAGCGCGGCCTGGAGGAGCCCATCCCCTTCTTGGGCGTCGGCCAGAGCTACATCCGCTTCGCGAAGGAGGAGCCGGAGCTCTACAAGCTGCTCTTTCTCCAGCGGCCCGATGGCACGAGCGGGGGCGCCATGGAGGCGCTCGCGCTCTCCCAAGACCTCGTGCGCGCGTCGCTCATGCGCATCTACCGGATGGACGCGGAGCAGGCGGATTGCTACTTCCGCGACCTGTGGCTGGTGGCGTTCAGCTTTGCCACGCTCATCGTGACGGACGACTGCCCTTACACAGACGAGCAGATGAGCGCGATCTTCACCGAGTTCAGCCTCTCGATCTGCAAGGCATACAAGGAGATCCCGGGCCTGCACCGCGGCGACTTCGACCGAGACGCAATCTTTAGGAGCCTCACGAGCG